>JBJKZN010000025.1:0-6037 GCA_045560315.1 Fidelibacterota bacterium | reverse complement strand
TTAATAGTCTTTAAAACTTGCTGTTCAACGCGCTCTGATCTTGAAAATGGTTTTGTATTCAACTGTCTGATAATTTTCTTTTAATTTCATTGATTTGATATGCCACAATCTTATCTCCAGGGAAATATTTTTTTACTCCCTCGACTGCAATTCCGCATTCTAAGCCGGACTCAACACTATTTACATCATCCTTGAAGCGTTTTAATGACACTATCTTTCCTTTTGACACCAATTCTTCTTCTTCTCTCATCAATCTGACAAAACAATCTCTAGTAATTTTTCCGCTTTCAACTTGAGAACCAGCGATAAAACCAATTTTTGGAATCTTGAATGACTCTTTAACAATAGCTTCTCCTAGAATTTCCTCTACAAGATCAGGTCTTAACAATCCTTCAACAGCTAATTTGATATCTTCAACAACTTGATAAATGATGTTATATGCTCTAATCTCTACATTGCTTTGATTCGCTAATAATTTTGTATTAGATGGTATTTGAACACCAAAACCTACTACTACAGCTTCAGATGCCTGAGCAAGTAATACATCTGAATCGCTTACATTACCTACTCCTCTATGCACAATATCTACTCCAACCTCATCGTTATTAATTTTTTCTAAACTTTGTATAAGCGCTTCAATAGAACCATCAGAGTCTGCTTTTATAATAATATTCAAATTATTGACGTCACCTTCCTTAATTTGAGCAGAAATACTATCTAGAGATGTTTTTTGTACCATTTGTAAATCAATTTCTCGCTTAATTCTTTGTCTATCATTTGCAATTTTCTTCAAATCAGACTCGTTGGTAACTTGAGCAAAAATATCTCCTGACTGAGGCACTTGATCAAATCCAAGGATTTGTACCGCATCTGAAGGGCCTGCTTCTTTAATACGCTCTCCTTTTTCGTTCATGATTGCACGAACTTTTCCTGGATGATTATTGCAAATAAATGGAATTCCAATTTTTAGAGTTCCTTTTTGAATTAAAACAGTAGCTATTGGACCTAATCCTTTATCTAACTTAGAATCAATAACGGTTCCCTTGCAATCTACATTATCATTTGCTTTTAAATCTAATACTTCAGCTTCTAATAGGATTGCTTCCATTAGTTCATCAATGCCTTCTCCTGTTTTTGCAGAAGTCGGAACAGACTGAATTTTACCTCCCCAATCTTCAACAAGAACATCTTTCTCTGATAATTCTCTTCTTACATTATCTGGATTAGCTCCAGGCTTATCAATCTTATTAATTGCAACGATAATTGGCACTTCTGCTGCCTTTGCATGGTTGATAGCCTCTAAAGTTTGTGGCATAACACTATCATCTGCTGCAACAACAAGTATAACGATATCTGTTGATTGTGCACCTCTTGCTCTCATAGCGGTAAATGCTTCGTGTCCCGGTGTATCTAAAAATGTAATTTTATTACTATTATGCTCAACTTGATATGCCCCTACTCTTTGCGTAATTCCACCAGATTCACCTTCGGCTACTTTGGTTTCTCTAATATAATCTAGAATAGATGTTTTACCATGATCTACGTGACCCATAATCGTTACCACTGGTGCACGCTTTGTTGCATCTTTTAATTCTTCTTCTGTATGAGTCATTACAAACAAGTCATCTACAACTTCTTCATGCTTCTTTAATTCAACCTCATATTCACCAGCAATCAATTCAATAACATCCCACTCTAACCTTTGATTAACAGTAGCCAAAATACCCATTTGTAAACATTTTCCAATCACTTCGCTGGTGCTCACATCTAATACTTTTGCAATCTCATCAATACTAGCATATTCTGCCAATTCTACAACTCTTGTGGTATCACCCGTATCAATATCTGCATCTTTCTTGGCTTTCTTATATGATTTCTTTTTTGGACTAGAATCCATAGACGCTAATGTCTTTTTAAGTCTTTTTACTGCAGAAGTATCCTTCTTAATTGCTTCTTTGTCTTTTTTAAGTTCTTTTTTGTCTTTGGGTGAAACAGATTCTCTAAGTGTAATTTTTCTTAATTTCTTTTTTGGTGCTTTCTTCTCTACAGCTTTCTTTGTTTTGGTATCTTTAGATGTCTTCTTATCTTCTTTGGCATCTTTAGCTGCAGCCTTTTTAGGTTTGGCTTGATCTCTTTGATCTTGAACTGATAGAATCTTAAACTTTTTAACAGATTTTGTTTCCATCACGACTTTAGAATCATGAATCTCTTTTCTAACTTGCTCTTTTCTGTCTCGTTCTGCTGACTGTCTATCTTTAGCAAACTCAGTATATACTATTTGTTGAGTTTTTCCATCAATTGGCGACATATGACTTGAGACAGATATGCCTTTTTCTTTAAGAAAATCGACAATATCAGTATGAGATATGTTTAACTCTTTTGCTAATTGAAAGATTCTAATAGAGTCAGTCATTTATTTATTTTTCCTCTTCCACTACTTCTTCTTCAGCTGGTGTTTCTTCCTCTGCTGGAGCTTCTTCTACTACTTCTTCTTCAGCTGGTGTTTCTTCCTCTGCTGGAGCTTCTTCTACTACTTCTTCTTCAGCTGGTGTTTCTTCCTCTGCTGGAGCTTCTTCTACTACTTCTTCTTCAGCTGGTGTTTCTTTTTCAACTTCTTCAACAATTGCCTCAACAACTTCTTCAGCTGGTGTTTCTTTATCTTCTTCTTCTGGCTCATTATTCTTACTAATAAACTCATTTACAGCAGAACTAATAGAATCGATCTCATCAGTGCTAAGCTCAAGCTCATCTACTAATACAAACTTTTTTGCTCCTAGGTAATCTGCAACGCTAACAATATCTTCGCTGGCCAGTTTCTTCAATACGCCCTTTTTAATACCTTTAAATGTATCAAGATTAGTTTTTTGATTTAATAATACGTCTTCATACTCTTTCTTGGTATACGCATCAATGGTATATCCAGTTAATTTTGAAGCTAAATTGATATTTACTCCACTTCTACCAACTGCATTTTCTAGACCACCTTCATCAAATATAGCGACACAATACTTTCTGTCATCATCTATATATAAATCCACCGGTTTAGCTGGCGATAAAGCTCTAGTAATAAACACTTCTGATTTTTCTGTGTAGTTAACAATGTCAATTTTTTCATTGTTTAATTCTCTTACTACAGACTGGATACGACTTCCTCTCATACCAACACAAGCACCAACCGCATCAATTCGTTTATCAATAGAATGAACAATAATCTTACTTCTCTCTCCAGGTTTTCTCGCAATCCCTTTTATCTCAATAATACCATCTTCGATTTCAGGAACTTCCATTTCAAATAGTTTATAAAGAAATAGATCATCACTTCTAGATATAAGAATATCTGGACCTTTAGGAGTAACCTCTACTGCTTTAACAAGCGCTCTAATTGTATCTCCTCTTCTAAATCTTTCTGAAAAAATCTGTTCATTGCGAGGCATTCTTAGCTCAGTTTGCTCTATATTTACAAAGGTATTTTCTCTATGTACTTGGTGTACAGTACCGATAATAACCTCACCGATTCTTTGTACATAATCTTCATAGATATATTGTTGTTGTACTTCGCGGGTTCTTTTGTTTAAAAACTGTCTTGCGTTTGCAACCAATCTTCTACCGAACCTTGCAGGATCAATTACCTCTACAAAAGTATCGCCTAACTTTAAGTCTACTAATTCTGGTTCAAGCTCTAGAGCTCTTTCTAGTGTAATATCAAAGTGATCGTCATCGACTTCTTCAACAATTGTTTTTTCTACATAAATTTCAATCTCACCTTTATCTAGATTCACAATCACACTACAATTATCAGATTCACCTTTTTCTTTATCAATAATAAATAAAAAGAGCTGTTCAATAATTGTTCCTAACTCAGAACGTTCAATGTTCTTTTCTCTCGCTAATTCAATAAAAATATCAATTAAATCTCTGTTTATCATGTCAACCTTTCAAATCTTCTATTTTTTTTATTATAACAAAAATGGGCCGTGGCCCATTCAAATACTGCGTAAATATATTTATTAAAAACCTTTTAAACAAGAAACTTAGTTTAAAGTTAATGCAACCCCATATACCTCTTCAAATAGCTCTTCATATGTATTATTTTCAGTATCTATTTGATCTAATATTTCTAATGCTTCTGCTTTTTTACCTTCCATAGTTAAACGCTTTGCTTTTAAGATAGAGATATAAGTTATTTCATTCTCAGATAATGCATTTTTTTGTGCTTTATTAAAAAACTTTAAAGCACTATCTAAATCAGAATCAAGTTGACCCAACATAATATATGCCTCTGTTTTTAATGTAGAATATTTAAGCTTTCCAGCACATTCAGATAACAACACAATTGCTTTATCGTGATTTCCATTAATAAATGCCGTTCTACCTAAATAAAATTTAGCCTGATTTGCAGAGGAAGTTCCTTTATGGTTCTCAACAACAGATTCTAGTTGCAAGACTGCATTATCAAAATCTCCTTGCTCAAAATAAACCATTGCATTGCTTAGCGCAGCATCGGCTACTGCAGACGTCTTAGGTCTTGATACATCCCATGCTGACCATGTCATAGAAGCAACCAATAAGAAAAGAAAAACAGGATTTAATACAATCATATCTAACTTGCTATATTCTTTCTTCTCTTTATAGCTAACTGAGATTGGTGTAGTGAATGTTTCTTTTATTTTATCTATTAGTGACATATGTTTATTTCCAATAATTAAATAGTTTATATAGTTTTGGTCTAAATTTCGTGGATAATTTAGCGCTAGAAACTTTTTTATCTACATTTTTTCTTAATTTTTTTTGTTCTTCCATATCCAACGCATTGAAATCTTGACAATCATCTGAGCAACATCTATCATATTTTTCTGCACATTGCTCACATTGAATAAATAGAATATGGCATGCATCATTACTACAGTTTATATGTTGATCACATTCTTCCTGACATTGATGACATTTTCCAATCACATCATCGGTAATCTTCTCTCCTAATCTATTATCAAATACAAAGTTTTTTCCGATAAAAGATGATGGAATATTTTCTTTTTTAATATCATGAGCATATTGAATAATACCGCCATCTAATTGGTAAACTTCTTTAAATCCTTTTTTCATAAGATAAGAACTGGCTTTTTCACAACGAATCCCTCCAGTACAGTATAAATGAATCTTTTTATCATGGTCATCTGCTAGTAGTTCTACGACTGCTGGTAATAATTCTTGAGAACGATGAACGTCTGGTATAATTGCATTTTCAAACTTCCCTACTTCGCTCTCATAATAATTACGTATATCCACTACAACAGAATCTTCGCTTTTAATAGATTCATTAAATTCTTTAGCCGATAAATGTTGGCCGGTATGATTCATGTCATAACTATCCTTATCGACTCCATAAGCAACAATCTCATTTTTGACTAAAATTTTTAATTTGATAAATGAACTACCTTCTTGGACTGCTTTTTTCAGTTTTACGCCACTTAGTAGAGATTCTGATTCAATATAATCCTCAAATATGCTCCATTTATGCTCAGGAACGCTTATTTGAGCATTAATACCCTCTTTAGCAACATAAACCCTACCCAAGATATTTAGATGCGAAAACTGCTCATATAGATAATCACGAAAATCTTCAGGGTTTTTAACCTCTATATACCTATAAAAAGAACAAGTAATACGCTTAAACGTTTCTTGCTCTAATTGTCGTCTTAATTCAATCTTTGACTTTTTATTGAACATGTGTGAATGTTAATAGAAAAAAAATTGGTTATCAATTTAAAAAATGCTCTTAACATCATGAAGTTTATTAACCCCATCTTTGTATAACGCGTATTGAAATCCTTTTTGAATAGATGAATATCCTATGCTTCCGTCTTTACCTAAAGCAATATAGCCAACCTGTAGCTTAGTCTTTCCACCTTCTTGTCTAACAATACGATCTACAGCCTCATTGCAAGCTTCCATGGCGGAGTAACCTTGTCGCATCAATTCTACCACTAAAAAACTACCGCATGTTTTCATAACCAATTCTCCCATACCGGTTGCACCC
>JBJKZN010000024.1:0-6400 GCA_045560315.1 Fidelibacterota bacterium | reverse complement strand
GTGTCAAATTATACCTCTTAATATATACATTATTTTTATAAAATATTCCAACAAATACCAATCCTACTGGTTTTTTTTCAGTTCCACCACCTGGTCCGGCTATGCCAGTGATACTTACACCCATTTCACTGTCTAATTTTTTAGCAACATTTTCTGCCAGTTCACTAGCAGTTTCTTCGCTAACAGCTCCATAGCGATCTAAAGTCTCTTTTTTGACGCCTACCAACTCTTCTTTTAGTTGATTGCTATAGCAGACAACACCGCCATTAAAATATTTAGAACTTCCAGGAACATTTGTTAGTCGAGCACTTAATAATCCTGCAGTACAAGATTCAGCTGTAGCAATAGCTGTATTATTCTTAACTAAAAGATCTGCAACAACTTCTTCTAGGTTATCTGAATCAAAACCATATACATATTTATCAATTCTTTTAACAATAGACTCAACTAAATTTTTAACAAGCTTAGCATCTTCGGATGTCAATCTGATATCGACTCCCAACATACGGTGAGGTAAAAATGCAATATCACATTTTTGATTGTTTGCATCTATAATATCAGATATTTTTTCTTGAAGAATTGATTCTGGTATTCCAGTTGTTCTGATTGATTTACAGGTGACCTTATTATCCAATTCATCTTCCATTAAAGGTAAAACATAATTTGTAAACATAGATTTCATCTCTTGAGGAACGCCTGGCAATGCAAAAAAGTGGGTTTTTTTAGATTTTCCTTTAAAAATAGCTTTTACATTTTTCAGTAAAGAAGCGTGTTCTTTTGTATAATGTAACCCTCTAGCAGTTCCAACTAGATTTTCAATCATCTTACCTTTCTTAGATTTATAAGCCTGATTCTTATTTAAGTTTGGAATCTTAAAATTTAATTTCTTAAATCGATCTTTTAACTTATCCCAATATTCTCTATCAAATTCATCTTTATCATCAAAGTAATCAAAGAAAGTAGATACTGTAATGTCATCAACAGTTGGACCTAAGCCCCCCGTAACAATTATATAATCACATTGCCATTCTTCCCACATAGATTCAAGAGTGTCGCATATGTCGTCATAGTTATCTTGAATAGTTTGTCTTACATGTACTTTCATTCCAGACTCTAAAAGCTTTTGACCAATCCAAGCAGAGTTACGATCAATCGTAAATCCGCTTAATAATTCATTTCCAATGGTTATAATTCCAATCTTCATCATAGGATCCATAAATAAATACTTAAAATAGATATAACAATAATAGAACTTAACAATCCTGCCACTAAATCGTCTGCCATAATTCTCGTTGGTGAATCAATAGGGTCAGTATCAAATTTTTTCCACCACAAAGGAGCATTTTTAGGATCTTCACTCCAACCTACAGGTCCGATTTTGCTAATATCAAAAATTCGAAACAGAACAAACGTTAACACGAATAGTAATTCTTGATTATTAATATAGTTTGGGAGATCGAAAGAAAATCCTCCAAAAAACCAAGAAAAAAGTCCTACAATCATAATAGCGAATGACATCCCAGCGATTTCGTCTAATACAAATTCTTTTGGATCTTTAGAATCGAAGAACGGTAATGATTTTTTATATAGATATCCAAAAGAAAAAAATGACATGATATATGTATACAATGCTATTTCACCACTGATAGCATTTGTCGATGAGTCTTCGAATATAATAACTAGAAATAGGACAAATAAAGAAGTCCAAGTTCCTCCTCCTGGCAATCTACCTAAACCAAAAAGGGTAACAATCTGATAAGCTATTTTGTTTTTAAAATCCATTTTTAGCCACATAGTGCAACCCTGTGCCAGCCGCATAAATTGCATTAAATGACACAATCAGATTAATAATTTCTTGTGTAGGATTGTTTAACAAAATAACTATCACCATCACATGTTGAAATGCAGTCTTCCATTTTCCATACTTTGATGTTACGAGTGGTTTATCTTTTGATATCAAATAGTTTCTGTACATTGTAATCAGAAAATCGCGACCAATAATAATTAGATATGCCCATATTGCTATATCAAAGCGTATTAGCATTATAGTAAGTGTTCCTATCATAAGAATTTTATCTGCTAATGGATCAAGATAATTACCTTGTTCTGTTACAAGGCCATGTTTTCGAGCTAAACGCCCATCTGCAATATCACTAAAACTGCAATAAATGAAAAGAAGAGCTGCGGTAGTATAATTATTGTTATAAATCAAGCATACGATGAATGGAGTAAGAATAATTCGAGAATACGTTAAAAAATTTACAAAATTTTTCAATTCAGCTTTACCCTTCCTTCAATAGCAGTGGTTACAGTCTTATCGTCTATGTATTCTAAATTACTACCAACAGGCAAACCTACAGCTAACCTAGAAATAATTACCTTCTTATCTTTTAATATTTTTTCTAGATACATTGCTGTTGCATTTCCTGATGTACTTGGGTTAGTAGCAATAATTACTTCCTCTACCTTACTATTAATACGTTTTAAAAGCTTATCAAATGATAATTCTGATGGCCCTATACCATCCAATGGTGAAATTGCACCTCCAAGAACATGGTACAACCCATCATAGCTATGTGTATTTTCAATTTTTACAGCATCTTCAACGTTTTCAACAACACATATGAATGTTACATTGCGATTTGAATTACAGCTACACTCACCATCTTCTTTCAAAAAAATCATTCCACAATTATCACAATTAGAGAGTTTGTCGCTTATATTCTCTAGAGAAGCTGTTAAATTTTGTGCGATAGATTTATTCGAACGAACAATAAAATATGCAATACGTTCTGCTCCTTTTCTACCTACTCCAGGAAATTTAGTCAGCGATTCTACTAACTGCTCAATATATAGAGTTACTTTGCTCATTAAAGTCCTGGAATATTATCCATTAGACCACCTGTAACAGATTTAAGTCTTTTTGCAGATGTATCTTTTGCTTTTTCTAGAGCATTATTGACTGCAACCTTGATTGCATTTTCAATAATATAAGCATCGCTACTAAGCAATGTTTCATCAATAGAAACTTGTGTAGTTTTCATATCTGCAGTCATAGTAACGGTGCATGAACCGTTTGAAGCAGATCCTTCAACTTCAACCTTCTCTAATTCTTTCTTAATCTTGGTCATCTCAGACTTCATATTCTGCGCTTGCTTCATCATTTCTTTCATATTTCCAAACATTATGCAAAATCCTTTCCGTCAAATAATTTGACAATATCATTTTGATCAACTTTTTCTTTTGTATCTTCTTCAATTTTTTCTACTTCTGTATCAACAACAACTTTTACTGTTAAAGATGAGCCTAATATTTCATTGACTGTAGATGCAATAAAAGGATCTTTTAATAGTTTTTGACTAAACTCGTTACTGTCATAAGATAACAGTTCTAAAGTATTATCTTTTAAATCTTCTACAACACATGTTTCTAGTAAAACTCCAATAGAACCTCTTTCTTTAGAAACTTTCTTTAAAATCTTATCCCAAGAGCTTCTGACATCCTCTAACGAAACTTCAGGTGGACTTTCTTTTGTTTTAACTTCCTTTTTTGGTTCTTTCTTATCTGTTGTAGTCTTAGGTTTTGATTTCACCTTAGGAACAGCTTTCTTAATTGGCTCTGACGCTGTAACGCTTTCAGGAATATCGGAGTTTAAAAAACTCTCAATATCTACGCTTTTATCGAATTGGAGCAATTTAATTAATGTCATTTCAAAAATTAGGTATTGATCTGAAAATTGCTTAATTGATGCATAAAGCTCTGATAGATTGGTTGATAATCTTACTATATCTTTTAGTGTCCATTCGTAATTAGATTTTTCATATTTTTTAGCTATCTCAGGTGCAATACCAGCCAATCCTAATCCATTGGTATAATGAAGCAATGAGAGATTGCGAAAATGACTTATTAACCCTTTGAGAAGATCTTCAATAATATAACCTTTATCTCTAATCTGTTGGATAACCTTTATCAGACTATCCCCATCTTTACTATGAAGAGCATCTGTGATATCAAAATAAATTTCGGTAGGAACAATGCCAAGTAAATCAATTACGACATCTGATGTAATCTTTTTATCGCTAAATACTAATACCTGATCTAAGAAACCTAATGCATCTCTCATACTACCTTCTGACTTAATAGCAATCAAATCTAGTGATTCGTCATCAATCTTTACTGATTCTTCTTTTGAAATATACTGCAATCTTTCTCTAATCACTTGGTTTGTCATTGGTAAAAAGTCAAAACGTTGGCATCGAGATATAATGGTTTGTGGAACCTTATGAATATCGGTAGTAGCCATAATAAATTTTACATGCGCTGGTGGCTCTTCAAGAGTTTTAAGCAGTGCATTGAATGCTTGCACTGTTAACATATGAACTTCATCAATAATAATTACCTTAAACTTTCCCGATAAGGGCATAAACTTGATATTTTCTCTTAGTTCACGTATTTCATCAATACCCCTGTTTGATGCACCATCAATCTCCACAACATCCATTGATCTGCCTTCAATAATCTCTTTTACTGTGTCCGAATCAATGTCATAATCTACAGAAGGAGTATCTGAACCGTTTAGAGACATTGCTAACAATCGAGCAGTAGTTGTTTTACCAATTCCTCTAGGTCCAGCAAACAAGAAAGCTTGCGCAATACGATTTTTTTCGAATGCTTTTTGTAATGTATCGGTAATATGGTCTTGACCAACAACATCTTTAAAATGTTTTGGTCTCCATTTTAGCGCTAGAATTTGGTAATTTTTACTCAATTGAATCCTTTACTTTCGACAATTTAAGAAAAGTTTTAAGTTTTATAATGATAAATAATAAAAGATTCGAACAAATTAAACAAACATAATAATAAGGCGGTAAAAAATGCTCGAAATCAATCCAAATAATTCATTCCTTTTTCCAAGTAAAGAAGCTATTGAAGAAGCTAGAAAAAATCACAACGATGGGAACCCTATCATACAGGTTAATCTTCTATCATATCGTAAGACTGCAAAATATGAAGATGAGAGTTTAAATACTATATCAGGAGAAGAAGCTTATAAAAAATATGCAGAAGTTGCTATTAAGGCGGTTACTAAAGTTGGTGGAAGGTTTTTATGGTATTCAAAGGTACGATTAACAATGGTTGGTCCAGATATAGATCAATGGGATGATGTTGGAATTGTGATGTATCCTAATCTAGATAAGTTTGTCGAAATGATTGATTTTGATTGGTACAAACAAGCGATATATCATCGTGAAGCGGGATTGAGAGATACTCGATTAATAACATGTTACGATATGCCACGATCTATGCGATTTCAACTTTGGCTTGCAAGATGGTTTGGAAAAATAATCTTTAGATAAAAAGTGCAGAATAATTTTCTGCACCTCTTATCAGTTTTAACATTGCGTTCAGTTATTTTGCGTAAGTCTCAGCTGTTTCTGACGAAAATTCAAAACATTCTACTTCCTCGTCGCCATTTACTTCAGCTGTATGACCTGGCAATACTTCGTAAGCATCCCCAGGACCAAATCTCTCTTCTGACCCATCATCACCAAAAATTGTTATATCTCCTTTAGTGACAACACCTAAATGGTGAGCTTGACAAGTCTCAGTTCCTGCAATTGGGCCTACACATTCTGACCAAGTCCATCCAGGTTGTGAAGTAAGTCTAGCAACTTTCCCTGATGGAAATTCTAGAAACTCAACTTTCATTTTATCTGGTTCGCGCAATTCGTCAGGATTGCCAAAGTTCTTTTTTATTACATTTGCCATATCAATCTCCCTTTTATTCACTTTCTTTATCTAATTGAGCTTTTAAACTGTCAGCTTTAGCAACACTTGCTTTAAGTCCCATTTTAGCTGATTGTTCAAAATATTTTAATGCACTCACATTATCTTCAATTGCTAAATAATAATCGCCCATTGAATCATATGGATTTGCTGATCCTGAAGATCTTCTAACTTGCTCCTGCAGCATCTTTCCTGCATTATCTAAGTCGCCTTTATCCATATAAGCATATCCCATCATATTTAATGCTGGAGTAAAATTAGGATTCATTGTATATAAAGCCTTTGCTCTATCGAGAACCACATCTGCTCCTCTATCAGAAAGCGTAGCAAAAACAGTCTCGAATGCTAAAAATGAATCATCTGAATGCTTATCTGCCAATGCTTCCATTAATAGATTGAAGCTAGTTGTTCCATTCTCCATATCATTAGCCATTGCATTAATCATATCAGACTCATCCTTTGATGCATTTAAAGACATGCTAACAGCAATATCTAAATCATCAGCAATATCACCTTGATTACCTAGAAAGAAGCTTGTTCTAGCGCGCATTGCGTATGCAAGAGCAAAATTAGGATCTTGTTCAATTGCATATGAAAATGCTTTATATGCATT
>JBJKZN010000023.1:0-6489 GCA_045560315.1 Fidelibacterota bacterium | reverse complement strand
CGATGGAAGAGGTTATGTTATTCCAGAAGATATAAGATATATAGGAAAAGACGTTTTAAGACATAGAATGTTGCTATCTTATGAAGCAGAGGCAGAAGAAGTCACATCAGAAGAATTAATTGATCAGTTATTTAAAGAGATTCCTGTTCCATAATTTTATCTTATGTCCAAAGATATACTAAAAAAAGTTCGACAAATAGAAATCAGAACCAAGAATATTGTAAATGATTTTTTTGGTGGAGATTATCATTCCAATTTTAAAGGTCGAGGCATGACTTTCTCTGAAGTAAGAGAGTATCAACATGGCGATGATGTTAGATTCATTGACTGGAATGTTACTGCAAGGACAGGCAAGCCTCATATCAAGATATTTGAAGAGGAGAGAGAACTTACAGTATTGCTTCTTATTGATGTTAGCAGTTCCGGAGTTTTTGGTTCAAAGAGTAAATTAAAAGTTGATTTAGGAATTGAGATTGCAGCAATGTTAGGGTTTTCTGCTATCAAGAATAATGACAAAGTTGGATTGATTCTATTTAACGATGATATAGTAAAATATATACCTCCGAAAAAAGGTAAATCTCATGTATTGCGCTTAATAACTGACTTGGTCAACCATGACTACGATAAAGATCAAAATCAAACATCAATTAAAAATGCTCTAGAGTTTGCAAGTAAAATTTCTAGAAGAAAAAATGTTATGTTTGTGATTTCAGATTTTATGGATGATAATTTTTGGACAGAAATGAAATACTTAAATTTCAATCATGATGTCATAGGTATACAGGTATATGATATCTTTGAAAAAGAATTCCCAAACTTAGGTTTAATTAATGTGCATAATTCTGAATCAAATGAAAAAGTATGGATTGACACATCTAGCGATAGAATACGGTCTGAGTTTTCAAAAGATTTTTCTGATCGTTTAAATAGTTTTGCGCAAAGTTGCAAGAATATTGGTTTTGATTTAATACAAATATCAACCAATGAAGACTATATTAAAGCTCTTACTAATTTCTTTAAAAGAAGAGCTAAACGTTCCTAGTATATGATTAAGAATATTATCTTTTTATTTTTTTTCATTCTCAGTTGTACAGAGAACAATAAACAGAATGCTTTCACTTATGAAGTAGATATCAATAAAACAGAAATTGGTTACCCGGTTAATCTTGATATTTCCTTAAATAATCTCGATGAATATTATTCAATTGAAGAAATGGTATGGTCTGACTCTTCTTTATGGATCTCTGATTCTTCAAGAGTTCTCATAAAAAGTTCTAATATAGACACTTTAGACCATTCATTTTCGGTTAGTTTTGAGATGACATTTTGGGACACAGGAAGAATAGTTATACCTCCATATTCTTTGAGCATTAATTTTCCAGACTCAACAGAATCTACAGTCTTTAGTACAGAGCCTATAAAAATAGAAATAGCATCTGTTATTGATAGTACTATGCTAAATATCGAGAAAGATAAGCCTGTAAAAGAGATTGAATTTCCATATGAAAGGTATAGGATATTCTTAATATCGATTATACTCTTTTTATTAGCTTGTATATTTTATTTATGGCGTAATAGAAGTCAAGGAAATCTTTTCAATCGGATTGAATTTTTTAATAAAGATCCAAGAAAAGATTCAGTTAAAAAATTAAATCGATTGAAATTTGAAAATATCTCTTCTGCTATATTCTATGATAAGTTGTCAATAATATTAAAGAGATATTTAGAAAATCAATACTATGTTATTTCTTTTGAAATGACTTCTGAAGAGATAAAAACTTTCTTTAATGATGCTGATTTAATAGCAATACTTGATAAGATTGATTCTGTAAAATTTGCCAATAAAGAATACAGCAACTCTGAAAAAAAATATGATTTAGAATTAACAAAAAAAATTGTAAGAAAACTGTTATAAAAAAATTAAATAAATTAAGTTCTTAGCATGAGTACAACAGCAGACATAAGAAACGGATCTATACTAAACTTCAAGAATGCAAGAATGAAAGTCGTAGAATTCCAACATGTTAAACCAGGAAAAGGTCCAGCGTTTGTTCGAACCAAATTAAAGAATATTCAATCAGGAAAAGTTATCGATCAAACTTTCAATGCAGGTGTAAAATTAGAATTTATTAGAGTTACTTCTAGTCAATTCCAATATTTATACAAAGATGCTAGTAATTATATATTTATGGATAATCAAACATTCAACCAGGTTGAGGTTTCTGATATTTTAATGCAAGATGGCGATAGGTATATCAAAGAAGGTGATAATATAGATTTAGTATTTGATGGTGATGAAATTATCAATATTAATCTTCCTGCTAAGGTAACGCTTGAAGTAGTACAGACAGATCCTGGACATAGGGGGAATACAGCTACCAATGCAACAAAGCCTGCTAAGATGGAGACTGGCCTAGAAGTCCAAGTTCCCTTATTTATTAATGAAGGAGATTTTTTAAAAATTGATACAAAATCTGGTGCTTACTCTGAGAGAGTAAAGCAATAATTTTATGTGGAAGGATAAATTAAAAGAAGTCATATATATACTAGAGAATAGTGATATCAATGAGATAGAAGTAAGATTCTGGTTTAGGAAGATAAAAGTTACTAAAAATCCTCCAACTATTAATTCTGATCTTAGTAATGTATCAGATTTAGCTTCATCAAGCTCCAATCAACCTATTACATCTTCCGAAAAAAAGGAAGAATCTCATCCAAAAGTAGATACTAACACATTTACTGTACGCTCACCTATGCCTGGAACATTCTATTCAGCTCCAGACCCAGATTCTAAGCCGTTTGCTGAAGTCAATGGTGCAATAAATCAAGGAGATACTATTTGTATTGTAGAAGCAATGAAGATTATGAATGAAATTCAATGTGAAAGCAATGGTATTATTAAAGAAATTCTTGTTGAAAATGGTAGTCCAGTTGAATTTGACCAACCTTTGTTTATCTTAACTTATTCTGAATAAAGTATGTTTAAAAAAATATTGATTGCAAATAGAGGCGAGATTGCCATAAGAATAATTCGTGCTTGTAAAGAGATGGGAATTAAAACTGTAGCAGTTTATTCTAAGGCAGATGAATTTTCTTTACATGTGAAATTTGCAGATGAAGCAATATGCATTGGTGAGGGCCCTCCATTAGAGAGTTATTTAAATATTCCTAGAATTATTGCTGCAGCTGAAATATCTAATACTGATGCAATTCATCCAGGATATGGATTTCTAGCAGAAAATGCCCAATTTAGTAGAATCTGTAAGGAAAATGGATTCTCTTTTATTGGACCAGATGCTGAAACTATTGCTTTGATGGGAGACAAGGTTAATGCAAGGAGAGCTGCCGAAGATTCAAAAGTACCTATTGTTCCTGGAAGTAATGTTCTGACTTCTGCAGATGAGCTCATTGAGATTTCTAATGGAATTGGATACCCAGTTATGTTAAAAGCTTCTGGTGGAGGCGGTGGAAAGGGTATGAGAGTATTAAATGACGCTTCAGAAGCAGAAAAAGGTTTTAGCATTATACAATCTGAAGCAACTAAAGCATTTAATAATCCTGAAATATATGTTGAAAAATTTATTAATAATGGTCGTCATATTGAGGTTCAAATTTTAGGAGATAAATTTGGCAATTATGTTCATTTTGGTGAGCGTGAATGTTCAGTGCAAAGAAATAATCAAAAATTAATAGAGGAATGTCCATCTAGTTTTGTTGATAAAGATTTAAGAGAGATCTTAACATCAAAGTCTATTGACTTAGCTAAGAAAGTCAAATATGTTGGGGCTGGTACTGTCGAATTTTTAGTTGATGAAGATAAAAACTTCTATTTTATTGAAATGAATACAAGAATTCAGGTAGAGCATACAGTGACAGAAATGGTATATATGATAGATCTGGTTAAAGAACAGATTAAAATGCATTATGGAAAGAAGATGTCTTTTACACAAGAAATGATTAATAGCAAAGGTCATTCCATTGAATGTCGACTAAATGCAGAGGATCCTTTTAATAATTTTGTTCCTTCACCTAAAAAGATTGATTCTCTCAATTTTCCAGGAGGAATTGGTATAAGAATCGACTCTTACATTTATGCAGGATATCAGATTCCCCCGTTTTACGACTCTATGCTTGGGAAATTGATTGTGCATTCTTCTACGAGAGAAAAAGCTATTGTTAAGATGCAAAGGGCTTTGCAAGAAACTTTTATTGAGGGGCCAAATACAACATTGCCATTATTAGAAATGATTTTGTCAAATAATGACTTTATTAATGGAAATTTTGATATAAATTTTTTAAGTAATTTTCTAAAAAAAATAGAAAGGAAAGAAAATTGAATCATCCAAAGAATTTGATGTATACATCTGAGCATGAATGGGTAAAGCTAGATGGCAATATTGCTACAATTGGAATTACAGATTTTGCACAAAGCGAGTTAGGAGATATTATTTTCTTAGAATTTCCCAATATAGATGAACATTTTAGTAGTGGAGATGTTTTTGGCACTATCGAAGCTGTTAAGACTGTTTCAGATATTTATATGCCATTAACAGGAAAAGTTATTGATATAAATGAAGATTTGAATGATAGTCCAGAACAAGTAAATGATGATCCTTATGAAAATGGATGGATGGTTAAGATCCAAATAGAAGACAACATCGATAAATCTGAATTACTTGACTCACAATCTTATACTGAGTTAATTGGATAGAAATGCTTATTAATTTAGATGATTTTTCTAGGATGTTAAAGATCGAAAGAAATTATTCTGACAATACAATTAGCGCCTATCTTTCTGATTTAAAATCTTTCAATGTTTTCTTAGAAAGGAATAAAATTAGATTTAAAGACGTTGTTAGAGATAGTAATCATACAAAGGCTTTTTTTAGACATCTCTCAAGGAAAAAGTTATCTCCTAGATCGATCAAGAGAAAATTTTCTTCACTTTCTTCATATTTCATTTTTTTGCTAGATAGAAAAATTATCAAGAATAATCCACTTAACGGAGTTTTTACGCCTAAAATACCTAAAGTTTTGCCAGAAATTTTGACCCTAGATGAGATAAAAAAAGTATTCTTACAATCTGAAAATACCGATAATGAGTTATTGGGTCTTAGAGATAGATGTGTTTTAGAAATGTTATATTCTTGTGGATTAAGAGCTAGCGAGATATGTAGCCTGAAAATCAATAATATACAATTTGATTTAGATCTGATTCGTTTTTTTGGTAAAGGGAACAAAGAAAGAATGATTCCATTAACTTATTACGCAAGAAGATGGTTGGAGCGTTATTTGACGCAATCAAGGAGAATTCTTTCCGAGCGATCCACTAAAGGTTCTAATTTTGTTTTTTTAAGCAACAATGGGCTACCATTAACTCGTGTAGAGATTAATCGTACAGTTAAAAAATATATTAATAAGGTTGGTATTTCTAAGAAAATATCTCCACATACTTTCAGGCATTCATTTGCAACCCACTTAATTGATGGAGGAGCAAATCTAGTGGAAGTACAGGCTCTTCTTGGACATGCTGATATATCAACTACGGAGATTTATACTCATCTATCACGAGAATTCATTGATAGTGAGTATATGAAAGCTTTTGAAAAGAATAAGAATTAATTATTTTCTGATATGGGAATAGCAAGCGCACCACTAGAAATGCAATTAATAGTAATGCCATGCATTTTATTTGCATTAACCTTTCACGAATATGCTCATGCTCGTGTAGCTTACTATTTAGGAGATCATACAGCTTACTATCAAGATAGAATGAATTTAAACCCATTTAGTCATTTAGATCCTATTGGGACTTTAGCATTATATTTTCTCGGCTTCGGATGGGCAAAGCCTGTACCTGTTAATATGCGAAATTTATCTAATCCTAGACAGGATATGATGTTAATTGCCATTGCAGGTCCTGCTTCTAATATATTTTTAGCGACTATTGCTTCAATCTTTTTAAGATTTTTTAATATGAATAGTATTATTATTCCAGAATTACTTAGTAGCGCAATGGTTTTCTTTATCTTTATAAATATCGTATTAGCATTATTTAATCTTATTCCAATTGCACCTTTAGATGGATCAAGAATATTACCTCTATTTATCCGAGATCCTCGCACATTATATCAAATTGAATATTATGGTCCACGTGTGTTGATGGGTCTAATATTGCTATCATTAATTGGGGGATTAAGTATTTTTAGTATTATTATATTTGAGCCAGCAAAATTAATCTTTAATCTATTAACAGGCATGAATTTGCTTTGACAAATTTCTTCGCAATTGTTGGTCCTACCGGCATAGGTAAAACAAGCTTATCAATAGAATTAGCTAAAAAATTAAATAGCGAAATTATTGGATTAGATTCAAGACAAATCTATAAGATGATTCCAATCGGAACAGCACAACCGTCACCAGAAGAATTAAATAGCGTTAAACATCATTTGATTGGAATAAAAGATTTAAATGATAGTATTTCTGCTG
>JBJKZN010000022.1:0-6569 GCA_045560315.1 Fidelibacterota bacterium | reverse complement strand
GATAGAAAAAGCGCTACGCAGAAGTAAGTAATTAAAAGTGACATCTATTTGAAAACTTTTCTTGCAATAACATCTAAGAGATAAAAATGCGCTAAGGCAGCTAACTCAAAACCGAGAATATGATAAGGATCTTGTAATACAAGAGGATTATCAGCAATCGGTGCTTGTGCTAAATACATGTAATTAGCACCATTTCCAATGATAGCATTCGCCTGACTAACAATTACGACAATAAACTGCAGATATATAAACGAAGTCCACCAAGCATTCTCTCTCAATCTAAATCCATAAAACATCATAAGAAATATAGGCACAATAAATAACATTGAATGGCCTACATAATAGTCAAAAATATTCCAAGGTGCTGTACCTCCTGTAAATTCTGGAGTTAGAATGGAATGAATAAATCCAACAATACCAAAGAAATAAAGAAATTCAAGCAATATTTGCTTACGATAAAACACTACTACTCCTGCTAAAATACCAGAAATACTACATAATTGAAGGGGTAAATTTGTTGCTAGAATGTAATTATCAGATAAAACATGAGACATTTGAACTATAGCAACTTTTCCTAACTGATAAATACCCATTCCATAGAGCATATAATCTCTATTCTCCTTCGATAGCTTTTTACCAAGAATTATCATAAAAGGCACAAAGAGGAGCGTAAAAAATACTCCATTCCACCAAAATTGACCACCAATCTCTGGAGCCCAATGCTCTACTGCTGTCTTGTCTAGAATCACAATTTCTCCTTATTTTGCAAAAATTTGTTTGTCGTCGTTAAAAGCTTTGAACTCAAGAGCATTTCCTGAAGGATCAAGAAAAAACATGGTTGCTTGCTCTCCAGGTTCTCCTTTAAATCGAATCTTAGGTTCAATAATGAATTTAATATCAAATTTACTTAGATGTTCCCTTAATTGATTCCATTGATCCATCGTCAATACAACCCCAAAATGACTTGCAGGTACATCATCGCCATCAACGCTATTGGTTGCTGGATGATCATTGCTATGCACCAAATGAGCTACTACTTGATGTCCAAACATATCAAAATCAATCCACTTATCAGAAGATCTACCAACATTGCATTGTAAAATATCTACGTAGAAAGATCGCGTAGTTTCTAAATCAGTAACTGGAAAAGCTAGGTGAAATGGTCTCATTTAATTTACCTATATTAGCGATTATAATATACCAATTCAAGGGTTAATTGATATTAAAGTTATAGTTTAATATATATCTGTATCTCTTCATATAGAAGAAAATAAGATTATATCATCTATAAATCTTTTATTAAATTTTTCTGCAGTAACTATATCATTATGCCCACAACCTTTATAAACTTTATGTGATGCATTCAAATGATCTTTTAAATATAAAAATGCGCGCATTGGAGTAGTTCTATCTTTATCTCCGCAAATACATAACACATTATCTGGTCCGCTAAAATGAACCCTGTTAAAATGTTCATTCCATATTTTCTTTGAATTAAAATGCTCTATTAGAAAATTCTTTTTTTCACGAATTTTATGCTTTGACAACTCTTGTTGCGTTTCTTTGGTGGTGTGTTTTGTAAAAAACATTGATCTTGTCATCCACTTAGGTAAATGTCCTCCGAATAACATTCGCATTCCAAGCTTTTTAAATAGTTTATAGATATAATTTCGCTGTTTCTGTTGTACAGCCTTCATTGCAACACGTTTAGGGGCTAATCCTGTCGACACAATAATCAGTTTATGTACCTCTTCTCCTAATAATTGTGCCACATAAGTTGCAAATAAACCTCCCAAACTATGACCCACGATTACAATATTTCGATCAGGGTACTTTTTAATAATGTCTCTCACAGAATCTTTTGATGATTGAAAAGCATTGTCTAAAGAGGAAAAATCTAAATCAATTAGCGAATAATTAAGTGATTTCTCTTCTAAAATAGGAACGATACTATTCCAAAACGGAGATCTGATACCAACACCATGAAAAAAGATAAAATGATTCATATAGAAATTCTCCTAAAGTAGTGGTGCCCGGGGCCGGACTCGAACCGGCACGGAGTTTAATCTCCGAGGGATTTTAAGTCCCTTGTGTCTACCAATTTCACCACCCGGGCAACAAATTTTACGAGGCGTCGGTCGGATTCGAACCGACGAATAGCGGTTTTGCAAACCGATCCCTTAGACCACTTGGGTACGACGCCAAACTTTTTAAAAAAGATGAACGTGCCAATATAAATATTTAGAGAGTCAATTCAAAATCATTAACTAATATTCCTGGACAGGTAGTTTCTCCAGGATTTCTACCATCATAAGTTTCAATTACGGGTCTAGATAATACAGTTTCTCCGACAGCCTCTAGATTGTCACCAAAAAAATTATAGAAAGAATCATCGAATCGCATTGTTTTAATAGGAGCTATCATTTGACCATCTTCAACCCAATAACATGCATACCTCGTTAAACCGGTAATACGACCTCCGAGATTATCACTCCAATTAAGATAGTGAATATTTGAAATAAATATGCCTGTTCCTAGCTTTTCAAGCCTTTCATCGAGCTTAATATCCCCTCCATGCATAAATGGAGCTCTTAGATACTCTCCCATGCCCCAAGAATTGACATCCTCGGCATAATTTGAGCTTAATCCATACTCAAGTGCAGTTTTTGAATTAATAAGTGTATTTTCCAAGATTCCATGCTTAATAAGACTCACATTTCCTGATATTTCAGATCGAGAATTAAACGCAGCAGTTGATTTTCTGTCAAACGACTCATCAAGAGAGAATTTTTCTGACAATCTCACATTATCTTTTCTCATCTTTAGCAAACAACTTGATCCGTTTCTTAAGGAAGCCTCACTGACGCCATTCCAGTTTAACATATCAACAAAGTCTGCAACAGCATGCGGTTCGAACCATACTCTATATTTTCCAGGCTTTAATTCCAATTTAGGTTTATCCATCAGCTGAAGTCGCTTCGATGCATCATCAAATGCTGCTATAAAATCATCTTTATTCCAATCTGATCCAGGATATAAGATTTTTACCATATTTTCTTTTACATCAATAAGAGAAAAATCAAATATAAAAGAATCTTTTTCAAACCAATGGTGTGTTCCCTTAGAGGTAGATGAAGCTCTAAAGATCTTACCTGAAGTCCATACTCCAGTTAGATTATCGTTATAAATAATACCCATTAAACTGCCCAATATTTCTTCTCTATCAGGCAAGTCTCCTTGTCTATAGACTTCTAGAGAATCAAACTTCTCGGGGAATGCTGTAAAATTGTTTTCTGGTATCAACGATAATGGGTCTCGTAACCCATTAATCTCTGATATTAAATTTTTAACCGAATAATCGATATCAGATGAGATCGTTGTTGTGGCTTGAAGTGATTTTTTTCCATGATAGAGAGAAAGTGTTACATTGTAATCTTCAATAATACCAGTTTGACGAATCTTAGAGTCGTTAAATCTAAAATATTGTGAGTTTTCACCCTCCATATAAATTGTTAAATCTTCACCCTCTTGAAGTGTATTATAAACTTGAGAACATATAGTGTTATATATTTCTTTTTTCACTTATACACCTCCAAATACTTGGGTTTTATCAAATTTACATAAAGGAGAAGCATGTCCAACTCTCTCGACTTGATTTGGCTCTCCCTTTCCACAATTAGGCGTACCAAATACTTCAAAGGTATCTAAATCTCCCACCATAGATAAACTTCTCCAAAAAGGATTGGTTATTCCTCTATAATTCGGGTTTTTAACTACTTTAGTTAATACTCCATCCTCAATAAGACGTCCATACTCACAACCAAATTGGAACTTGTTCCTGTAGTCATCGATAGACCAAGAACGATTACTTTCCATGTATACGCCTCGTTCAACACTGCTAATAATTTCATCTCTTGTTGATTTTCCTGGCTCAAGATTAATGTTAGCCATACGATCAATTGGAATTCTATTCCATGAAGATGCCCTTAGATTAGAAACACCCTTAACTCCTGATCGAATTTGACTCTCAATTCCTCCAAGACCTCTTACTAAAATACCGTCCTTGATTAGATGTTCTTTTTCTGCAGGCATTCCACCATCATCAAAACTATAAGTAGCCAATTGATTGTCCACTGTTGGATCAAACACAATATTCATTAATTCTGACCCATACTGCAACGAACCAAAATCATCAAGATTAACAAAGCTTGATCCTGCAAAATTTCTTTCATCTCCTAAAATTCGGTCAAGCTCAAGTGGATGACCAACACTCTCATGGATCTGCAACATCATTTGATCTGGAGCTAAAACTAAGTCCATAACTTCTGTAGGACATTGCTCAGCATTCAATAAATCTAATGCTTGCAATGAAATCTGATTTGCTTCGTCTTCTATGTTATAATTATCTAAAAATTCAGCGCCTGCCTGAAAACAATGCCCTCTCATTCCATGATTGGTTCTTGTTTGAGAATCGTGTTTATTTTGCGCTGTTGAGGATAATTCTACTAATATAATATCCATTTTCTGATGAATATCAGCCCCAGAAGTGCTCACAATATCGGTTGTTCTTTCAATTAATTCAATTGTTGTCGCTGCATGCACGATTTTATCATGGCTCATTAAGGTTTTTGAGCCTAATAATGCTATATCTTTAATATCAGTGACAGACAAATCACTTAAAGGAGTTTCTAGTTTGGTATTATACTCTCCAGTAAAGCCTTTTCTAACAGTAGATTGATCGAATTTAAACACTGAATATTTTGAAGCAAGTTTTGCGTTATTATATGCAGTTTTAATGCATTCTAAAATATGAGACTCATCAAGAAATGGTGTGGCGTAATATGAAAATTGTCCATCAACAAGCACATCAATCATTACACCTTTTGTTACATTTCTTTGAACATTATCTAAGGATGTCTTTTTCGTTGAGAGTATGTTCTGTTTTTCCTCTACATACCTAATGCCAATCCAATCAGCAGACACATTTGTTTTTGATAAAATATTTTTAAAATTCATATGTTCTCTGTCACTTTTTCATACTTTTTACAGAAGTATGGAATTTTGTCATTTTTTCTAAAATTTATCTGCAAAAATAACATACAAATAAACTTGGCACTCCTTTTGCAACTATAATAGTGTAAATATTAACTACAAAGGAGAACGAAATGAGTTTAATAAAATGGAAACCATTTAACAATGAAATAGATACATTTGATAATATTATTGATCAGTTTTTTACTGATTTATCAATTGATCCACGATTTTCATCGGTAAATGTGAATACAACATCTCATTACAACGAAAACGATAAAGAATATTATTTGACAATGGATGTTCCTGGAATGTCCAAAGACGATATTGACATAGCTTTTGACAATAATCGTTTAAAAGTTTCAGGGCAAAGACAGTCTGATAAATATAATTCTTACGAATACGGGAAAATGGAACGATCTTTTAACATTCCAAACAATGTTCAGTCAGATAAAATATCTGCGAAGATTGATAATGGAGTGCTAAATGTCCTTCTTCCAAAGACCAAATCGTCTATTGGAAGAAAAATTACTGTAAAGTAATTTGTTTTCTTTAAAAAAAGAAGGGGCTTTTCGCCCCTTTTTTTTTAATATTAAGCCATGATCTATAAGAATATTCTTGAAACTATTGGCTCTACCCCTATCGTAAAGCTCAATTCTATTGGATCTGATCTAGATTGCAACCTTTATGTAAAACTGGAAATGTTTAATCCTGGAGGGTCTGTAAAAGACCGTATTGCGTTTGAAATGATAGAATGTGCAGAGAGAAGTGGTACAATCAAACCAGGCGATACTCTTATTGAAGCAACCTCTGGAAATACAGGAATTGGTCTTGCATTAGGAGCAGCTGTCAAAGGATACAAACTTATCATAGTCATGCCTGAGAAAATGAGCATGGAAAAAGAACTCACAATCAAAGCATTAGGAGCAGAAATTATTAGAACACGTACCGAGGCTGAATATGATGATCCAGATAGTAATTTTTCTATCGCAAAAAAATTAAATAGTGAAATTCCGAATAGTCATATACTAGACCAATGGGAAAACGAATGTAATCCTGATTGCCATCATGATAATACTGCTCAAGAGATATTAGATGACTTTGGTACTGATTTAGACATGGTTGTCATGGGAGTTGGTACCGGAGGAACCATTACTGGCGTTGGAAAACGTCTCAAAAAAGAAATTCCTGGTATCCAAATTATTGGTGCAGATCCCTATGGTTCAATCCTCGGAGGTGGCGATGAAGTCCATTCCTACCATGTGGAAGGCATTGGATATGACTTTTTTCCAAAGATTTTTGACAACTCTGTCGTCGATAAATTTGTGAAAGTAAATGACAAAGATAGCTTTGAAACCGCTAGAAGCCTTATAAAAGACGAAGGGCTCTTAATCGGAGGTTCATGTGGTGCAGCTACTTTTGCGGCTTTAGAGGCAGCAAAATCGCTCAAAAAAGGGCAAAATTGCCTAGTAATCCTTCCTGATGGAGTTCGAAATTATATGAGAAAGTTTATTTCAGACGATTGGATGAAAGAAAAC
>JBJKZN010000021.1:0-6595 GCA_045560315.1 Fidelibacterota bacterium | reverse complement strand
AATAAATCAATTATTTCGTTCTTAGAAAAATCATCAACTTTGATACAATGTCTTACACTCATTTTAATTTCCTTTGCTTGGTATTTAATATATTCATTGATTCTCTATATTTAGCTACAGTTCTTCTTGCAATTGCAAAATCTCTTTCATCTAATAATGCTACAATCTCTAAATCGGATAATGGGCTATGTTTATCCTCTGATGCTATAATTTCTTTTATAGCAGTCTTTAAATCCTCTGTTCCCACTATCTCACCAGATTTTTTCACTATCTGACTAGTAAAAAAACTCTTTAAACTTAAAAGGCCTAATGGAGTATCAATATATTTATTTTTTACTGTTCTGCTCACGCTGGATATATCCATCTCAATCTTTTTAGCAATATCCTCGAGTTTCAACGGGTTAGGATGTTGTTGTTTTTCAGACAAATAATCATGTTGTACATCAATAATCTCTTTGACTACCTTTTTCAAGGTATCTGATCGAAATGTAATGGTATCTAATATGTTCTGTGCGCTGCTAATATGATCATCAATAAATTTTTTCTCTTCTTTGGATGTTTTTTGATCCATTGCAGCATTTAAATATTCATTTGATATTTTAAATTTACTTAAATGTCTGTCATTGACTAGAATAATCCACTTATCATCTTTCATTCGTAAGATAATATCTGGATTCACTTGCTGATTCTCTGCATTCAAATCAACGATTGGTGCAAAATTCTTAGAAGAAATAGTATTCAGTGCATTATCAAAATCAGCATCTGAACAAGATAAAGAAGATTTAATATCTAAAAATTCTTGATTAAGAAACTGATCAAAATGATTCTTGATAATATCTAATGCAGTTTGCTCATCATTATCAATTTGTAAGAGTAAATATTCTTGTAAATTTTTACATCCTACACCTTTAGGGCTTAATGTTTTCACAAATGCTAATGTATTTTCGACATCTTCGATCGTTGCCTCTGTACTATCTGCAATTAATTCTAATTCAGAATCTAAGAAGCCGCTATTATCTACATTAAAAATGATTTGCTGTGCTATTTTCTTTGATTTATGATCAATTTCAGATTGATCAATTTGATTGATAAGGTTATCAATGACATTTTTTTCTTCCGTGATATTTTCTAAGAATAAATCATAGCTATCTTGCTGATCGAGCCCATAACTTACATCACCCTTATCTCTAAAATCTTCTGTATTCTTTTCAATTAAGACAGGGTTCTTTTGAATCTCATTTTCTAGCTCTTTTTCAATTTCATCAAGCCCAAGCTCTAAGAAACTAGATTGAAGTATTTGTTTTGGTATTATAGACTGCTTCTGTCTAATCTTGGTAGAAAGCTTATTCATTAATCTAATCTAAATTTCTTCCCTAAATAAATTCTTCTTACTTCTTCATCATTTGCAAGTGTCTCTGCATCTCCAGATTTTAAAATTTCTCCACTATGCAACAAATATGATCTATCTGTAATAGATAATGTTTCCCTTACATTGTGATCAGTAATTAAGACTCCTATATTTTTTTCTTTTAATGACATAATCATCTGTTGAATATCCTCTACTGCAATAGGATCTACTCCAGCAAACGGTTCATCTAAGAGCACAAAGTCAGGATTAAGGGCTAAAGTGCGACATATTTCAACGCGCCTTCTCTCTCCACCAGATAGACTTGATCCTAAGCTATTTCTCAATTTAGTGATATTAAATTGTTCTAATAATTCATCAATTAAATTATTCTGATCCACATCTTTTGGTAATACGGTCTCTAAAACAATTTTAAGATTGTTTTCTACGGTTAGTTTTCCAAAAATTGATGGTTCTTGTGCTAAATATCCAATGCCCATTCTTGCGCGCTTGTACATTGGGAGGCTTGTAATATCTGAATCGTCCAGTAAGATTGTACCTGATGAAGGTCTAATCATTCCTGTGATCATATAAAAGGTGGTTGTTTTACCTGCTCCATTAGGACCAAGCAGTCCAACAATTTCACCCTTCTTTAAATTGATATCAATATTATTGACAACATTTTTCTGACCATATTGCTTTTTTAAATTTGTCGCACTTAATATTTTACTCATTGCTAATAGAACCTCTTGGTTTTGTAATTTTCCAATCTGTTAAATCAATATTAGATTCAAATCCCGTACCATATAATGTATCAAAATTTCCAGAAATAAAAGTTAAAGTTGCATCAGTAAAGATTTTATCAGCCTTATTATCCCATAGTAACGAATCTGTCCAAAGCTGTTGTCCATTATCTGCTGCAACTACGACATCTCCAAATGCATCAATTCTGTTTTCTGTCTCACTAACAAATGCATAGTTTGATGTAATAAGAGATGTATGTTCATAGTTATCATCATACAAGTCAACATTGACATTATCTGTTAATTTTAATTCTAAATTGTCGTTATTGCGTTCTAATAATCGTGATTTAATAAGGGCTTTAATATTTCCTTTTTCAGTTAAGGTAATTTCTACATCAGTAGAGAGTTGATCATGAATATCTTTTACAGGTGTATCAGTTTGATAAGATTTAGAACAACTGATCAATATAAAAAAGAATAGTAAATAGTGCTTCATCGTAACTCAGAAAGTAGCTGATCTAGTAATTGGTCAAAATCTCCTCTCGATGCAATAAGCATATCAATTACTTCTCTTACTGCTCCTTTACCACCAGGAGTTTTTGTAACATAATGTGCACAATTTGCCACATAATCAGGTGCATTAGGAACAGAAACAGCAAAACCAACTTTTTCTAAAATAGGGATATCAATAATATCATCGCCCATAAAACAAATTTCGTCATCTTGGAGATTATATTTTTTCTTTAATTCATCATAAGAGTCAATTTTTCTAATTACGCCATTATATATATCATCAATTTGCAATTCTTCTCCTCTTGATTCTGTAGTAGCAGATTCTCTTCCAGTAATCCATGCTGTTTTAATGCCAAGATTGAGTAGTCGTAGCATTACAAATCCTACACCATCTAACACATTAAAATTTTTTGATTCTTCTCCCGTAGTATCTTTAATAAGCTGCCCATCTGTAAGAATGCCATCGACATCACAGATAAGTAGTTTAATATTTGTTAAATCTTTATCCATTTTTATCTCCATGATGTAAATAAGTTTCTCTAAAAGCTAACATTGATACTAATACCGACTCAAGTTGATCTAAAGGCCACTGTGTGCTTGCATCGCTCATGGCTTTATCTACATTATCATGCACTTCCATGAATATACCGTCACAACCTGTTGCCACAGCAGAGTAGATTTGACCAGGAATGAATTGTCTATTTCCTGAAGTAGTTTCTTCAAAATTTCCAGGAATCTGTGCACTATGTGTTGCATCATAAATCACAGGAAAGCCAAATTCTTTCATAATTTGAATTGAACGCATATCAGATGTCAAGCTATCATAGCCAAAAGAATTTCCTCTTTCAGTAACTAAGATATTCTTGTTGCCAGTTGCGACAACTTTATCAATAATATTTTTCACTTTATAAGGTGAAAGGAATTGTCCTTTCTTGATATTGACTACCTTACCTGTTTTCCCGGCAGCTACTAATAAATCAGTTTGTCGGCATAAAAATGCTGGAATTTGAAGCACATCTGCAACATCAGCAACACTTGCTGCTTGCTCTGGATGATGAATATCAGTTAATACAGGTACATTAAATGCGCTCTTTACTTCTTCTAGTATTTTTAACCCTTCATCTAATCCATTTCCTCTAAAAGAATCAATCGATGTTCTATTTGCTTTATCAAAAGAACTTTTAAAAATAAATGGAACGTCTAATTTTTCTGTAACCTTACAAATTGCCTCTGCCATTTTAAGAATATGATCTCTGCTCTCAATAACACAAGGCCCACCAATAAATGGGATCTTTTCATCGCCAAACATAATATTTTTACAATTCACTTTATTTTGCGCCATTTTTTTGCTCCTTTAATGATGCTTTGACAAATTCTCTAAATAATGGGTGCGCTTTATCTAATCGGCTTTTTAATTCTGGATGAAATTGACAACCTACAAACCATGGATGATCAGCAAGTTCTATAATTTCTACTACACCTAAATTCTTATTTATACCAGAAAATATAAGTCCATTTGCTTCCATCTTCTTAACAAATTTATTATTGACTTCCCATCTGTGACGATGGCGTTCTGCAATAGTTTTCTTCTTATAAATTTTTGAAGCTTTTGTATTTGGAAGTATATCGCAACTATAAGAACCTAATCGCATCGTTCCTCCCTTAATTTTGATGGCTTTTTGAGATTCCATCAAATCAATAACTGGATTCGGAGATTTATTATCAAACTCTGTACTATTGGCATTTTTAATACCACAAACATGTCTTGCGAAATCAATGACAACGCACTGCAATCCTAAACAGATGCCTAAAAATGGAACATTATTCTCTCTAGCAAACTTTGAAGTTAATATCTTGCCTTCTGCCCCCCTAGATCCAAAACCTCCTGGTATTAAAATACCATCAATACCATCAAAAGCCTTTTTAGCGCTCTTGTCATCTTTAATTTTTTCGGTATTAACCCATACCACTTCTACTTTTGTATTATTTTCTACTCCGGCATGAATAAATGACTCTGTAATACTCTTATATGCATCATGCAACTCTGTATATTTACCACACATTGCAATTTTAACGCTATGATCTGGATTTTTATATGTATTAACAAAGTTTTCTAGTTTTTTGATAGATGGTTTATTTTTCAATTGAAACCTATCACATATCATTTTTGTAATATTCTGCTCTTCTAATAACAGCGGGACCTCATAAATACTTGATACGTCTTTATTTTCAATGACATAGTCAGACTTAACATTACAGAATAATGCTAACTTGTCTTTAATCTCTTGATTGATTCCATGTGATGTTCTACAAAAAATAAAATCTGGGGATAAACCAATCTCTCTTAATTTCATAACAGAATGTTGTGTTGGTTTTGTTTTGATTTCACCACTTGCAAAGATATGTGGTAAGAGTGTTACATGAATAATAAGCGAATTAAAATAACCTACATCTAAAGAAAACTGCCTGATTGCTTCTAAGAATGGTAAACTTTCAATATCGCCAACTGTTCCACCTACCTCGCAAATAACTACATCATATTTTTTGCTATCTGCTAAGTTATTAATACGTTGTTTGATTTCATCTGTCACATGGGGAATCACTTGGACTGTTTCACCTAAATATCCTCCAGAACGCTCCTTATCTAAAACAGTACTATAAATTTGTCCCGAAGTTGCATTATTATCTTTTGACATATTTTCATCAATAAATCTTTCATAATGTCCCAAATCTAAATCAGTTTCAGATCCGTCATCTAACACAAATACCTCACCATGTTGATAAGGATTCATTGTTCCTGGATCAACATTTAGATAAGGGTCTAATTTTAGAATATTTACTTTTAATCCAGCGCTTTTAAGAAGATAGCCGATTGAAGAAGCAGAGATACCTTTTCCAAGACCGGACATTACCCCGCCAAGTACAAATATAAATTTCGTTTTAGATTTCATAATATTTCAAATCTTCTTTGACATCAATACTTCTATGCTGAAAGTCACTAATTAATAGTTTAATTGCAATATTATTATCCAGGGCTCTTAATTGCTCCAGCTTCCACTTTTTTTCATTCTCCGACTGCTCCAAATTGGTAAATTTTTCCAGTGTTCTTTTACGATACGCATAGATACCAATATGACGGAAATATTGCATATCTTTATTATCAATGGTTCTTTCAAAGGTATGTGCATTATTATCTGCATCTAAAGACACTTTTACTACATTTGAATTCTCTAAATCATCATTGCTTAAATCAGTTGATGCAACAGAAGCCATTTGAACGTCAGGGTCGTCAAATAGTTTAATAAGATTATCAATCAATTGTGCATCAATATTTGGTTCATCTCCCTGAATATTAACTACAATATCACAATTAAATTTTCCTGCAACTTCTGCCACTCTATCTGTTCCAGACTCATGTCCTTTGGATGTTAGGATTGTTTCAGAATCTTTATTTAGATGAGATAATGTTTCCATAGAATCAATAGCGATGACTAAATGGTTCAGAAATTTTGATTCTTTAGCATTGTCATACACATGCTGAATAACAGACTTTCCTTTTAGAGGGTAGACAATCTTTTTTGGGAATCTAGTAGAATTTAATCGACCAGGAATAACACCTAAATTCACTGGCTTTCCTTCTTAACAACCAAAGGAACTTCAATATAATCTTTAGATGATTTGGGGCTATTATCAATTACAGACTCTTTAGGCAAAGAATCTTCGAAAGCATCTTCTCGCAATGAGCTCTTCATATCGTGCACATTAACTAGCTCATCTACATTTTCTGTATCTATCTCATTTAATAAATCCATATAATCCAAAATATTATTCATGTCTTCAGTATGATTAGCTAATTCTTCTTTTGAAAGAGAAAGTCGTGAAAGCGATGCTATTTTTTCGACTTCTTTTTGCGATACTTTTTGTTTTTTTGACATAGTAAAATTATTTAAATGAATTTATAAGATAAGTATCTATTCATCAAGGAAAAGCACGA
>JBJKZN010000020.1:0-7022 GCA_045560315.1 Fidelibacterota bacterium | reverse complement strand
GCATCGATTTAAATTTTCCTTGTAAATCAAAAGATCTACCATGGTATGCGCATGTAAGACTCTTAGATTTTCCTGGACCTAATGCAACAATATGACCTCTATGAGTACATACATTTGTCATACAATTAATAGCTCCCTCTTTATCTCTAGTAAGTAATATAGGTTCTGTTAAAAATCCGTCTAGCAATGTTAATGGCTGGACAGAGTTTGTAAGTTTTAAAGCAGAGTTATCTCCAAGCCATTGCCATGATTTTAAAAATATCTTTTCTCTTACCTGATTAAAAACATCTTCATCTTTATAGAAAGATGATGGGAGCGTTTCGGCCTTAGTAATATCTTTATGAATTTTAAATTGAGAAGACAAAATTAACCTATCTAGTTAAATAAAAATCCAAATCTTACACCTAAATAGGTGGTGTCATACTTATTAGCTATGCTTGGTTCAAGAAAAAACTCTGAAAGAGAGTTTGAATTAGTAATAACTCCTGGCTCGAAGATAAATGGAACTGCTAATTCTGTATATACGGTAGAAGCATTAAAAGATGATGTACCGTCATCTTCTAAAATAGAATCATAAATATTTTTTTCTTTTATAAGATTAACCTTCAGTCTTGGAATTAACACAAATTGTGCATCTGTTTCAAAATCTTTACTTATACCAAACTCAAGTGCATAAGATTTTCCATAGAAATCTTGTCCTAAACTATCAAGGGCATCGCTACTAAAGTTTGAACTGCCATATCTAAATCCTGCAGAAAAATTAACTGGTAGATTATTTAGTTGCGCTGGATCTAGATAATAGGTAAAACCAAGAGAAAAACCATCATCTCCTACATCTGGATTATCACTTCTAAATGATTCTGTAAAATTAAACTGAGGATCACCGTCAGGATTAGATTGTTCTCCTGTTAAATCAAAAGTATAAGTTTCTTTACGATCATAAGAAGAATAGCCATATGAAAAATCTATACCAAACATTCCATTATATATATATCCAACATGGATTGCATTCCCGTAGCTGGGCCTAATAAATTTTCCTTCTCCAAAAAAATCTACATTTTGATTATATCCAAATGATACTGTTGTTGTAGTCTGTCCCGGAAGCGCTAAATGTGTTTGTGCAGATAAAATGCTAGGGAAAAATAGCAATAAAGTAATAAAGATTTTCTTCATGGCATAAAATTACTACATGAATGAGTGATTAAGAATTTATTTTTTATTTTTTTCAATAATAGAAATGAGACGGTCATAAATCTCTGGAGTATTGCGAGGTGCTCCAATAAGTATATCTCTAATAATACCATTTTTATCGACAATAAAATGTGCTGGAGCTACAGGACTTAAAGAAGCACTAAAGTTTCTATCTATTGATCCCTGTTGGTATATGAAATCTGTTCTTTGTAAAAAATTGGTAATATCTGGAATGCTATCAAAACTCAATGCCAAAAATGTAATATCCTCATCTTTATATCTATTAACTATATTGTTTAGGTATGGCATCTCTGCAATACAAGGACCACAATTGATATACCAGAGATTCAGTACCAATAAGCTACCTTCAAAATCTTTAAAAGATTTGATCGAACCATCTAACATATTTAATACGCCTTCAGGAAGTTTTTTGTCCTTCCACTCATCAACAATTCTCTTATTTAATACGGCTCCCCTACCTCCAGCTTGCATCAGTTTGGCTTCTTCAATTAAATTATTAATAGCATCATCTGGAACAAATCCCCTTAGATCTTCATAATTCTCAAAAAGAATATACTCTGTATTATTTGATTCATTATCGAAACGTCTCAAAGCTTGTAATTGGCTTGTATTTTCTACTATACTATCTTTCTCAGCCTCAGATAATAGATTGCCTTGAGCATCGCGAAAGACTATTCCATTTTTAACTGGAACAGGTTGTTCTACTGATTTTTTCTTTTGTTCAGAAGCAATAAGTGATTTTTTCTCACTAACTACTTCTTTTTCTTGGCAAGAGAAAAGGCTGAATAATATAAGTGCTGTTAATAAAATTCTCATGATCTGTATCGATTAAAATATAATTTAGCTATAAATAAACAAGATATAAAAACACATGCTACACAAAACCAGACAAAGATTTCTTCGAAATGATCTGCAATCCATTGCGCTGTATCAGATAGTTCTTCTTTTTTCAAAAAATACATGCTAGAATATGTGGAATTTTAAGGAAAATTATGATAAAAATATTACTACCAGCACATTATTTTTTAATCACCTTTATTGGTTTCTCAATCATACTGCTACTTAGCGGATTTTCATACCAGAAAATTGCTAAAAAAGTTGATAATAGCCCTTCAAAGGCAAGTTTTTATGAATTAAAAGCTATCGGTATCGATGGAGAAGAAATATCCTTTAATCAATATAAAGGTAAAAAGGTTTTAATTGTAAATGTGGCTACAAAATGTGGTTACACATATCAATATGAAGGTATGCAGAAACTCAATGATCTATATGGAGATAAAGTAGCTGTCTTAGGATTTCCTGCTAATGATTTCTTATTCCAAGAATCAGGGAGCAACGAATCTATAGCAGAATTCTGTGAGAGTGTTTTTGGGGTAACTTTTCAGATGTTTGAAAAAATTACAACAAAAGGACGCAATCAAAGCTCAGTTTATACTTGGCTAAGCGATTCAAGTCTTAATGGATGGAACAATCAGAGACCTACTTGGAATTTCTGTAAATATCTAATAGATGAAAATGGCGAGCTTATTGCATTTTTTGATTCTAGAGTAAAACCATTATCTGAAGAGATTACAAGCCTATTATGAGATTACCTGTAAAAATATCTCTCTTTATCTCTATAATATTAATATACGCTGGATGCTCAAAAGCAATTGAAAAAGATATAGATACTGCTAATATGTCTTCAGAAAATTTTGGTATTGAAATATCAAACAATGTCATTAGTCCAATGACAGAATTATTTAATAATGCTGATAGCTACCTTGATAAAAATGTTGTTATTCAAGGAAAAATTGTAGATGTCTGCCCGATGAAAGGTTGCTGGATTGAAGTGAAAGATTTTGATTCAGAAAAAAGTATTAGAGTAAAAGTCAAAGATGGTGAAATTGTCTTTCCTGAAAACTCAAAGAACAAAGAAGTCTTAGTTGAAGGTATTTTCTCAAAACTTGATTTTACTGAAGAACAGGCTATACAATGGAAAATACACTTAGCAGAAGAAAAAGGTATTGAGCTAACATCAGAAGATATTGAGCTAGATGCGTCAGACTTAGTAGAATATAGAATTAAAGGTTTAGGCGCTCAGATTACTACTCAGCTCAATTAGGCATACATCATAATCAAACTTAGTGCCATTACAATCATTCCAGCCGTTACTCCCATTATAGGATCTGATGGTTCTCCATATTCCTTTGAAACAGGCAATAATTCATTAACAGACACATAAATCATAATACCTGCACACAGTGCAAATGATACACCAAATAATGCTTCATTGTATACAGTACGAAAGATTAAGAATCCAACAATAGCACCTAATGGCTCGGCAAGCCCAGAAGCAAACGATATCCAAAATGCTTTTGATTTATTTTTTGTAGCATAGTATATAGGAACAGAAACTGCTAATCCTTCTGGAATATTATGAATGGCAATCGCTATTGCTAGAGTAGCTCCAACTGTTGGATCATAGACTGCAGCAGTAAATGTTGCAAATCCTTCTGGAAAATTATGAATAGCTAGTGCAAGTGCAGAGAATAGCCCTGTACGAACTAATAAAGACTCATCTTTATTCGAAGATCGTGAAATGAAGTCAGCAATAGAATGTTTATGAAATAATTGATCAATAAATAACATCATTAGTAAACCAACAATAAATGCTGTAACACCAATTAATTTTCCATAAGTATCGCCATATATTCCCCCAAGTGAATCAAAAGAGAGTATTAGAAGCTCCATAAATGAAACATAAATCATCACACCTGCTGAGAAACCAAGTGCTAATGAAAGTAGTCTTTTATTCTCAAACTTTGAGTATAATCCTAGCATACTTCCAATACCGGTACTAAGTCCAGCAAAAGTCGCTAAAGCAAATCCAATATAAACGTTAGTTAAATCCATATATTCTTATTTTTTCCTTAAATTATGTGAAACAATCTTTTAAAAAAAACATGTTTAATGCAACAAAAATTATAATATCTGCTTTAGTGATCTTTATTGCGTCTGAAATTGCTAAAAGAGATACGCTTGTAGGGGCGATTATTGTATCGCTGCCCCTAATATCTTTATTATCTATTATATGGATCTATATTGAAACACGAGAGGTGGAACGAATTATAGCTTTCTCTTATGGTGTATTCTCAATGCTCATGCCCTCTTTATCTTTCTTCCTTACACTGCCATACTTTTTGAAAAAAAATATATCATTTAGCCTAAGTCTTGTAATGTCCATTGCAATAATGGTTGTGCTATACTTTGGTCTAGCAACACTGTATAAAAAAATAGGTTATGTTGTGTAAATCAACAATTAGTGTTGATGTCCACCACCATACATATTCATTAGAAGATACAATACTCCAATAATGATGATGATTGAGGCAGCTAGTAAATTAGTATTAAAACGTTGATTGACAGCATTCAGGCGATCACTAAATCTTTCTTTAAATAACAGAAATAGCACCATAATACCAATTAATGTTAAGGCAATTCCTAATACATATACGAAAATGCTTGAGTAAAGAGTTGTACTATCATTGCTAAACTTGTTAGAAGCAATTAAAAGAACTGCTACCGCAGATGGACATGGAATTAATCCAGCTACCATTCCTGTAACAAATGGGCTTGAAAATTTAGACTCATTAAAATGGAAGTGCATTGGCTCATCACAATCATCATCATGCTCATGGCGCACTTCCTGTAATGCTCTATATAGCAAATATAATCCTAAGCAAATAATGAACGATGGCCCAATAGTTTGCAGTATTGGAAAAGTATCATTACCTGCTTTAAGTAAAAATGCTAAGAAAGAAAATAGAAGAAAATGAATTAAGATTAATCCTGATATAAGTTGCGCTGCACCGGAAAAGCGCATTGAGCCACCCGTCATATAAGCTAAGATTAGGGTTTTGCCGTGGCCTGGCTCTAATGCATGAAACATCCCCAAGATAAAAATAACAGAAAAAGTAAAATTATTACTTAATGTTGTTTCTAGAAATGTAATCCATTCATGCATATTTATTATTTCCTCTCTTTCCTTGGCACAGGATCATATCCACTCTCTGACCAAGGATGGCATCTCAATATTCTTCTTAATGCTAAAAAACTTCCTTTAAAAGATCCCCACTCTTTAATCACATCAATTGCATATTGAGAACAAGTTGGCTGATATCTACAATTTGAACCTAATAATGGTGATAAGAAAGTTTGGTATCCCTTAATAAGTGTTACAAAAAATAGGGAGAAGATATTTTGCATACAATTACTTCTTCTCGAAATCTTTATATAACATGCTGGTTTGAATATCTTTATTCCCTTGATATTTACCGCTTTGATATGGAGTATAATCTCCTTCAACAGAGTGGTAAAAAATTTGACATATCTCTATTGACGGATAAATCTTTATTGGTTGTACACAAAATATCTCTAGAGTCCAATATCCTTTAAATCCTACATCACCAAATCCCGCTGTTATATGAACAAAAAGTCCTAATCTACCTACAGAAGATCTTCCTTCTAACATTGGAACAAGATTATGTGTCTCTGTGTATTCCATTGTTCTTCCAAGATATAACTTTCTACTATCTAACAACAATCCATCCTCCGGAATAGTGATTTTCTTTGCAGGATTGTCCTCTTTCATATCTAATACAGGCGTATCATACACTAATAGTTCATTATGCAATCTTAGATTGTAACTATTTGGATTAACTTGATTTTCATTGAAAGGATCAATTAAAATATCCTTTCCCTTTCTTTCAATAATTTCTTTTCCTGATAAAATCATAATACTGGCTCTAGGTTATATATTTTTTTTTAGGTTACAAAGTAATTTTTGTATCTTATGGCATGGATTTTATACTATGGTGGCAAACTTTACCTTCAAAAATGGACCCAACGTTATTGACAATTGGTCCTTTATCAATTTATTGGTATTCTACAATGTATCTTGCAGCATTTGGTGTCGTTTACTTGCTCTGCAGTAGAAAAATCAAAAATCAAACCTTTACGAAGATCAACGTGGCACAATTAGAAGATTTATTATCTTGGATGTTAATTGGATTGTTAATTGGGGCGCGTCTAGGGTATGTTCTATTCTATAATTTAGATTATTATCTATCTAATCCACTTGAAATCCTACTACCATTCTCTATTAAAAACGGAGTATGGACATTTACAGGAATCGCAGGTATGTCATATCATGGAGGATTAATTGGGGTTATATATGCGATATGGCTGTATGCACGAAAAATGAATTTACATTTATTTACTTTAGCAGATTTTTTAACAGCTTCGATTCCTCTGGGATTCTTCTGGGGAAGAATTGGTAACTTTATTAATGGGGAACTATATGGACGTGTAACAGAATCTTCTATTGGTATGTATTTCCCGAATGCAGGGGATTACCAGTTAAGACATCCTTCTCAGCTTTACGAAGCATTTTTTGAGGGAATCATGCTCTTCCTAGTTATTAATTATTTCAATAGACATAACCAGCTTGGATTCAATAGTGGTTTATATGTATTTGGATATGGATTCTTCCGATTTTTTATTGAATTCTTTCGTGAACCAGACGCTCATCTAGGATTTATTGTGTTCAGTCTTAGCATGGGCCAATTATTATGCATTGGAATGATGTTGGGTGGAGTATTTATCTGGTTTACCGGATATAAGCTATCAAAAGAAAATATTTAGAAACCAAAAGAAAATACAGGTTGAGTAATCGTCATACTTGCAGACTGCACTTTCCTATCATTATAAAAATTAACAATATTACGTTGTTGAGCATATAAATCCATAAAAAGAGAGTTAAGAATCAC
>JBJKZN010000019.1:0-27513 GCA_045560315.1 Fidelibacterota bacterium | reverse complement strand
ATAAAAACCATTTCTTTTGAGAAAACCAGTAGAGCATTGATGATGATACAATTTTATAGAGCTCGTTCATTGAATCAAATTTATTTAATAAATAACGAAAAGATAACACTTATGTTTAATTGCTTGACTGATTTAGTAATTCTGATGTAAAGTCATACCAAGATTTACCTCTATTTTAAACGGTGTTAATATAAGGGAGAAAATGCAACTATTTCCAAGATGGACCAATAATTTTGCTGGTATCTTTTTAATCGGGATATTTCTTTTGGTATTCTCTTTGTCTTCTTTTCTTTGGTATTATGGATCACCGTATTATACTGATGTAGGTTACGCACCCGTTCAACCTGTTCCATACAGTCATAAATTACATGCTGGTGATATGGGAATAGATTGTCGTTATTGCCATGTTGGTGTTGAGCAATCTTATTCTGCTGTTATTCCACCTACAGAAACTTGCATGGGTTGTCACACTTATGTAAAAACAGATAGCGAAAAATTAAAATTGGTTAGAGAAAGTTGGGAAACCGGAAAACCAATTGAATGGATTAAAGTTCATATGTTACCAGAGTATGCATATTTCAATCATAGCGTTCATGTGAATTCAGGTGTTGCGTGTATATCCTGTCATGGTAATGTAGCAGAAATGGAAGTGGTTTATCAGGTTCAACCGTTGAGTATGTCCTGGTGTTTAGATTGTCACAGATCTGATACTCCAGAGATTAGACCTAAGAATGAAGTGACTAATATGTATTGGACTCCACCAGCAGACTATGATAGTTTTGTCGCATCTTGGGTAGAGCAACATGGAGATGAGAGACCTGTAGGAGATTGTCAAAAATGTCACAGATAAAAAATAAATCAGAAGAATTTGTGAAGACAAATCAAGCTGATCCAAAGGCTGGTCAATCTCATGAGTTTGGTTATTGGAAAAGCTTAAAAGACATTTCTTCTTCTGATGATTATGATAAATACCTAAAACAATCTGAGCACAATGAAGACAATGGACTTTCTAGAAGAAATTTTTTATCACTAGTAGCAGCATCAGTAGCACTAGCAGGATTAGAAGGTTGTAAGAAACCTGTACAAAAAATTATTCCATATGTAGAAGCTGAAATTGCTACTATTCCTGGAATTCCAAAACATTATGCTACTACGATACCTTTTAAAAACAATGCTCTAGGGGTGATTATTGAAAATCATGACGAAAGACCAGTAAGAGTTAATGGAAATGATAAACATCCTGCTTCAATGGGTAAGTCAGATTCTTTTTCTCAAGCTACTACATTAGATATGTATGATCCTGATAGATCCAGAGGCGTAAGATTTAATGGTAAAAAAGTGGATTGGTCCGAGTACATGAAGTATGCTCAGTCAATCAATAGTTCGAATGGAAACAATTTAGCTATTTTATCACAAGAATCTTCATCACCAACAATGCAGTTCATGCATAGTGAATTTAAAAAAGCATATCCAAAAGCAGATTGGGTTACCTATGAACCGATTAATAATGAAAACTTATATAAAGGTGTTGAACAGGCTTTTGGTAAAAAATTACAGCCATTTAATCGCTTAGAAAATGCGCAGACTATCCTTTCTATAGGATCTGATTTCTTGGGAGTTGAAGATAATTGCGTATATCATACTCGAAAATTTGCTCAGAATAGAGATTTAGAAGATGAAAAAAGTATAATGAATAGACTATATGTCGTAGAGAGCTTTATGACTCCTACCGGGTCTAGTGCAGATCATCGTTTGAATGTACCTAATCATGAATTTGCTTCAGTATTGAAAGAGCTTGCTGGAGAATTAAAAAAATTAGGATTAAAGATTGATGCTAATCCAATGAAAACAACGAATCATTTATGGATTAAAACTGTAGCAGAAGACTTAATAAAAAATAAAGGCAAATCAATTATTATTGGTGGAAGCGACTTATCACCAGATATCCATTGTTTAATTACGGGTATTAACAATCAATTGAAAGCACCGATTGATTATTACCCATTAAGTAAAGCACATATTACTTCCATGACAGATTTCAAAGCATTATGTAAAAAGATGGCGAAGGGCTCAGTAGATAATCTGATTATACTAGGAGGAAATCCAGTATATGACGCTCCTGCTGATTACAATTTTGCAGCATCCTTAAAGAAAGTAAAGTCTTCGGTTCATTTAAGTAATATTTATGATGAAACATCTAAACACTGTCAGTGGAATATTGCACAAGCCCACTTTTTTGAAACTTGGGGAGATGCCATGACATATGATGGTTATGCAAGTATCATCCAGCCACAAATTAGACCTCTTTTTGATTCAAAGAGTGCAATTCAAGTATTAACTCCATTGGTTTTTAAAGAAGATAGAAGCTCTTATGATACCATTAAAAATGTTTGGAAAAATAGTATTATAAAAGAAGCTAATTTTGAAAGAAAATGGGAGAAAGTTTTACATGAAGGTATTCATATTAAACCATTATTAAATAGTCAAAAAGTCCGTACTAAAAATAAGGTTACTACAGCAGTGCTTGGTAAAGCACAGGTTCTTGAGAATAACAAATTTGAAGTAATTTTTGCACCATCCTCTTCTGTTTATGATGGAAGATATGCTAACAATGGTTGGCTACAAGAGATTCCAAAACCAATTACAAGCTTAACATGGGATAATGCCGCTTTTGTTAGTATGAAGGTTGCAAAAAAATTAAATATTAAAAATGGACAAATGATTGAAATATCAATTGAAGGTGTTAGTATTAAAGTCCCAGCATGGATTGTACCTGGACAAAATCAAAAAACTATTACACTTGAATTAGGTTATGGTAGAGAATTTTCTGGTAGAATTGGTAGCGGTGTAGGTTTCAATGTATATCCACTAAGAACAAGTTCAAATATGGGATATGCTATGAACGCTGAAATTAAAACACTTAAAGAAACATATCCTTTAGCAAGCACCCAAGAGCACTATGGTCTCGAAGAAGATAAGCTTGCAGCTCCAGGATTTAGCGATTTATCTACGAATGAAGTACAATCAAGAATTCCTGATTTAGTTAAACAATCTACCTTAGAAGAGTACAAAAAACATCCAGAATTTGTTCAAGACATTGTTGAGTCACATAAGCCAGATAAGAAGAGAAGTTGGGCAGACCATTCAATGTATAATATTGAGCCTGAGTATGATTATTCCAAAGGAAATCAGTGGGGAATGTCTATAGATTTGACAAGCTGTACAAGTTGCAATGCTTGCTCTATTGCATGTCAAAGTGAGAATAATATTCCTGTTGTTGGTAAACAGCAGGTGATGAACGGTAGAGAGATGCATTGGATTCGAATTGATAATTATTTTTCTGGTGATCCTGATAATCCAGAAGTATCTACGCAGTCTGTTGCATGTGTGCATTGTGAATTGGCTCCATGTGAGCAGGTATGTCCAGTTGGTGCTACTACTCATTCAACAGATGGCGTGAATCAAATGACATATAATCGTTGTTTAGGTACAAGATATTGTGCTAATAATTGTCCTTATAAAGTTAGAAAATTTAATTTTTATAATTATACAAGAGATCTCCCTGAAGTAGTGCAGATGGCAATGAATCCTGATGTAAGTATGCGCTTTAGAGGGGTAATGGAGAAATGCACTTATTGTTATCAGCGTGTTAGTGAAGCACGTATTAAAGCAGAAAATGAAAACAGAGAGTTAGTAGATGGAGATGTTAAAGTAGCTTGTGCACAATCTTGTCCAGCAGATGCAATAAAATTTGGAGATATTAATGATCCAAATAGTGAAGTCAGCAAGGCAAAGAGACGTAATCGTGATTATGCTTTATTAGGGCAGCTTGGTACTAGTCCAAGAACTACATATCTTGCAAAGATTAGAAATCAGAATCCAAAGCTATCTTCTGGATCTCATCAAGGAGGACATCACTAGATGTCAGAGAACAGAATAAAGTCAAAAGCAGAAATTCGTGCTGAAAAATTACTTCCTGGAAATCAGGACTTTACGAGTATTACTAATGATATAGCAAGTGTTCCTGAGAAAAAAACACCAATACAGTGGTGGCTTTTATTCGGGTTTGCACTTTCTTTGCTGGCAATCTTTGTAGGAACTCTTGGTTTTCTTGTATGGGAAGGTACTGGAATTTGGGGAATCAATAATCCTGTATTTTGGGGTTGGGCTATTATCAATTTCGTTTGGTGGGTAGGTATTGGTCATGCTGGAACCTTGATTTCTGCTATTCTTCATTTATTTAGACAGAATTGGAGAAACGCGATTAATCGATTTGCCGAAACAATGACACTCTTTGCTGTAATTTGTGCACTAGTTTTTCCAGGAATCCATGTTGGTAGAATCTGGGTAGCCTATTGGTTCTTGCCTTTACCAAATCAAATGGGAATGTGGCCAAATATGAGAAGTCCATTAATATGGGACTTTTTTGCTGTGTTTACCTACTTTACAGTGTCTTTATTATTCTGGTATACGGGTTTGATTCCAGATTTAGCAACACTCAGAGATAGAGCAAAAACAAATTTAAAAAGAAAAATCTATGGATTCTTTGCATTAGGATGGAGAGGTGGAAATAGACAATGGCAACATTATGAATTAGCTTATCTAGTTCTTGCTGGAATATCTACCCCTTTAGTTTTGTCAGTGCATAGTGTTGTTAGTTCTGATTTTGCTACTAGTATAATACCGGGTTGGCATACTACAATCTTTCCTCCCTATTTTGTTGCAGGAGCTATCTATTCTGGTTTTGGAATGGTAATGACCCTATCTCTTATAGCTAGAAAAGTTTATAACTTAGGTCATATTATTACCGTAGAACATCTTGATAAGATGGCGCAGATTATGTTATTAACTGGATCTATGGTTGGTTATGCTTATGCAATGGAATTTTTTGTTGCATGGTATAGTGGTAATCAATATGAATCTTTTGCTTTTATTAACAGAGCTTTAGGTCCATATTGGTGGGGATATTGGGCAATGATATTTTGTAATGTTGTTGTTCCTCAATTTTTTTGGTTTGAACGCTATAGAAGACATATTCCATTTCTATTTATCACATCTATTCTAGTAAATATTGGAATGTGGTTTGAGCGATTTGTAATTGTAGTTATTTCATTGCATAGAGATTTTATGCCAGGAGCATGGGCAATGTATAATCCAACAATATTTGATGTTTCAATTTATCTAGGGACCTTTGGTTTATTTTTTACAGGATTTCTTTTATTCTTAAGATTTTTACCAATGGTTTCAATTGCTGAAGCAAAATTAGTATTACCAGAATCTAATCCTCATCATCACGGAGATCATGAATAATGAATACGTATGGTGTCATAGCAAAGTTTGAAACTCCCGTAGCATTAGTTCATGCTGCAGAGAAAGTAAGAGATGCAGGGTTTAAAGATTTTGATTGTCATTCTCCATTTCCAATTCATGGAATGGATGATGCAATGGGACTTAAGCGATCTAAGCTCGGTTATGTTATAGGTGCAATGGGAATGACAGGAGCTTTATTTGGTTTTGGACTGCAAACATGGATTCATTCTGTTGAATATCCACTGAATATTAGTGGAAAGCCATTCTTTGCTTATCCAGCATATGCAATTATTACATTTGAGCTCATGGTTTTATTTAGTGCGTTTGGTGCAGTATTTGGAATGATGTATTTTAATAGAATACCTCGATTCCATCATCCTGTATTTTATTCAGATAAATTTTCTAGCGTCACTAGCGATGCTTTTTATGTTAGTATCGAAGTTTCAGATCCAAAATACAAAGAAGAAGAAGTGAAATCATTTTTACAAGAAATTGGTGGCACAGATATTGAGGTATTAAGAGATGAGAATTAATATATTATTTCTAGTACTACTATTTCTTACTGGTTGTTTCAGAGGAGCAAAATTTGAGGAACCACCTATTCATTTAAATCCTAATATGGATAACCAACAAAAGTATAGGGCATTAGAAGAGAGTTATTTCTTTGCAGATGGATCTACAATGAGAACGCCAATTGAAGGTACTATTGCTAGGGGTCAGTATCATGAGAATGCGTCATTCTTAACTGGTAAAAATGAAGATGGATCTTATTTGTTAGATAATCCAATAGAATTATCAGCAGAAGTTTTAGATAGAGGGCAAGAAAGGTATAATATTTATTGCAGTGTTTGCCATTCACAGGTAGGAAATGGTAAAGGAATAGTAACACAATATGACTATCCAGTGATTCCAGCAAATTTACACGATCAAAGAATTAGAGAGCAGGCTGATGGAGAGATGTATAACACTATTGTTTACGGTTTAAGAAGTATGCCAGCTTATGGATACCAGTTAAAAACGGAAGATGTGTGGTCAATCATTCATTATGTTAGAGCTTTACAACGTAGTCAAAATGCAACTTTTGAAGATTTGCCAAAAGATGAACAAGAAAAAATTGCTAAACAGTCATGAAATTAGATTTAAGAACATATAGTTATAGCTCAAAAAAGTCTACTAACCTTATTTTAATATTCGCAGGTATAGCATTAATTAGTATTGCTTGGTTTACTGGATTTGAATCGAAAGAATTTTATTTTTCTTATCTTACTTCATTCTTTTTTTGGTTAAGTATTATACTTGGTGGTATGTTTTTTACATTTGTCCACCATGCTTTTTCTGCTACATGGAGTGTTGCTATTAGAAGAGTGATGGAAAATACTCTTATGCTAATGCCAGTATTTACAATGTTATTTTTCCCAATTATTGCAGGTATGGAAATACTATTTAAGTGGCTTCCAAATCATAGTTATTGGCTTACACATAGTTTTGAAGCTGATCATTTGATACAACACAAACTGCCTTTTTTAAATAAACAATTTTTTCTACAAAGAGCAGTAGCATACTTTAGTTTATGGAATGTTATAGCATTTTATATTTATTTCACATCTACTAAACATGATACTACAGGCGATCATAATGCATTAAAAAGTTTAAAGAATTTTACTATGAGTCCTATGGGAGTATTACTATTTACAAGTATTAGTTTTGCGGGATTAGATTGGCTAATGAGCTTAGATCCGCATTGGTATTCCACCATGTATGGAGTATATACTTTTGCAGGATCATTTTTAGCATTCTTAGGATTTCTTACATTCACATTAATACGTTTACAAGGTCAAGGATACTTAAAGGGTATTGTTTCAGAGGAACACTACCACGATCTTGGTAAATATTTATTTGCATTTTCAGTGTTCTATTGTTATATCGCTGGAGCACAATTTTATTTCATATGGTATAGTAATATTCCAGAGGAAACAATCTGGTATCTTCATAGGTGGGTAGGATCTTGGAAGACAATCAGCGTACTATTAATAGTAGGTAAATTTTTTATTCCATTCTTTATATTAGTTTTTAGAGCATCAAAAAGGAATATAAAACTACTTCAAGTTATGTCTATATGGGTAATATTTATGCACTATATTGATATTAATTTTATTGTAATGCCAACTATACATCATCATGATTTTCATATTGGAATATATGATATTTCTAGTATGTTAGGATTTGCTGCTATATTTATAGGTAGTTTTAGATATATCATGTCAAGAACTCCTTTAGTTCCTATTAGCGATCCAGAATTAATACATTCAATTAATCATAGGAATCATTAATTATGAGCAATACAGGTTATGAAAAAAAAGATATTCCAGTAAAACCAGTAGCAATTGGTGGAGCAATATTTATTATAATAATAGCAGTTACTATACTCTTACTACACGAGTACTATATAAGAGTAGTAGATGACACGGTTTATGAATTTAGATTAAGCAAGCGATCAAATAAATTAATTAAGCTACAAGAGTCTGAAGAAAAATCACTAAATAGTTATAAGGTGGTTGATGAAGAAGAACAGGTATATCAAATTCCTATTGATAAATCAAAAGAGTTGCTGTTAAATGATCAAGAAAACTAGCCTCTTATTCTTATTTCTTATCCTATCGAGCGAATTATTTTCGCAAACAATAAAGAAAGATTCTCCCGCTGAAAAACCTATTGATATAATAGAAAAGTTGGGGAGCTATGTCCCTTTAGATACTAACTTTATTAATGAAAGAGGAGAGAAAATATCTCTTGAATCATTATTTTCTAAAGGCATACCTACAGTTCTAACTCTTAATTATTTTGAGTGCCCAATGTTGTGTACTTTGATACTAAATGGTTTATCAGATTCTCTTGAGAATTTGACCTTAAATCCTGGCCAAGAATATCAAATTATTACTATTGATATTAATCCAAATGAAACCAGCGAATTTGTTAAGGAAAAAAAGAAAAATTACATTGAACAATATGATCTCTATTCCCTAGAAAATGATTGGCATTTTTTAACCGGAGATATTGAAAGTATTGAGAAGATTGCTGATAGTATTGGTTTTATTTATTATTACGATAAAGATAGAGATGAATATATGCATCCTTCTGCAATTTCTATACTAAGTCCTACAGGAAAGATTTCACGATACTTGTATGGAATTGAATTTTTAGAAAGAGATTTAAAACTAGGAATTTTGGAAGCAGCTGAAGGAAAGATAGGCAGTACTATTGATAAGATTATGCTCTACTGTTACTACTATGATCCATATAAAAATACCTATACAATTTTTGCTACCAATGTTATGCGATTAGGAGGTATATTTACTATCATTTTCCTAGGTATTATGATTTGGAATTACTGGAGAAAAGATGATAACTTATTTGATGGGGAAGGTAAAAATACATGATGGATAGATTAACAGAATATCTGTTTCCTAAGCAAGTATCAACTTTTGCGCATGATATTGATAATCTATTTTATTTTATTTTTTATTCATCAATTGTTTTATTCCTCATTGTTGTTTTCGGCATGATTTTCTTATCATTAAAATATCGTTTTAAGAAAGGCGATGAAGTAAGACTAACTAGCAGTAAGGATCATAGCAACATTCTCGAAGCACTATTTTTTATTATTCCTCTCATATTAGTATCAATTACTTTTGTATGGGGTATTAGATCTTATTTGCAAATGATTATTGTTCCAGACGATGCTATTGAAATTAAAGTGTCAGGACAAAGTTGGTTTTGGACTTTTGATTACCCTGATGGAGGTACTACATTGAATGAATTAGTCGTTCCTTCTAATCAACCAATTAAGCTTGTTTTATCATCAAAAGATGTTCTTCATAGTTTTTTTATTCCAGTAATGAGAACTAAAATGGATGTTTTACCTAATAGATATAATGTTATGTGGTTTGATGCTCAACAAGAAGGAGTATATGACATTTTTTGTACAGAGTACTGTGGTACAGCACATTCTGCTATGGAAGCTAAAGTGATTGTGATGAAGCCTGCTCAGTATGAAGATTGGATTGCAGAATTAGGCGCAGAGGATGATAGTATGCCTTTAGATGAATTAGGAGAAAAATTATATACTAAAAAAGCATGTAATACTTGTCATACTTTAGATGGTTCTGCTTTAGTAGGTCCATCTTATCTGCAAACTAGTCAGATGTGGGGAGAAGAAAGAGTGTTTGATGATGGAAGTAGTACCATTATTGATGCTAACTATATAAGAAGTTCTATTCTTGAGCCACAAACACAAATAGTAGCGGGGTATCAAGGTGTAATGCCTACATATCAAGGCTTATTAAATGATAGAGAGTTAGATGCTTTAATTGCATTCTTGAAATCGCTAGATAAGGATTCACAGATTTAATAGTAAATTAAGAGGAATTTATGACTGAGAAAAAACAGAACTATCTTACCCATCCCAAAGGGATTATGTCATGGCTTTTAACTTTGGATCATAAGCGTATTGGTCTAATGTATTTAGTGGGCGGTATTATATTTTTCTTTATTGGTGGATTGTTAGCTCTAGGAATGCGACTGGAATTAGCTGCTCCTGGCAATGATTTCATGTCAAGTGACACATATAATAATATCTATACTTTACATGGCGCAATTATGATTTTCTTGTTTATTATCCCAGCTATTCCTGGCGCATTGGGGAATATTTTATTACCGCTCATGCTTGGTGCAAAAGATGTAGCTTTCCCTCGGTTAAATCTAGCTAGTTTTTATCTATATACCATAGGAGCAATATTTGCTGTATACACAATTATCTCTGGTGGAGTTGATACTGGTTGGACATTTTATACACCATATTCGACCCAAAGCACTTCCAATGTTATACCAATGACAATGGGAATCTTTATTATTGGATTTTCATCTATCTTAACAGGTTTAAACTTTATTGCCACAGTACATAAAATGAGAATACCTGGATTGACTTGGTATAAACTTCCTCTGTTTGTTTGGGCATTATATGGAACATCTTTAGTGCAGATTACAGCTACACCAGTAATTGCAATCACAATGGTATTGCTAATGCTGGAAAGATTTTTAGGAATTGGAATTTTTGATCCTGCGCTTGGAGGAGATCCTGTATTATATCAACATTTCTTTTGGTTCTATTCTCATCCAGCAGTATATATTATGATTTTACCTGCATTTGGTATTATCAGCGAAATTATTCCAGTTCACTCAAGAAAAAAAGTTTGGGGATATAAATTCATTGCATACTCTACACTATCCATTGCATTTATTGGATTTTTAGTATGGGGACACCATATGTTTACTTCTGGACAGTCAGTATTCTCTCAAATAGTATTCTCTTTCATTACTTATTTTGTTGGTATTCCTACAGGGGTTAAGATATTTAGTTGGATTTTAACGATGTATAAAGGACAGGTTTCATTTACGCCTCCAATGATGTATGCTCTATCATTCTTATTTTTATTTACAATTGGAGGTTTAACAGGAATTTTTCTAGGTGCTGTTGCGCTAGATATCCACTTACATGATACTTATTTTGTAGTTGCTCACTTTCATTATGTAATGCAAGGTGGTACAATCGTTGCATTTTTAGGTGGACTGCATCATTGGTGGCCAAAATCATTTGGCGCAATGTATAATCAGACAATTGCAAACATCTGTGCAATTGGAGTATTTCTAGGATTTAATGGTACATTTTTCCCTCAATTTTTATTAGGACTAAGAGGTATGCCAAGACGATATGCTACCTACGATGAACAATTTGTAGAACTGCATAGTTATTCAACTTTTTGGTCAGGCATATTAGGCATATCAATTTTCTTGGCTGTATTAAATCTAATGTGGTCATTAAGAAAGAGTAATAAGCTTGATCCTGGCACCAATCCTTGGGGTGCTATGACATTAGAATGGACGCATACTACATCTCCTCCGCATCCACATAATTTTGAAGAAGATCCTGTTTTAGAGCATGGACCTTATGATTATGATAAAGTAATTATAGAACCAACATTTAAAAAATGAGCCACGACAATTCATCACCTGATTTTCTACAACATCACTTTCATGATGTTAATCAGCAATATGAAACTGCAAAATTTGGAATGTGGGCATTTATTCTTACTGAAGTTCTAACATTTGGTGGATTATTTGTTGCGTATACTATCTATCGTTCTTGGTATCCTGAAATGTTTGTTGGTGCAAATCTTCTATTAGATGTTAATAAAGGATTACTAAATACTGTTGTTTTAATTACTAGTTCTTTAACGATGGCTCTTGCAATATGGGCAATCCAAAAGAAGAACAAAAAACTATCATTATTAATGCTTATTGCAACATTCATATTTGCATTTATGTTTTTAGGAATTAAATATTTAGAGTATTCTCATAAATTTGAAGTAGGCCAATTACCAGGAGAATATTATAGCTATATGGGACCAGAAGTTGCTCATATTAATAATCCGCATATTTTCTTTAGTATCTATTTTATTATGACAGGGTTGCATGGATTGCATGTTGCAATCGGTATGGGATTGATTGCTTGGTTAATTTATGCAACTGCAAAGGGTAATTTACATTCTGAGTATTATACTCCAATGGAAATGATTGGTATTTTTTGGCACTTGGTAGACTTAATATGGATATATTTATTTCCATTATTTTATTTAATATAGGAGAATCATGTCTGAACATCATATAACACCATTAAGAACATATTTAATCATTGCGGCGACGTTGCTTTTTCTTTCAGGCGTTACAGTTTGGGTGTCTTATTTTGATTTTGGACCATTAAATATTATTATTGCTATGGGTGTTGCATCATTGAAAGCTACTTTGGTGGCATTGTTCTTTATGCACCTTTTATGGGATGATAAGAAAAATATGACAATCTTTGTTATGTCTTTAATGTTTTTAGCAATATTTATTGTCATTACTCTCTTAGATACCGGTTTTAGAGGAAAAGTCAATCCTGAGATGGAATATCCTATCAATAAGCGTGCTGCTTTTTACGATTCTTTACCTCTAACAGATACCCATGGAAATCCAGTCGATGAACATGGTAGTAGCGATCATCATGAAGAGGATAAGGATCACCATTAAATGAAAAAACAGCTTTTTTTCCAATCTGCTGTTATTTCAACAATCTTATCTTATCTCTTAATCTTTGTTGGGGGATTAGTGCGTGTATCAGGCTCTGGGATGGGATGTCCTGATTGGCCTAGATGTTTTGGCAGATGGATACCACCTACAAATGTTGATCAAATTCCTTCTCACATCGATCCAACATCCTTTAATATCGTATTAGCTTGGATAGAGTATGGAAATCGTTCTCTTGGAGTGATAGTAGGTTTCTCGATTATTATATTGAATGTTATAGCAATATATTACTTCAGAAAAGAACTAAAATTACTAGTATCGGCAATTTTATCTTTGATTTTGGTTGGTGCGAATGGGGGATTAGGCGCTCTTGTAGTTTCTTCAGTATTAGACCCTTTTCTTGTTAGTTTGCATATGATATTAGCATTGATATTGGTTTCTGTTTTAAGCTATGCATGTATTGAATCTTATAAAGGAATGCATCTAGAAAAATTTAAAGATATGGAAATCAATAGAACGCTTTCAAATAGCTTAATTGTTTTTTGGATATTAATTGTTATAGAAATTCTTCTTGGTACTGGAATCAGAACTAATCTTGAATTGGTTTCTATTGAGAATCCTCTTCTGTCAAAAGGAGAGTTGTTAAATACATTGGATTCATATAAATACTTGCATTCTGTATTAGGATTTTCATTGCTATTTCTAAGTATCTATATCTATTTAAAACTTAGATATAACAAGTTGTATATTGCACAATTTTTAGGTGCATTTACACTTGGTATGATTATAGTTCAGATTTTCTTAGGTGAAATGATGATATTCTTTGAACTACCTCAATTAACAAGACTCTTTCATACATGGGGCTCATCTTGGCTTGTTGGTGTAATAATTATATTGTATAATTGCATCAGTAATGAATACGCTCAATAAAAAGCTAATAATTGCATTTTTCTCAGTTTTGATTTTAGGACTGATAGGCTTATTTACTATACATAAAGCGACTCAGTCTAGAGTGAGTAATCTGCCTGTTATATCTAAGGTGCCTGACTTCCAGTTAGACAATTTTGATGGTACATCATTTACAGAAAAAAAATTAGACAACAAGATTACTGTTGCCAGTTTCATTTTCACTCAATGTGATGGCGCATGCCCAATTATGTCAACAAATATAGGTATATTGCAAAGAAGATTTTCAGAATCAGATGAGTTGCAGTTTATTTCTATCACTACAGATCCTGATTATGACTCAAAGAGCGTATTACAAGATTTTTCAGATAAGTATAGCGGCAAAGATAACTGGTTTTTTCTAAGAGGAGACATTGGTGATGTGATTACACTGGCAGAAGATGGTTTCTTTTTGTCTGCTGACTTACTTCCTGTTGGACATTCTACCAGATTAGTTCTAATTGATCATGATAGAAATATTAGAAAATACTATGAAGGAACCGTTGATGCTAATATACTAGAATTGCAGTATGACATTGTAACTCTTATTGATCAAGGATAACATGATTAAAAATTTAATCGAATTAACAAAGATTAGAATTGGATTCTTAGTTCTTACTACCACTATTATTGGATTTTATCTTGGATCAGAGGGCAATTTTTCATCATCCTTACTACTTTATACTATCATAGGAACCTTATGTTCTTCAACAGGAGGTTCAATAATAAATAATGTTATTGAAGTCGAATCTGATAAGAAAATGGATCGTACAAAATATAGAGTTCTTCCAACGAAAAAAATATCAGTACAGTTTGCATTATTCTTGGGTTTATTATTTGTAGTATTAGGACTATTTACCTTATATCTGAAAGTAAATACACTGACTGCTATCTTATCTGCCTTGACAATTATACTATATTTATTTGTTTATACACCTCTAAAGCGAGTATCATGGATAAACACTTCTATTGGAGCTATTCCCGGTGCAATACCACCTCTTGGAGGGTGGACAGCAGCTACCAATAGCTTAGATTGGGGTGGAATAGCATTATTTCTTATCTTATTTTTTTGGCAACACCCTCATTTCTATGCAATCGCTTTTATGTATAAAGATGATTACCAAAAAGCAGGACTAAAGATGTTACCAGTTGTTGAAAATGGAGTAAAAAAGACTGTTCTCCATATTTTCATACATGCACTTATATTAATTCCTATCTCTACATTGCCATTTTTTCTAATAGAACAGACGGGAAGAGTGTATTTTGTAGGATCTTATATATTAAGTAACATCTACATGCTACTTTGTCTTCCATTTATATTGGAACATTCATATGACAATGCAAAATTGATTTTCAAAACATCAATTTACTATTTCCCATTACTATTTTTTCTGATATTGGCTGATTTAAGAATCTAGTTTTGCAATTCTTTGCTGGTGTCTACCACCTTCAAATTCAATGCTTAGCCATTTTGCGATTAGATCTATTGCGTGTTCTGGTTCAATAAATCGTGAACCAAATGATAAAACATTAGCATTATTATGTAATCTTGATAGTTCTATAATTTCATCTGGACCACCATAAAATACCGCTGCTCTTATACCTTTAAATCTATTAGCTGCCATTGCTTCACCTTGTCCTGATCCTCCAAAAATAATTCCCATAGTATTATCATTCTCTGATATAAACTTTGCTGCAGGATTAATAAAATCAGGGTAGTCGTCTGTAGACTCATATTCAAATGCTCCAAAATCTTTAACATCATAATTGAGATCTAATAAATATTTTTTTACAGATTCTTTGAGTTCAAACCCTGCATGGTCAGTAGCCAAAACAATTCTTATATTATTCACTTAGATATTCCTCTATCTTATTTTTAATATTTTCTTTTGTGAAGTTAAAATGTTCTGCGACATCAGTACCTGGAGCAGATAACCCAAAATTATCAACACCAATTTTTAACCCATCTTTTCCGACAAACTTTTCCCATCCTAATGTTGTTCCTGCTTCAATTGAAATCCTTTTTTTGCAACCATTGGTAAGGATATCATTTTTATAGTTTTCTGATTGTTCTTCAAAGAGCTCCCAACATGGTATATTAACAATCTTTATATTATGATTTAGTTCTTCTACAATAGATAGTGCAAGATGTAGTTCTGAACCTGTTGTAAATATTACGGCATCAGGATTATCAGATTCTAATGCTGTATAAGCTCCTTTTTTTACACCATTTCTAATAATATTTTTATCTAGAGTGCTTACAGGAAGTTTTTGTCTCGTTAGTAATATTGCACTAGGATTATTTTCATTCTCCATAATTGTTTCAAAGCAAAAATGTGTTTCAATCGCATCTGATGGCCTAAAAACAAGCAAGTCAGGTATTAAACGTAGTGACATTATATGTTCAACAGGTTGATGAGTTGGCCCATCTTCTCCAACAAAGATAGAGTCGTGAGTGAATTCATACATAACATGTAATTTTTGGATAGCAGATAAACGTATTGCTGAACGCATATAATCGCTGAATACTAAGAATGTTCCTCCAAAAGGAAAAAGGCCTCCATATAAACTGATACCATTCATAATAGCACCCATCGGAAATTCTCTTACTCCAAATGGAATATTTCTTCCTTCTAAATTTGATGCAGAAAAATCTCCATAAGTGTTAGCAAAGTTTGTAGTACAGTTTGAGCCATCAAGATCGGCTGATCCTCCTACAATGGTAGGGATATGAGAAGCGAATGTGTCTAGTGACATACCAAAAGCTTTTCTAGTAGCAATAACTTCGCTAGGATCAAAATTTACTAAATCTATATTTTTTAGCGCCGAAGCTATATCAAAGGGAGCATTATCTTTACTTAAATCAGATATGAGTTCTTGAATAGATTCAAAATTCCTTTGGAAATGTTCTTTAACTTCAGGTGGACAATAAAAAGATTCGTTTTCTGGTAGACCTAGATTTTTTTTAGTGCCAATAATTTCTTCTGGGCTAAATGGTGCTCCATGAGATTTGCTAGTATTTTCAAGAGTTGCACTTCCTTTAGCAATTGTTGTATTTCCAATAATAATGCTTGGGAGATTAGACTCTTGAGCACTGTTTATTGCTTTTCTTATTTCCTCATGATTATGGCCATCTATTTCCTGTACATCCCAATTCATAGATTTAAACAAGCTTGTATAATCAGTAGAGTCACAACGAGAAGTTTCACCAGCTATCTGTATATCATTTTTATCATAGAACATTATTAATTGAGATAATTTCCAATGACCTGCTAATGTTGCTGCACCAAGAGCTATAGGCTCTTGTAAATCACCATCACCAGCTAATACATAGGTATATTGTTTCCTGTCTGACAAAGACTTTGCATTGAGCATTCTTTCTGCTAATGCCATACCTGTTGCCATACTAACTCCTTGTCCTAATGGCCCAGTATTTGCATCTACTCCAGGGGTTTCAATTTCAGGATGGCCAGGTGTTCTACTATTTAATTGTCGAAAATTTTTCAAGTCTTCCATTGTAAGAATATCAGATAAATAAAGTAATGTATATAGTAGCATACATGTATGCCCAGCGGATAAAACGAAACGATCTCTGGAATGCCAATCAGGATTATTTGAATCAAAGACAAGATATTCTGAATATAAGATATATGAGAAGTCTGCAAGAGACATAGGGCCTCCAGGATGGCCAGAATTTGCTTTTCTGACACTATCAATTACAAGTCCTTTTATAACATTTACAGTAAACTGATCTTGATCGCTTTTTTCCCAGATATTAAATGTATCTAAATCTTGATAATTCATAGATTGTACATTTTATTAATTGTTTCAATTGGGTTGTCTGATTTAAATACTTCAGATCCTGCTACTAATATGTCTGTACCAGCATCAATCACTTCTTTTGCATTATGCATCTTAATGCCTCCATCTACTTGAATAGCAATCTTATCTCTCATATTTTTTTCTTTTAATGTTGCATCAATAGATGCAATTTTTTCTAACGTAGAAGGAATAAAACTTTGTCCACCAAAACCAGGTTCAACTGACATAATAACTATGTAATCAATAAAGGATAAATATTTTTCTACAACCTTAAATGGAGTTTTTGGTTTAATTGCTATTCCACATCTCAAATTATTCTTTTTAATGGTATTAATAATGATTTTAGGAGGAAATGTAAACCTTGGTTCTGCTGCTTCTATATGAAAAGATATAGCATCTGCACCGGCATCAATAAATGCAGGTACCATACCAAATGGATTGCTTACCATTAAGTGAACATCAAAGAAAAGATCTGAATGAGGCCTTATTGATTTAACTACATCAGGCCCAAAGGATAGATTAGGAACAAATTGTTGATCCATAATATCTAAATGAAGCCATTCTGCTTTTGATTCATTACACAGCTTGAGCTCACTTTGCAAATTAGAGAAGTCTGCTGCAAGCAAAGATGGTGCTATGATATGGTTGTTATTTTTATGCATTATGAGTGATAAATAAACTACATATTATTTATTTGCAAAAAAAAGGAATTGTTGAAATAGTTACATGTTTTTTTTAATTTTTGGACCGACTAGTCGGTTTATGAAACAAGAAAAGAAAAGAGATAAAAAAGATTTAATTATGTTATCTGCGCTTCGCGTAATGTCTAAAAAAGGATATTACGGAAGTACTATGGATGATATCGTGCTAGAGTCAAAAATGAGTAAAGGTGCTATATACCATTATTACAAATCAAAAAAAGAAGTTTATTTGGGCGTAATTGAATCATTAGAAAATGAATATACAGAGTTATTTGCTAAAGTTAATAGTGAGCCTAATACAGCGAAGACATTAAAGAAATTGTTTACAACTGTTTCAGCTCAACTAAAAAAAGATCCTATTTTCTTTAAATCCTTTTCAACTTTCTGGTCAATTTCAAGACATGATAAGGATTTTAGAAAAGCTATACAGCACATGTATGATCGTTTTCAAAAATTCATAGAGCTGATTATCATTCAAGGGATTGAAAACAAGGAAATCAAGAAAGATATTGATCCTAAAATTGCTTCTCTGTCATTGGTGTTAAATTTAGAAGGAGTGTTTTGGTTTACTTTGTTTGAATCAAAGCATGTAAGCGCAGAAACTTATATAGATCAGATTTCAGATTATATTTTAAATATTTATACGTTAAATGAAGGGAAATAAAAAATGTCAGTAGATTTTAGTCAAATTAAAACAGGTGGTACATTTTTAACCACAGTTGTTGGTACAAATAAGGTTTTTTGTAAAGAATCATTTTCTGAAGAAGAAAGAATGATTTATGAGGCAATGTGTGATTTTGCCACAAATGAATTACTACCATTATCTCAAAGTGATCTAAATAAAAAGGATGAAAAACTTATTAGAAAACTTGTGGAGCAAATGGGTGAGTTAGGTTTTCTAGGAATTGATGTTCCTGAAAAATACGGTGGATCAGAAATGACAAAAACTGGTATGTGTATTTTAGCTGAGGGAATTTCAATGAGTGGAAGTGCATCTTTCTGTACGGTTTGGAATGTGCAAACATCAATTGGTTCACTTGGAATTATTTGGTATGGCAATGATGAGCAAAAGCAAAAATGGTTACCAGGTATTTGTTCTGGAAAGAAAATTGCAGCATTTGCTTTGACCGAACCTGAAGCTGGTTCTGATGCTACCAATTCCAAAACAATTGGCGTGCTTTCAGAGGATGGTAAGCATTACATTTTAAATGGTCAGAAGATTTTCATTTCCAATGGTGCTTGGGCCGATACCTTTATAGTTGCTTGTAAAATAGATGATAAGTTTTCTTCTATTGTAGTTGAAAAAGATACCCCTGGATTTGAAATTGGTAAAGAAGAGAAGAAAATGGGAATGGAAGGTTCTTCAACTGTTCCTTTATATTTTGCTGATTGTAAAGTACCAGTAGAAAATTTGCTTGGTAAAGTGGGAGAGGGTGCAGGACCTGCATTTTGTGGTTTAAATATTGGTCGATTCAAATTAGGTGCTTCTGCTATTGGAGGTATGATTTTAGGAATGGAGCGTGCTACTGATTACGCAAAAAATAGAAAAGCTTTTGGTCAGTACATTTCTGATTTTGGATCTATACAGGAAAAATTAGCTTCTACAGCCATTCTTACATATACATTAGATAGTACATGTTATTCTGTTATTGGCAAGCAAACTGAAGCTATTAATGAGTTAGATAAAAATGATCCTGAATATTATATAAAGCAGGGTAATACAACAGAAAAATACATTGCAGAAAATTCTATTGTAAAAGTTTACGGAAGTGAATCTGCTGAACAGGTAATTGATCATTGTTTCCAAATTTTTGGAGGTTATGGTTTTATTGAAGAGTACCCTATAGCTCAAGCTTATAGAGATAATAGAATCAATAAGATTTGGGAAGGAACAAATGAAATCAATAAAATGCTTTGCGGAAGAGCTATGATAACCAAAACTTTAAGTGGTGAAATTGGATTTAAAGAATATTTAGAAAAGGTTGATAGGGATTGTAGTAATGGTTTTGATATCGGTTATGATGGAGAGTATAAAGATGAAGTTGAATGTATCGAAGCTTCTAAGGCTGTTTATGCGCTTTGTTTAAATGAATCATTGAGTAGGCATGGACAAGACATAGGAACTGAGCAGGTAATAATTGAGAACCTTGCCAATATTCTTATTTACTCTTACGTAGCTGATTCAACCTTATCAAGAGTAATGCAGAATAAAGATTTTTATAAAACTAAAAATCAAATTGTTCCTGAGCTTTGCGCTAAAGTTTACACTGCAGAGCAAGGAATTAGAGTAATTGAATATGCTAACAAGATTCTAAATAATATTTACAATGGTAATATTCCTGATGATTTAAATGCAAAGCTAGGCGTGCTAAATAAAAAGCTTTCTTTATCAACAGATACCATCGGTTTAAAGAAAATAATTGGAGAAAAAGTTGTTGAAGCTGGTGGTTATCCAGTTCAAAGCTTTTAAGGAGGAAAAAATGAGTAATAAAGCTGTAATTATTGATGGAGTAAGATCTCCAATCGGTACTAAAGGTAGTCCAATGATAGGTATGAGATCAGATGAGATTGCTGGTCAAGTAATCAAGGGTTTATTGGATAGAAACAAAGAATTGGATGTTAATTTAGTTGAAGATGTTTCTTTAGGATGTGCATTTCCAGAAGGTCCAACAGGTATGTTGGTTGCAAGAGGCGCATCTATTTTAGCTGGTATTCCAGAAACAGCTGCCGCTAATGTAATAAATAGATATTGTGGATCAGCTATGACATCACTTCATATGATAAGTTCTGCTATTGAAGCAGGTGATATCGATGTAGGTATTGCTGGTGGAGTTGAAGATATGTTCACCATTCCTCAGGGAGGGTTTGCTCCAGACTTTAATGTAAAATTAGCTGAACAAGATTATTATATATCAATGGGAGAAGGTGCAGAACTTCTTGCGGATGAATTAAATATTTCAAGAGAAGATCAAGAAGAATTTTCTTTTTCATCTCACGATAAAGCAGTAGCTGCGCGTGAAGCGGGAAGATTTGACAATGAAATTGTACCAATAACTCTTGAAGATGGAACAATAATTGATAAAGATAGCGGTCCAAGAAATCCGGATAAAGATAAGATCAAATCTCTTAATCCTGCTTTTAGAGCTGATGGAACAGTTACAGCTGCAACCAGTAGTCCTTTTTCCATTGGAGCTTCAGCAATGTTGATCACAAGCGAAAAATTTGCAAACGATAATGGTTTAAAAATTAGAGCATATATTGAAGGCAGAGCAGTGGCTGGTGTTAATTGGAAAATGTTTGGTTCTGGTCCTATTCCAGCAACAGAAAAAGCTTTAGAAAAGACAGGATTATCAATGGATAATATTGATGTTATAGAGCTCAATGAAGCATTTGCTGCTCAAGCTTTGTATTGTATTAAAAAAGCAAATTGGGATATAAATAAGGTTAATCTGAATGGTGGAGCAGTTGCTTTAGGGCATCCACTTGGAATTTCAGGAACAAGGATTATTACAACATTATTGAATGTTCTTGAACAGCAAGATAAATCAATGGGACTTGCAACTATGTGCGTTGGAACTGGTCAAGGTATCACAACAATTATAAAAAGGGATAAATAAAATGGGAATTGAAATTAAAAAATGTGCTGTTCTTGGTGCAGGAGTTATGGGCGCTCAAATTGCAGGTCATATTGCAAATGCTGGAATACCTTCATTATTATTTGATATTAATGAGGAGCTTGCAAAAAAGGGTGTTGAAGGACTAACTAAATTAAAACCTGCTCCTTTATTTTCAAGTAAAAATATATCTTTAATTACAGCGTGTACATATGACAATGATTTAGAAAAACTCAAAGATTGTGATCTCATTATTGAAGCAGTAGCTGAAAAAATTGAAATTAAGCATTCTGTATACAAAAGTTTGCTACCTCATTTAAAGGATGATGCAATTTTAGCATCCAATACATCTGGAATTCCATTAGCTAACTTAGTTGAGGTATTACCTGAAGAGGTGCAAGCGAGATTTTTGATATCTCATTTTTTCAATCCTCCAAGATACTTAAGACTGTTAGAGTTGGTTAAAGGACCAAAAACTTCTGAAGATGTTTATGATACAGTTACAGAATTTGGTGAAACTACATTAGGTAAAGGTATTGTGCATGCAAAAGATACCCCAGGTTTTATCGGAAATAGACTTATTAATGCAAATGGTAGACTTGTTATAGAAAAAGCATTAGAAATGGGATTATCTGTTGAAGACGTAGATGCGCTTACCGGTACTTTAATAGGTAATGCAAAGAGTGCATATTTTAGAACCCAAGATATCGTTGGTTTAGATACAGCACTTAATGTTTCTAATAATATGTATGAAAGAGTTACAACAGAAAGCGAAGAAGAAAGAGAAAAATTTAAACCACACGAACTTTTAGTGAAGCTAGTCGAAGATGGAAGGCTGGGTCAAAAAACAGGATCAGGATGGTATAAAAAAGAAGGAAAAGAAATTTTATCATTAGATTTTGACACTATGGAGTATACTCCTACTAAAAAGAGTAAATTTGACACGCTTAGAGTAGGAAAACCTATTAAAAATCTAACGAAAAGACTAAAAGCAATAACATTCTTAGATGATAAAGCAGCAAAATTTTTGTGGGAATGCAATGCTCCATTATTAATCTATACTGCAGAAATGATTCCAGAGATTGCAGATAGCATTATTGAGATTGATAACACTATGAAATGGGGATTTACAAGAGATATTGGGATTTTTGATTCATGGGATGCAATTGGTGTTGAGAAATCTGTGAACAAAATGAAAGAAGAAAATAGAAAAGTCCCTTCATGGGTTGAAGAAATGTTAGCATCAGGTAGAAAGTCATTCTATGAAATTATTGATGGAGAATTAACATACTACTGTCCGGTGAATAAGAAAGTACTTGTTCATAAAACAAACGATAAGACTCTTAACTTGAATCTATTTAAGAATTCAAAGACTATGCTCAAAAGAGATTGGAGTGCTAGCCTTTATGATGTTGGTGATGGAGTTTTAAATGTTGAGTTTCATTCAATCTTTGTCCCAGCATTTAATCCAATTGATAGATCTATGGTTGGCATAGTAAAACATGCATTAGATTTATTAGAAACAGGGAAGTATAAAGGCATGGTAATGGGTCATCAAGGAAAAAATTGGTGCGCTGGTGCTAATGTTAATGATTTCAAAATGGCTATTGATTCTGGAAATCTTCAAATAATGGATGCAGGAGTTGAAGAAATGCAGGCAGTTACTCAAAGAATCAGACATTCAAAATATCCAGTAGTTACATGTCCATTCAATTTAGCTTTAGGGGGAGGTTTTGAATTCTATGCTTGTTCTGCACATACTATTGCTGCTGGAGAGTTGTATGCTGGTCTTGTTGAAGCAATGCAAGGATTAATACCTGGAGCAGGTGGACACTTAAGAGTAATTCTTAATCTTCTTGAAAATAATGATGCAGCTAATTTCAATATGAATATTGGCCGTCAAGCTATTGGATTAATTAATCCAATGACCGTATCAAAGAGTGCAACTGATGCTTTGAAAAAAGGATGGTTAAGAAAATCTGATACAATAAGTATGAATTCAGAACATTTACTAGCTTTAGGTAAAAAGAAAGTTTTAGAACTTTCAGATAATGGATACGAACCTCCTAAATATCGAGACGATCTATCTTTACCAGGCATGACACTAAGAACCATGGCTTCAGTTGGACTTAAGGCAATGAAAGCACAAGGGAAAATCTCTGACCATGATGAATTAGTAGCTTCTAAAACTGCTTATGTATTAAGCGGTGGTGATAAAGGAGGTTTAATGTCTAAAGTCGATGAACAATATGTCTTAGATATTGAGAGAGAGTGCTTTATGTCATTAGCTGGAGAGCCTAAGACACAAGATCGTATTGCACATTTTCTAAAGACTGGAAAGCCATTAAGAAATTAAAATATCTTTTATTTTTCTATTAGATAAATAAGATTTCATTTTTAAAAGAGAATCGATATTCGTAAATTCCACACCGTATTCTATTAAAAGAATATGCTTAATTTGGAGAGTATTTATGGCAAAATGGTGTAAAAAAACATTCACTGAACACATCAATCAAACTTGTGAAAACGATGTAGCTATTAATTGTTTGCAGTTGATAGATTTTTCTGAAAAAAATTCTGATGAACTTACATGGGGAACTGGAGATGATTGTGGTACTATGACATTTAGATGTAATTCTGATTATGGACTTTTGCCTTTATTTCGATTGTCTTCTAATGGCAAGATTAATCTTCAATTAAATTTTCTAAGAAGTAAAAATTTACATAAACAAATATTAGAGGATATGATTGTAAAACTTGAATCTAATTTTCTGAGAGAATATGATCAGGAATCTTATCCATCCGATTCCTATGAAGAGATCGAAGATTTAATCTGTACACAAAATCAACTTGATACGTTTATCAAAACTATTGAAGGTTGTATTTATAGGTTAAAACAATAAATGGATTTGAAAATTAAATCTAAGAAGATTAATGACTTCACATATGAATTATCTATTCTAGCTTCATGGAAAGATATCAAAGATGACTTTGAGCTATGCAAAAAGAAAGTAGCAAAAGATATTAAGGTCGCAGGATTTCGAAAAGGAAAGATTCCAGATAATATATTAATGTCACAATACTTGGGTCAGATTGAAATGAATTTTGTACAAGACTTTTCAGAGAAATATTATATACTTGCTTTGCAAAAAGAAGAATTGAATCCTATTAATCAAGCTGCATTAAAAGATATAGATTTTGCATATGAAAAAGATTTTTCTTTTAAATCTGAATTTGAAATAGAACCACCATTATCTGCTCCAAAGCTTAAAAAAAATATGGTCACAGTTGAAAAAACTAACTTTATATCCAATGAAAAAGAAGTAGAAGATACAATTAACAATATATTGAATTCTCAAAGTAAAACTGAACAGATTGAAGAAGGTTCTTCAGAAGGCGATTTTATGATAGCAGATTTTCAAGAAATAGATGAATCTGGTATTGCTATTATCGGCAAAAAAGAGAAAAAATATATCGCTATAGGACAAGAGCCATTTATCAATAATAATAAAGATCTTTTATTAGATAAAAAGGTTGGTGATTCAGTAAAAATGACTATTGATCTAGGTTCTGGCCAAAAAGATTATAATATTATAATTGAGTCTATGCAGAGAAGAATTCCACCAAAACTAGATGAAGAGTTTGTGAAAACAATGGATCCAAACTGTAAAAGCGTAGAAGAGTGGAAGAGCAATATAGAGAAAAGCATTGCTCTAGAATACGATAAGAAATCAGAAGAATTATTTAATTCAGCTATCATTGATCAGTTTATCAAGTTGATAGATCCGATACTGCCATCATCAATGTTAGAATCATATCTTAACAATATTGTCAATGAAGTTAAAACTAATCAAAATATGCAAAATATTGATGATGATAAGATTAGAGAAGAGTATAAGTTATTTGCAGAAAATAATTTAAAATGGTATTTGTTGAGAAAAGCAATGATTAAAGATTTAGAGATTGCTATCGATAAGAATGCTGTAGATAATTTTATAAAAGAAGCAATTGAAAAGAATGCTAGTCAGAAAGCTGAGATTGAAAGATTCTATAAAAAAGAATCTAATAAGGCTAAACTGTCTGATGACTTGCTGGATCAAAAAATACTAGATATGCTCAAAGAGCATTCTAAAGTCAAAGAGAAAGATACTAATACAGCAGATTTACATGCTGGACATAATCATCCTTAATTATTATGGGAAATTTTAGCGGTCTGTTAGGAATTTTTGCATTACTCTTCATTGCTTTCTTGTTATCTGAAAATAAAAAAGAAATCAATATAAAGACAGTCTCTGTTGGGCTTATGCTTCAATTGATTTTTGCTATCTTTATTCTAAAAACTCCCTTTGGAACGCCTATTTTTAGTTTTTTAGATCAGGCAATTACCAAGTTGATTAGTTTTTCTGATTCGGGTGCTAACTTTTTATTTACATCTTATGTAGATGGGATAGGATTTCATCCAGGTTTAATTAATTTTGCTTTTAAAACTCTACCAACAATTATTTTCTTTTCAAGCCTTGTTTCAGTTCTCTATCATTTTGGTGTCATACAGGTGATAGTGAAGTTTATTGCACGATCGATGCAAAAAACAATGGGAACTAGCGGATCTGAAACATTGAGTGTTGCTGGTAACATTTTTTTAGGACAGACAGAATCTCCATTAATGGTAAGACCTTTTATTGATAGAATGACCAAATCAGAGTTGATGGCAGTGATGACAGGAGGATTTGCAACTGTATCTGGAGGGGTACTAGCAATTTATGTATCATGGTTATCAAATATTCCAGGTATTGCAGGACATTTATTAGCAGCTTCTGTTATGTCAGCGCCAGCAGCGCTTGTCATTGCTAAGATTATTTATCCGGAGACAGAAGAATCTAGTACTATGGGTGATCTTAATATAGAAATAAAACAATCTCATACAAATGGAATGGAGGCACTCAGTACAGGAGCTACTGATGGACTAAAATTAGCAGCAAATATTGCTGCAATGTTGATTGCATTTATCTCATTTGTAGCAATGATTAATTTCTTTCTTGCTTTTTTAGGCACATCAATGGAGGCTATCTTTGGATTTATATTCAGACCTTTAGCATGGACAATGGGCGTTCCTTGGAATGAAGCACAATTAGTAGGAATGCTAATGGGAAAGAAGATTGTCTTAACTGAACTAATTGCCTATGGAGATTTACAGAATATTATTACAGAGGGAATGATTTCTGAAAGAACTGCTATTATTTCTACATATGCTCTGTGTGGATTCTCAAATTTTGGTTCTATCGGTATTCAATTGGGAGGCATTGGAGCAATGGCACCAAATCGCAAAAAAGATCTAGCAAAATTAGTGACAAAAGCTATGTTTGGCGGTGCACTAGCTTCGTGGTTAACTGCCACGATTGCAGGCCTTTTAATCTAGTCATTTAAAAAAAATAATATTTTTTAATTTTTTAGTTGGTTATCTGTATAAACCGTTATAATTTGCGTGGCTTTTGCGTCAAAAAAATGCAAAAGAATTTTTTTAGTTATTTGAAAATTTACTATGTAGAACCTTTGTCTTTTAATCCTGTAGTCGATATACGAACAAACTTAAACAATACAATTGAGAGTTTGATCCTGGCTCAGGACGAACGCTGGCGGTGTGCTTAACACATGCAAGTCAACGAGAATTTATCTTCGGATAATAGTAAAGTGGCGAACGGGTGAGTAACGCGTAAATAACTTGCCTTGGAGATTGGGACAACATTGGGAAACCAGTGCTAATACCAAATAATGCAGCGGGCCCTTCGGGGCATAGTTGTTAAAGTAGGCTTCGGCTTACACTTCAAGATAGATTTGCGTCCGATTAGTTAGTTGGTAGGGTAATAGCCTACCAAGACTGAGATCGGTAGCTGGTCTGAGAGGATGATCAGCCACACTGGAATTGAGATACGGTCCAGACTCCTACGGGAGGCAGCAGTGAGGAATTTTGCACAATGGGCGAAAGCCTGATGCAGCAACAC
>JBJKZN010000018.1:0-7949 GCA_045560315.1 Fidelibacterota bacterium | reverse complement strand
TAGGCGTTCAATCAGATCCGTCTATTGATCGTCCAGAAAAGAATTCACCTATTCAATCACATAAAGAGAGATTAGGTATTGTTAGTTCTATTAAGTTTGTAGATGAGGTAAAGCCGTATGATACAGAGAGCGACTTAATAAAAGTGCTTAAGGAAGTTAATCCTGATGTCAGAATATTGGGCGCTGATCATCAAGGAACAGAATTTACCGGACATGAACTGCCTATTAAATGCATTTTTAACTCAAGAGATCATGGCTATTCTACTAGTGAGCTGAGAAAAAGAATCTTTGAAGCAGAGAAGAAGAAATAGCTTTACTTAGTTAAGTCGTAGAAAATAATACTCGATCCAACTTTAAGAAATTCTTCATCTTGTTCTATCCATTTTTTTATTAAGCTAGATTTTTTCACACCCAATAGAGCTAGCCTATTATTAATGAATAAGCCTTCTAGATTAATGTCTATTTTAGATAAATCAATGTTCAAGATATTTGGGGAAAAGAATTGTTCTGATGACAGTGTTTTTGTATTGAATTCGGGTAAAATCTTTTTTAAAAAGATTGAAAAGGTATAATCAGATGTGATATTATCTAATATCAACAAACCTCCTTGTTTTAAATGATTTGCTAACAAAATCACTTCATCATTTGTCAATTTTAGATAACCATTATTACATATAAGTATAATAGGATAGGCTGATATATTTTTTTCTGAAATAAATACATTTTTTTCTATTGATAGCGATATTTTTGCGCTCTGATCTAAATAATTAAGCATATTTTCTACTCCTGTCCCATCACATTCACCCATTAATAAGACTTTTTGGTTTTGGGCAAATAACAAAGAGTGAAAAGAAACAATTATTATTCCTAATATTATTATAAATTTCTTCATCATTATTTACAATTTAGGTTTTAATTTTCTTTAAATGAACAAACAGAAAGCAATTCTTAAAATTTTATTTTTTATATCCTTTACTTTCTTGTATCCACAAGAGAAGGATTTTGAAAAATCTATTTCTGAAACCGAACAACAGATTCAAGCTTTAAAAAATGCTATTAATAAAAATAATAATGAAATCAACACCTTAAAAACAAAGGCTCAGCAAACAAATAAGATTTTAAGCATCACAAAGAGGAATATTCAAGACTCTACAAATCTTATAAAAGCATATGATAAAAAGATAAATTTATATAACAAGCAGTCAACCAATTTAAAGAATGCAATTATTGCTAATAATAATGAAATGGAATTGATTAAGCAGCAATATGCAGAGAGATCAATCAGTTTATATAAGAAAAAAAATCAAGATTTGAGAGGTCTAATTTTTAATTCAAACAGCCTTAATCAGATGGTCTATAGAATTAAATATTATAATATTATTTCAGATTTAAATCAAAAGACTATAAATAAACTACAGACATCTCAGTTTTATAATAAGAAAAAGAATGAAGACATTAAAGCTTTGTTAGAAGATGTAGATAGGAACAAAGGCTTAAAAAATCAGGAACTCCAATCTTTAGATAAGAAAAAGAAATACCAAGAAAGATTATTATCTCAATTAAAGCAAGAGCAAGTATCAATTAAGCAAGAAATACAAAAACAAACAAACCAGATTAACGCATTGGAGGCATTACGTAAAAATATTATTGAAGCAAAAAAGAAATATGATTCAGAGCAACTTGCAAAATTGAAAACAATAAAGACAGATATTAGGAAATATAAAGGACAGCTCATTTGGCCTGTTCAAGGAAAGATTAGTAAAGGTTTTGGGCCACAATGGAACCCAAAACTAAATACAACATTAGACAATCCCGGTATTGATATTACAGCTAAATCTACAACTCCAGTTCAAAGCGTATTTGATGGCTTAGTTACGACTATTACATTTATATCAGGATATGGCACAACTGTTATTATTGATCATGACAATGGATATTTTACAGTTTTTACTCATTTAGAGAATTTATTAATCAGTGAAAATATGCTTGTTAAAGAAGGACAAGAAATAGGTTTTGTTTCAAATAATAATATTATACACTTTGAAATATGGGGGAATAATCAAAAATTAAACCCAACAAAATGGATTAAGAATGGATATAAGTAAATTACAGCCAGAATCGTTCAATCATATTCAGTCTATCGTAGATAAGAATAGAATTGGCAATGCATACCTTATTCATGGTCCAAGTGGTTCTGGAAAAGAAGCCTTTGCCTTAACATTCGGTAGTTTAATTACTGGCTTTGATTTAGAATCATTTATCAATAATCCCAATATTTTCCTTATTCTTCCTGGAGATAAAGATTTTTATAAAAACTTATTTAAAAGTTCAAAAATGGATGAAAAAGAATACCAAGAATGGAATAATTATTGGAAAGAGAAACTATTATTCCCACTAAAGAAGAAAAAACTATCTAATAGTAAACGTATTCCTATTAATGTATTAAAAAATCTAAAGAAAAATATCTTTTTTAAGTCTGATCGTAGAAAAGTGGTAATTATTTTTGATGCACATGCTTTATCTGAAGGGTCAGCTGAGTCTGCCAATGCTTTATTAAAAATTTTAGAGGAACCACCAAACAATACCTCGTTTTTATTGGTATCAGAATCAATAAATCAAGTTGTACCTACTATTTCATCAAGATGCCAAACAATTAACATCCCAAGAATTGAATCCAAAAATCTTCATGATCTTTTAGATAGAAAGAAGAATTTTGATGCAGATATTTTATCATTTCTATCTAATAATAACTTAGATAAAATAGATTTACTTGATGAATATTCTAAGGAATCTATTCTAGAGATTGTTAATAAGTATATTGATGCTATTCAATATCACACTCCAGAATCAGTTTCATTGTTTTCTGAGGATATGATACTCAACTTTAATAGCAAGAGAGAAAAGTTTTATTTTGAATTAAGCATTATTAAGAAATGGCTTGAATGTACCTTATTAATTCAAGAGTCAATCTCTCTACCATTTCATTGGAATGATTTCACTGATTTAGGACAAGATTTTTTATCAAAAAATTCAAATTCGAGCATGTTAGACTTATTAAAAGAAATTGAAATTTGCTTAAATAATTTGAAAGCAAATAGCGCTCCAAAACTATCCATAATGAATATGATTATAAATAGTCATAACTCATTAAATTAGAGCATGAAAAAATATTATATCACAACACCAATTTATTATGTAAATGATAAGCCTCATATAGGTCATGCATATACTACTATTTTGGCAGACACTTTATCAAGGTTTAGAACTCTTATAGGAGAACAGTCTTTTTTTCTAACAGGACTAGATGAGCACGGACTGAAGGTGCAACAAGCTGCAGAAAAAAATAAAGTGACTCCAGAAGTGCATTGTGATACAATGGCTCCAGCGTTTATAGAGCTATGGGAAAAACTAAATATTAATTATTCTGACTTCATACGTACTACAGAAAAACGTCATACAACGATTGTACAAAGTATCCTAAGTCAAGTATATGAAAATGGAGATATATATCAAGATGAGTATGAAGGATGGTATTCAATTTCTGAAGAAAGGTTTATTACAGAGAAAGAAGTAGAAAGCGGTCTTTTTGGCGAAGCAAAAAAGATTAAAGAAAAAAACTATTTCTTTAAAATGAGTAAATATCAATCAGAATTAATCAAAAAAATTGAAAGCGATGAACTTTCTATACAGCCTAAGAGTAGGAAAAATGAAGTATTAGGCTTTTTAAAACAGGAACTATCTGATTTATGTATCTCTAGACCAAAGTCTCGCTTAGAATGGGGCATAGAAATACCATTTGATAAAGATTATGTAACATATGTATGGTTTGATGCGTTGATTAACTATATCTCTGCTCCAAAATATTCTGAAGATAATAAAAATTTTGAATTACACTGGCCTGCGGATGTTCACTTAATAGGTAAAGATATTCTCACCACCCATTCAGTATACTGGCCTACAATGTTAATATCATTAAATCTGCCTATGCCAAAAGCTATTTTTGCGCATGGCTGGTGGTTAACTGATGATGAGAAAATGAGTAAATCTCTTGGGAATGTTATCAATCCTTTAATGCTTATTGATGAATTTGGTGTTGATCCTGTGAGATATTATTTAATGAGTGAAATGGTTTTAGGGTTAGATGCTACATTCTCAATGGATTCTTTTACTAGAAAGTATAATAGTGATTTGGCCAATGATTTAGGAAACTTAGTAAGTCGAGTTTGCACCCTGATTAGCAATAATTTTGATGATAAAATGCCAAAATTTCAAAGCAAAGAAAGTGACCTATCAAAAAGTTTTAGCTCTATTGATATAAAAGAACATCTTGATCAGTTTAAGATGGATAAACTTCTTCATGAAATTATGACATTTATACGATCAGTAAACGGTTATATGGAAAAACATCAACCATGGAAAATGATTAAAGAAGATAAAGAGTCAGCTGGAAATATTTTGTATCATGCAGCAGAATCGCTAAAAGTTGCTGCCATCATGCTTTCTCCTGTTATGCCAGAAAAGTCTCAAGAGATTCTAGACGCACTAGGAGCTAAGGATTCTAAATTAGAATGGGGTACGTTAAATCCTGGCGATAAAATCTCTAAAGGAGACCCAATCTTTCCGAGAATTGTTCAATGACATTGATTGATACTCATGCTCATTTATACTATGATCAGATGTATAATAATCTGGATACTGTTTTAGATGAAGCAACTGAAAATGGTGTCACAAAAATTATATGTATTGGAACCGACTTAAATACATCTAAACAATCCGTAGAAATAGCTAATAAATATGAGAATGTTTATGCTGCAGTGGGTATTCATCCTCATGATTCTAAAGATGTTACCAAAGATTACCTTAAAGATCTTGAAGCATTAGCTTTGAGCAGTAAAAAAGTAGTTGCTGTAGGGGAAATAGGAATCGATCACTACAGAAATATATCGCCAAAGGAAATTCAAGAAGAGGTAATGATAGAGCAGATGGAATTAGCTCAATCATTATCGTTACCGATTATATTCCATAATCGTGATGCAGACAATGATATTATCGAGATTCTTAAACAACATTCATTTAGTAGAGCTATAGCACATTGTTATTCGAGCGATTTAAGTTTTGCTGAACAATTGATTGATTTAAATGTCCTTCTATCTTTTTCAGGTAATGTTACATTTAAAAACTCTATTAATCAGTCTGCAATTAAAAATATCACACTAAAAGATTTTGTTTTAGAAACAGATTGTCCTTTTTTAGCTCCACAGCCGTTTCGAGGCAAACCCAATGAACCAAAGTATGTTAAAGATATAGCATTATTCATATCAGATTTATTAGATATCGAATTTGAAGAGATAGCGATTCAAACAACAAATAATGCTGAATCATTTTTTAAGATATAATGGTTTTTGCTAAGAAAAAGTGGGGACAAAATTTTCTTGTAGATAATAACCTGTTAGAAAAAATTATTAAGACCATTAATATCAAAGATACAGAGCATGTATTAGAGATTGGCCCAGGACAGGGGGCATTAAGTGAAAAATTAGTTGATGTGGCAAAGAGCTTATCTATGGTTGAGATAGACCCTGATTTGATTGAGAGACTTAAGGTTCATGAAAAACTATCAGGATTGACAATTATTAATCAAGATATTCTAAAAGTAGATTTAGAGAGCCTATCAATTGACTCTCCTGTAGTTGTAGGCAATATTCCATATAATATTACCTCTCCAATTATTTTCTGGCTTATTGACCACTTTGATCATTGGGATAGAGCATACTTAATGGTTCAAAAAGAGGTTGCTCAACGTTTAACGGCATCAATTGGTACCAAAGACTATAGTAGGGTTACTGTGATGACCAGTCTTTTTTTTGATATTGAGATTTGTTTCTCTATTTCCCCCAATGTTTTTCTTCCTAAACCAAAAGTACAATCTGCATTTATTTCTATTACAAAAAGATCAGATTTTGATCAAAAGAATGTCAATGTTAAGAAATTTAGCCAAGTAGTAAGAATGGCCTTTAATCAGAGAAGAAAAATGTTAAGAAATTCATTGTCAACGCTAACTATTAACTCAGATAAGTGTAATATAGATTTTACGAGGAGACCAGAGCAATTAACAGTCGACGAGTTTATTGACATATCTAATAATATTATATGATAATTGGCATTTCTCATTTTTATCGTTAAGTTTCCGCACTATGATAGAAGTAAAGATCAAAGACAATGAATCGCTTGAAAGAGCATTAAGACGTTTCAAAAAGAAATGGGAACGTTCTGGCGTGCTTAAAGACGTAAAAAGAAAAGCTTTTTACGAAAAACCAAGCGTGACAAAAAGAATTGCGAAAAAACAAACTATTCGCAGAGCTATCAGACTAGCAAAATTCAATAATTAGTCTAATAACTCCTCTTTCTATTTTCCAAAAAATGTTCTAATCTCCGATATGCTTATAAGAAGTGCATCAGGACTCAGAGGTATTGTAAAAGATGATTTCAGTCCAGAAATGATTGATCAATATGTTGCCTCATTTATTTCCAATCAAAATATTACATCATGTGTTATCGGAAGAGATGGAAGGTCTTCAGGTAAGGATATTGCACAATGGGCTATCAATGCTTTAACTAAATATGGAGTTAATGTTGATAATTGTGACCTAGCAACAACACCTACTATGCAATTAATGACAGAAAAAGATAAATATGATGGTGGAATTGTAATTACAGCTAGTCATAATCCAGCTGAATATAATGGATTAAAATTTCTTCAAAAAGATGGAACCTTTTTATCTCCCAATCAATGCAATGCATTATTTGCATCTGTTGATAATAAGATTCATTTAGATCAATCAGAAAAGACAGGCACAATATCAAAATATGACTCTGCAAATACAGAACATATTGCAAAAGTAATTGATGCAACATGTATTGATTCTAAAAGTATTGCCTCTAAGCAGTTTAAAGTAGTAGTAGACGCAGTAAATGGAGCAGGATCTGCTATTCTACCAAAACTATGTGAAGATTTAGGATGTCATGTAACAACAATTAACTGTAATGGAGATGGTAATTTCACCAGAGTCGCTGAACCTCTTGCAGAAAATTTAAATAATTTAGAAGAAAAAGTATTAGAGGTTGGAGCAGATATTGGATTTGCCACTGACCCAGATGGAGACAGGCTTTCTATTGTTTCTAATAAGGGCTATGCTATTGGAGAAGAGTATACTTTAGCCCTATCATTTAAAAATTTTATTAACTATCAAGACAGTATGATAGTAACAAATTTATCTACATCGCGAATGATTGATGATATATCGTCAGGTTCAATTAGAACTAAAATTGGTGAAGCTCATGTTGTTGAAAAGATGAAAGAGTTAAATATTTTAATTGGAGGAGAAGGAAATGGAGGGGTGATTCTAAAAGAAGTACATCTAGGCAGAGATTCTTTAGTTGCTATTGCAATGATATTGAATCTTTTATCAAGAGATAACAAATCTCTTAACGAAATTATCTCTGAAATTCCTTCATATATATTTATCAAAGATAAAATCAACATAGATAATTCGATCAATTTTGATAGTCTTGCTACTCTATTCGATTGTGACGAAATTAATACAGAGGATGGAATTAAATTTAGTTGGTCCGATAAGTGGATTCATATTAGAAAGTCTAATACTGAACCAATAATAAGAATTTTTGCTGAAGCAAAGACAGAAAATGAAGTAAATGATTTAATCCAAACTTTAAAAGATTATTTAAAATGAAATTATTAGACAAAAAATATTCTCCTTCCAATTTAGAAGATAGATGGTATAAATATTGGTTAGAAAAAGACTATTTCTCTAGTCAACCTTCTGATAATAATTACACTATTGTTATTCCTCCACCCAATGTGACTGGAAAATTAACAATGGGGCATGTATTAAATAACACAATACAAGATATCTTAATACGAAAAGCAA
>JBJKZN010000017.1:0-8721 GCA_045560315.1 Fidelibacterota bacterium | reverse complement strand
CTAATTCATATCCTTTATGAATAAGAAGTGTAGCGTCTCCGCCATCATCAACAATTAGATTTGGCCCTAAATTTCCATCAAAAGTCAAAGCTTGTAGCGTACAATCCCAATATTCTTCTAGTGTTTCACCTTTCCAAGCATAAACAGGAGTGCCAGTTTCTGCAATTGCAGCAGCAGCTTCATCTTGTGTTGAAAATATATTACAACTCGCCCATCTAACATCTGCACCTAAATCTTTTAATGTTTCAATAAGAATAGCAGTCTCTGTTGTCATATGTAAAGATCCAGTTAATCTGAAGCCTTCTAGAGGTTTTTTACCAACATATTCTTCTCTTAAAGACATTAATCCTGGCATCTCTTTTTCAGAAATACCTATTTTATTTCTGCCAAGAGGCGCAAGAGATATATCTTTTATCTTATTTGGTAAAATTTCTACTATATTACTCATCAATCTATTTCTCCTTTTTATCTCAATTACTTGGATTGTAATATATTAGATAAATCTGTTTTTTCCCAAGTAAAGTTACTTCCATCTCTTCCAAAATGTCCATATGCGGCTGTATCTTGATAGATAGGTCTTTTTAGTTCTAGTGCATTAATTAAACTCTTCGGTCTTAAGTCAAAATTTTCTCTAACTAGTAGTTCAATTGCATTTTGAGAAATTTTTCCTGTTCCAAAAGTATCAATGCTAATAGATGTTGGTTCTGCAACCCCGATAGCATATGAAACTTGAATCTCACAATAATCTGCTAAACCTGCAGCAACAATATTTTTAGCTACATATCTTGAAGCATAAGCAGCAGATCTGTCTACTTTCGATGGATCTTTACCAGAAAAGGCACCACCACCATGTCTTGCCATGCCACCATAAGTGTCTACTATAATTTTTCTACCAGTCAAACCACAATCACCTACAGGCCCACCAATGACAAATTTTCCAGTTGGATTAATAAAAATTTTTGTCTCAGGTGTAATCCAATTATCAGGTACTATAGGTTTGATAATATGATTGAATACCTCATCTTTAATTTCTTGATGAGTTATGTCTTCATCATGCTGAGTTGACAATACAATAGCCGATAAACCTTTAATTGTTTTTCCATTATCTCCATATGCAACACTAACTTGGCTTTTTGCATCAGGTCTTAACCATGGCAGAAGTCCACTTTTTCTTACTTCTGACTGTTTTTTAACTAATCGATGAGATAAATCGATAGGAGCTGGCATTAAAGATTCTGTTTCTTTACATGCATACCCAAACATCAATCCCTGATCGCCTGCACCTTGGTTTAAATCTTCTCCTTCTCCTTCATTAACACCTTGAGCTATATCTGGAGATTGTTTTGTAATATAATTTTCAAATTTACAATTATTGCCATTGAATCCTAGTACGTCATCGTTATAGCCAATTTCATTTATTACATTTCTTACAACATTTTCTAAATCAGGATTGCCTTCTGATGTAATTTCTCCAGCAATGACAACCAAATTGTTTTTTATTAGCGTTTCACAGGCTACACGACTGTTTGGGTCTTCTTTTAAGTATGCATCTAAAACAGCATCAGATATTTGGTCACATACCTTGTCTGGATGTCCTTCAGATACTGATTCTGATGTGAATATATAGTCTTTCATTTTTTCTCCTATTTATGTAAGTGATTTAATATTTTCAACATGCAAGAGGTATCATTCATTAGATAATAGTGAATGATAGGCACACCCGCATTGATTAATTCTTCAGATTGTTCTATAGCCCAACGAGTTCCTATTTCCTCAATATGTTCAATATTTTCTACTGCTTCATTATACAATTTATCTGGCAATTCTATATTAAACATTTTTGGCAAAGTTTCAATCTGTCTCGGTTTATCCAATATTTTAATTCCAGGAATAATTGGAATATTGATATTTTCTTTTTTACATCTATCAACAAATGCAAAATATTTATTATTATCAAAAAACATTTGAGTTACAGCATAAGATGCACCTGCTGCAATTTTTTGTTTTAATAGATTAATTTCTTCATCAAAATTATTTGAGAAAGCATGTTTTTCTGGATAACATCCAATACCAACACACATATCAATAGTGGAAGAATTGGCAATTTCATTTAGATATTCTCCCTGAGATAGATTTTTAATTTGATGAATTAATTCAAGCGAATTTGCATTAATGCTTTTTCCATCTTCGATAATTTTTTTAGGATTTCCATCACCGCTAATAGCTAGTATATTTTTAATTCCAAGAAAACTTAATTCTATTAATGCGTCTTCTGTTTCTTCCTTTGTAAAACCATTGCATACTAGATGTGCTACTGTATCAATATTGAATCGATTTTGTATAATTCCACATATACTGATTGTACCTGGCCTTTTTCTTTTTAGTACAGTTTTACCATTGTTGTATTGTTGAGCTGATGAAGAGTGGCTAGTGACATCAATAAAAGGAGGATTAAATTTTTTTAAATCTTCAATCATGTCTATGATAATTTTTATACCCTTTCCCCTAAGAGGAGGAATAATTTCATAACTAAATTGAGTCTCTTTTTGACTATTTATATGTTCAATTACTTTCATTAATCTATTATTTGAGGAAAGATTTTAACTAATTTTCCTTTATTCATCTTTTTTCTCTTTGCATAATCTATTAATTGCTCTTCATTAATACGAGATATACCAAAGTATCTCGATTCAGGGTGAGAAAAATACCAACCACTAACAGAAGATGCTGGATATACTGCATATGACTCTGTTAATTCTAATTTTGAGTTATTTTTAATATCCAATAAATTAAAAAGTGCAATTTTTTCACTATGATCTGGGCATGAAGGATATCCAGGTGCTGGCCTGATACCAATATATTTCTCTTTAATTAATTCTTCATTATTGAGAGACTCATCTTTTGCATATCCCCATAGTTCAGTTCTAACTTTTTCATGCATTTTTTCTGCTAGCGATTCTGCAATTCTATCACCTAAAACTTTAATCATAATACTCTTATAATCATCATTATTTTTAGAAAAATCTTCTCCAATTTTTTCTACATTGAATCCAGCTGTTACAGCAAATCCTCCAATCCAATCTTTTTTCTTAGATTCAATTGGTGCAATAAAATCAGATAAGCAATAATTAGGTTTCTCACCGCTCTTAGATATTTGTTGTCTTAAATTGTATAGATTAAATTTTTTATTATGTAAAATAATATCATCTTCAGATGAATTTGCAGAGAAAAATCCTATTGTAGCTTTTGCATCAAACCAATTTCCTTGAATTGCCTCATTTAGCAGATCTTTTGCATCATCAAATAGCTTTTTTGCTTCTTTCTTAGTTTTATTGTTTTGAATTACTCTAGGATAAAGCTGTTTAAAACCCCATGCATTAAAAAAAGGAGTCCAATCAATATAATCAACTATTTCTTCTATAGGAATATTATCAAAAAATTTAACACCTTCAAATGTTGGCTTAATTGGATTATAACTATCCCAATCATAAACAAACTTATTTTTTCTAGCTTGCTCAAGACTAATTAGTTTACTCGACTTATTATTGTTATATGTCTCTCTTAATATTTTATATTCTTCTTCAACTTGATTTTTAAAAACTGATTTTTCTTTACTCATCAATTTTTGTGATACAGATACACTTTTTGATGCATCATTAACATGTATTACTCCGTTGTTATATTCAGGATTAATTTTTATTGCTGTATGTTTTTTTGAAGTTGTAGCCCCTCCAATCAGAATTGGAATATTAAATTTTTGTTTTTTCATTTCTTTTGCTACATCAATCATTTCATCTAAAGATGGAGTGATTAATCCACTTAACCCAATCATATCCACCTTCTCTTTTTTTGCTGTATCAAGAATAATATTTCCAGGAACCATTACTCCTAAGTCAATGACATCAAAACCATTACATTCCAATACTACTTTCACAATATTTTTACCTATATCATGGACATCACCTTTCACTGTTGCTAATAATATTTTTTTGCTTTCTTTAGTTTTCTTTTTATCGATAAAAGGTGTTAAATGGTTAACTGCTTTTTTCATTACTCTTGCACTCTTTACTACTTGAGGTAGAAACATTTTACCTTTTCCAAAAAGATCACCTACAACATTCATCCCATTCATTAATGGTCCTTCAATAACATCTATTGCATTTTTTAGACTCAGACGCGCTTCCTCAGCATCTTTTTCGATATATTCATCAATACCTTCTACCAGTGCATATTGAATCCTTTTTTCAATGTTATAAGTTCTCCATTCTTTATTATTACTTTTTTTCTTGTAGTCTTTTTTGAATGATTGAGAAAATTCTAGCAATTTTTCTGTTGATTGTGGATTTTTATTAAAAATAACATCTGTGATAAGTTGGCTTAATTTTTTATCAATCTGATCATAAACAATAATCTGACCTGCATTGACAATACCCATATCCATTCCTGCATTTATTGCATGATACAAGAAGATAGAATGCATGGCTTCTCTTACAGCATTATTTCCTCTAAAAGAAAAAGAAAGATTACTGACTCCACCACTAATATGCACTCCTGGACATTGCGATTTAATTTCTTTACATGCTTCAATATAATTGATAGCAAATTCATTATGCTCTTCGATTCCTGTAGCTACTGCAAATATGTTAGGATCAAAAATAATATCTTTAGGATCAAAATTTATTTTATCAACTAGTATATCATAGGCTCTTTTACAAATTCTCACTTTTTCATCAGTTGTTTCAGCTTGACCATTTTCGTCAAATGCCATTACGATGACAGCTGCTCCAAATTCCTTTACTTTTTTCGCATGTTTTACAAATTCACCTTCTCCTTCTTTGAGACTAATGGAATTAATAATTGGTTTTCCTTGTATATTTTTTAATCCTTCTTCTAATACGCTCCATTTAGAGGAATCAATCATAATAGGTACTTTAGATATATTAGGATCTGCAGATATAAATCTTAAAAATGTTTCCATAGCTTTTTTAGAATCCAACATTCCTTCATCCATATTGACATCAATAATTTGTGCACCGTTATCTATCTGTTCTTTTGCAACATTTAGAGCTTTTTCATAGTTATCACTTAGAATTAGCTTCTTAAATATAGATGAACCAGTAATGTTAGTTCTCTCACCTATATTAACAAAATTGATATTATCTCTGAAAATAAATGGCTCTAATCCTGCAAACGATGTTTGATAATCAATATTAGGAATTATTCTTGGAATTTTTTCTGCAATACCATTTTTTATTGCTGTAATATGTTCAGGAGTTGTTCCACAGCATCCTCCAACAATATTTAAATATCCATTTGATGCTAATTCAGATATCTCTTTTGCCATAAAATCAGGACTATCATCATATTCTCCTAATTCATTGGGAAGGCCTGCGTTTGGATGTGCTGAAATATAAGTATTAGCAATTTTTGATAGTTCAGCTATATAATACTTCATATCTCCAATTCCTAAAGCACAATTAATACCAACACTTATTGGATTGCTATATTTTATAGTATGCCAAAATGCCTCTAGCGTTTGCCCTGAAAGAGTCCTACCGCTTTTATCAACTATTGTTACAGAAATCATTAGAGGAATATTGATTTTGTGTTCATCTAAGTAATTATTAATAGCGCTGATTGCAGCTTTACAATTCAAAGTATCAAAAATAGTTTCGATCATTAATAAATCGACTCCGCCTTTAACCAATCCATCTATTTGTTCATAATAAGATTTATAAAGTTCATCAAAAGTGATATTTCTAAAAGATAAATCTTCTACCTTAGGAGACAAAGATGCAGTTCTATTGGTTGGTCCAATACTTCCGCATACAAATTTTTTACTTTTATTATTTTTATTAAATCGCTTTACAGCATTTTTTGCTATTTGAGCAGACTTAAAATTCATTTCAAATACATAATCCTCTAAGTCATAATCTGATTGGGATATATTATTTGCATTAAATGTATTTGTTTCAATTATATCTGCACCAGACTCTAAATATTTATAGTGTATTTCCTCTATAATTTGTGGTTGCGTTATAGATAGCAAATCATTATTACCTTTTAAACTTGATGGATATTTAGAGAATTTTTCTCCTCTATAATCATTTTCATCAAGTTTATAGTCTTGAATCATAGTTCCCATCGCACCGTCTAAGATGAGAATCTTATTTTCTAATATTTTCCTTATATCTTTCATATACAAAAAAACCAGCTGCTAAGCTGGTTATTATTTTATCCATTTTAGCATTTTTTTTAACGTCGCAGCAATACTGATCAAATCACGACCTATTCTCACATTATAATGCTATTTTATCTAAATAATAAATGTTTTTTTTAATATATAATTAAGATATATTGGCATCAGAAATGAGCACTACAGAATACCTAAAAAATATAACGTAATCATGGAAATGATTGATCAAATAATTCTATTACAAGATGTTGATAATAAATTATTTGAAATCAATAAATTATTAGGTGATCTTCCAAAGCAAGTTCAAGAATTAACCGATCAAGAAGAAGCAACAACAAGCTCTTTGTCTCAGAAAGAAGAATCATTAAAAACCACTACGGTAGAAATTAATAGCTCAGAGACACTCATTGCGACCACTCAAGACAAAGTAAATATCTTAAAAGACAGATTAATTGATGGATCTATTAGCAATAATAAAGAATATGATGCCATGATGGATACGATTGATTATGAAAAAAATATTATTTTTGAGAAAGAAAATGAATTATTGTCTTTAATGGAAAATAAAGAGTCTTTATCAAAAGAAATTGATGAAGATAGAGCAGCACTTGATGGCATTATTGAAGAGTTAAATACTAAGAAAGAATCACTTAATAAAAAAGTAGAAGATGTATCAGAAGAGAAAAATGCGCTTATTAAAGAACGTGAGACTATTGTTATAAATATTGATAAAGATACATTAGATAAATATATGCAAATATATGAAGCAAGAGATGGTGTTGCATGTTCAGAAATTCTTGATAACAATTGCGAAGGTTGCGGTGGTTATATTCCTCCGCAAGTGGTCAATGAAGCGCTTGAAAAAGGTATTGTATATTGCGGTACCTGCAGTCGCTTTCTACATAAATCTGATAATTAATCAAATTCTAGAGTTTGCTCAATAGAATCTATATCATTATCTTGATCTAAATCATGGGGTATTTTGGGAGTTATATCTATTATTTTTGGAGATTTAGCAAATGTTATTTCTATGCTTGTTGGATTATTATTTTTATCTAAATCACTAAAATTATTTGGATGTATGTGTACCAAAACTAACGAAAATCTATCTATAAACTTTATAATTCTTTCCATGTGTAGATCAACATCGTGAAATTCTATAGCTACTCCACTTAATAAGTGTTGAATTTTGACTAAATCATCTAATATCCTATATTCAGATCCTTCTATGTCAATTTTGAAGAAAAATGGCTTTCCATCCTGTTTTTTTTCTAAAACTTTATCTAGAGAAGTAGAAGTTTTTTCAGTACCTATTTTTTCTAAAAAATGAATTTTATTTCCTTTAAAAAATTTTAAATAATTATTGTATAGTAATATAGATTGAATACCTGCTTTAAATTGGCCAATAAATATTTTTAAAGATTCTTTAATAATTAACATATAAAAAAATCTTTTTGTAATTGTATGGTCATATGCATGAATTGACACAGGATTGAGATTGTAAAAATCTTTTTCAAATGACCAGTCTGTAGATATGCCAAAAGAAATAAGACTTTTCGAATCTTCTAGAGATTTTTTTTCAATTAAGTAGCCACCATCACCGTCTTTACCGACCCTAATTAATTCATAGAGATGTTTTGGTTTAAGGCTTTTATTGAGCATTTATATGTCTATTTTTATTTATTTATATAGTTGTAAAAAAAATAATATGAAAATTTGGAATAAACTTATTATTTATTTTTTACTTTTTAATTTACTTTCTAGCTCTTATTATCACAGAATGAGCTGATTGGATGATTACTCAATTCATTTGAGAGGAAAGTCCGGGCACCGTAGAGCATAGTGCCACCTAACGGGTGGGATTCGTGAGAATATGGAGAGTGCAGCAGAAAATAGACCGCCATTTATTTGGCAAGGGTGAAACGGAGGTGTAAGAGACCCCCAGTAGCAGTGGTAACATTGCTAGCTTGTAAACCCCACTAGGTGCAAGATCAAGTAGTTCCAAGATACGGCTCGTATCATTGAGGAACGGGTAGATCGCTAGAGTTCTATAGTGATATAGGATAGAGAGGAATGATCATCGCATTGAAAGATGTACAGAACCCGGCTTATAGATCGGCTCAAAGAATTTTGATTTATAAAAAAGACGATTAAGTAGAAAATGAATAGAACAAAGATAGCAGGTATTGGATTCAATGTTCCTGATAATATTGTAACTAACCATGATCTCGAAGAAATGATGGACACTTCAGATGAATGGATTCAAACAAGAAGTGGAATTAAAGAGAGACGTTGGGTGCAAGAGGGAATGGCTAATTCTGATATGGCATTACCAGCATGCATAAAAGCAATTGAATCTGCAGGGATTACTGCAGAAGATTTAGATGCAATAATTGTTGGAACAGTATCATCTGATTATAATTTTCCAGGAATGGGTCCTATATTACAGCAAAAACTAGGAATTACTAGACATATTCCAGCTTATGATATTAGTGCAGCATGCTCTGCATTTATATATCTTCTTG
>JBJKZN010000016.1:0-9192 GCA_045560315.1 Fidelibacterota bacterium | reverse complement strand
CATTGGGAAGATAGCCTTTTTATGTCTACTAGTGTATGTTAATTCTCCATATCCAAGAGACATCCAAATTCCAAGCTCTCTACCTGCTAACATTCCCATAAAAACAAATGTTGTACTCATAGGTATATTATTTACTTCTTTAAAATAGTATAATACAAAACAATAAACTAAATCGATTAGTGTAGCTGAACGAACATATCTTGTATTAGTTTTTGATAGAACAATTTCTTGTATCTTACCTCCACGTTCATAGAACATAAATCCTAACCCTAAAAGCATTACCCCAATAACAAATGCTTGGTATGTTACCGTGTCAACAGCACTGAATCTTGGTAAGAATATCATGATATTAGCTAGATCATGTTTCAACCATGTTGACCACAGCCAACCAGTAGTTAACCATTGGGCTATTCTCCAATAATTATTATTTTTGTTTTCACCTTTTTCGCCTTCATTTAAGAAGTACTTGCTAATTAAGAACCAAGACCCCCAAGCAAAAACAAAAGATACTGCATAGCCTAGAAAACTTTTTAATAACATTTTTTCCATTACAACAGATGATGCAAAGACCGATAACACTAAAAAGGTAGTTGATACTGGTATTTTTAATCGCGTCAATGCGACCAAGACTAATGGTGCTATTGCATGATACCATTGTATTTCGATTTCTGGAAACTTATCTAGCCTTCCAAAAGCTGGATCACCGCCATTGAAACCTTGTAACATTGTTATTAAAAAGATAGAACCCATATATCCAAACATCCAATACCACTTCACTTCGCTATTAGATGATATATATGTACCGAGTGTTTGGATACTATCATTGGCAGTAACTGCGTATACCGCAAATAAAAATCCAAGTAAAGACCAAAGTGTAAGAAAATCCATATCTTCCTTTATTATTAACTATTTTAATATGATAATTATAGAAACTTTTGACATTATATAATTAAAAACAAGAGTTATTAATCTTATTTTAGAAAAATATAATATCAAAAATTAACTATTATAAATCAGCTTTTATTCCAAGAGTAAATTTTCTATTATAGTACTCTTCTTGCATCATATATCTACTACTTCCTTGATAATATCTTAGTGGCTGATTAGTTAAATTATTGAAATCAGCGTAAATAGAGATATTCTCTCTTAGATTATAATTTGCATTTAAATCAACAAATGTTGATTTATCATACCATCTATCTTCAGACTCTGAATCATTAAACTCCTCAAGGAATTCTCCTTGATGATTTAGTGAAAGACGAACAGTAGCTGGGCCTCTTTCATATGATAATGAAAGGTTGTATGACAGCTCAGATGTACCTGGCATTGGATTGTCTTTAACATCAGGTCTATCTTCTTGAAGTTGCGGATCTAAATTATTTATTTTTGAATCGATGACTGTAACATTTGCATAAACACCTAATCCTGGCAATACTTGTCTTTGAAATGCGATTTCAGTCCCGAGTAGAGATGCATTTCCTCCATTTAAAGCCTTTTCTAGTTGATAGCCGCTATAGTCTGGTAGGTTATCTGTCGGTGTTACAAAACCACTGGTATATACAACAAAGTTTTTAATATCTTTTGTGAAAATACCGACTGAAAATAAACCAACATCATCATAGTATCTTTCAAAAGAAACGTCAACATTGGTAGACATTGTTGGGTTAAGCTCGGGATTACCAACCTTAATTTCTTCATCTTCCACCTTTACTTGTTGATATGGAACAGTATCAAAATAATTTGGTCTTGCTAATGACTTTGTAAGCGCAAATCTAATCTTTGAAGCACCATCTAAATCATAAATCATATGCAATGAAGGAAGTACGTCTGTGTAGTCATTGTCAGGAGCTGTAATGATATTATTTTGATCTTCATCTTCATCATAACTTCTAGCTTCTAAATCACTTAAAGATGTTTTTTCTAATCTTAGCCCACCAACTATTGATAGCTGATCAGAATGATCATACGAAGCCATACCATAAAATGAAGTTATATCTTCCGAAGCTTTGAAATTTCCAGCTAACTCTTCTTCAACAATGACTCGTTCAAAATAGTCCGTGTTGGATAAATCTAAATTTCCTAAAAATTCACGACTGACAAAAGAACCCGGGGTAAAGGAAGTTCCATTACCATCATTTAACCATTCGCTTTTGTCTTGATTAACAATATTTGAAAATGCGTCAGCTAAGAAAGCATCTTCATCAACAGGTTCAAACTCATAAAACTCATTTCGTCTTTCTTTCTTTCTTGTACTAATCTTGAACCCTGCCTCAAACTTTAAATTATCAGTAAAGCTATAATCAGCATCAATCTTGAAACTTCTTGCTTTTTCGTCTGTATCTCTTTTTTCTTCAATGATATTTCTAAAGTCCCAAGAGTCATTTAAGTCATTTGCAAGAGGATTTAAGAACGAATAGTTTGGTTTCTTTGTACTTTCATTCCAAACAGCTGTTTGTTTTTTTAACCTAAGCGATAAGTATCTTTCATTTGGTCTTAATTCTGATGCTTCAGATATCTTAAATGAATAATCAAGTTTTAGCTTATCTAAAAAACTAGTACCACCAAATTTATAAGAAAACAGCTTTTGATCTTCAAGCCTTCCATACTCATTCCCAGGAAGACCTGCTTTGGTCTGTCTTCTAATTTCTTGACTACCTTCACCTTCATCTAAATCTTTGATTCTTAGTCTATATCTATTTTCATAATCGTCTCTGTCATTAAAGTTTAAATCAGCATAGACTTCTGAATTGCCTAAATTATAGTCAAATCTTAAACCAAGACTCTTTCTTTCACGATGCACAAGATATTTTCTAATATCATGTTCTTTGACGTTACCTTCATCATCCCATTCAGCCTCGATGTTATCAGTGCCTGTCCAGTTATCATAAAAAGAAAAATTAAACATATATCCAAAATTGCTATCTTCTGATCTATTAGAATGCATTCCAGATAACTGTACTATTTTACCAGCTTCATCCAAGGTATTCTCACCTCTTCCAACAGTGACTGATGTTCGTTTTCCTGCAGCTTTTCTAGTAATCAGATTTATTGAACCTCCAATAGCATCTGCATCCATATCTGGAGTAAGTGCTTTTATAACCTCAACGGTTTGAATCATATCAGCAGGAATTAAGTCCAACTGGTTACTTCTTGTAGTGGCTTCCGCAGAAGGCATTCTTTCTCCATTGATTGTTGCTGAATTAAAGCTTGATGGAGTTCCTCTAACATGGCCGAATCTCGCTTCACCCATATCGTTGTATACAGCAATTCCAGGGACACGTTTTAACGCATCTCCAATATTTGAGTCTGGAAACTTTCCAACCTGATCTGACGAAATAACATTACTAATATTTGATTTGTTTTTTTGATTGTTTAATGCCCTTGCTTGACTTGATAACGAATTACCTACAACATCAACATCACTTCCAATCAAGGAAGAAACGGAAAGTTCTATCGAAAAGTTATTTAAACTACCTTCTTCAATAGAAATATCTTTTTCTTCATTTTTATATCCTATATATGCTACTACTAGTTTATACTCGCCAGTAGGTAAATTTGAAAGATAAACCCTACCTCCAGAATCAGTTATTCCTCCAAAGTTAGTTCCCTCCAAATATACATTGGCTCCAGGTAATGGGAAGGAACCGTTCGCATCCGAAACAACTCCTAGCAAATTACCAGTTTGTGAAAATAATTGTGTTATTGCAACACACACGTATAGAACAATTGTTTTTAAACGCATGGCCTAATCTCCTTTTTATAAAATTAGCTTCAACTTTTAAAAACGCCCCCTAAGACTTTTTTAACTGCATGGCCAGACTTGTTTTTTTCATACATGTCTGCTTCAACCTTTAAAAAGTAGTGAAACTCTTTTTAAGTGCATGGCCAAGTCAATTTTTTCATTAAGACCTGCTTCAACATCTTAAAAAGCGATTTTAACTAGCGGATTTTAAATAAAGAAAAAAATATATGTCAACTTTTTTTTTTAGAATTTATAATTTTATGTCGATAAATATTTTTTTTGAATGATTTATGATTGAAAAAAACTTGCTCCGGAGGAGAGACTCGAACTCCCGACCTGGTGATTAACAGTCACTCGCTCTACCAACTGAGCTACTCCGGAATATGTGTATGAATTTTTAATAATATTATTGAAAAAACAAGGAAATATTATACTTCAAGTTCGATAGTTAAATCTTTTGATAAATTGAATTGTCCATGACTATATACATCCTTTGATATAATCACCTTATCAAACTTTGATGTTGATCCAAGATTGGCATGTGTGGACTTTAATCCACCTAGATACCAACGTTTATCGCTAATGTACATTAAGTCGCCTGGATTTCCTTTAATCTCATCCATATACTTTTGTGGTAAACATATCTTATTGTTTTCATCTTCAGATACAACAATTTCGCTTCCAGGAACTGTGATAGTAATTCCGGCATTTGGATTTACATCAGAACCTTTAAAGTACTCTGCACCATCTTTAATGGTCCAAAGCGTTAATCCTTTGATGTTATCATAGTTTTTTGGTGGCTTTGTTAGTAAGGTTACAATCACCCCAATAGAAATACATGCGAGTAGATTATATAAGGCTCTTATATAAGAATATGGTCTTTCTGGTACGAACTCAATTCCATGCGCTAATGGGCTAATTAATTCAAAAGGATACCATAATCCTAAGATGATAAACATAGATCCTATGACAAAACTTAATACCGCTGCTTGCGCAGAAAAGCGCTGCCAAAATATGCCTAAAAATATAATAGTTACCATCGGTGGAGTGACTACGCTATGAAATGCCCCATGTGCTTCATAAATGGTACCATATTGCGCAAATAAAAATGCTGCGCCAATTCCTACCACTGTTACCATTGCAGAGGTTAACATAGACACTCTTAAGCGAGTTTTTTCTGATGGATTTTTTGCTCGAGGTGTATAAATATCATTTACAACCACCGCAGCAGATGCATTGATTTGAGAATCTAGACTAGACATTAATGCTGCGACTACCGCTGCGACTAAAAATGCAAATACTGCTTCTGATGATGCTACAATTCCAGCAACAACTGTAAAAATGCTATTCGGATTAGTAGTCTCTGCAATGATTTCAGGTGAAGTATTGGTAATAGCTCTTGCTACCCAACCTGCATTGGATACAGCAATCGTACCAATTGGTAAGAATACTAATACGTTCATCATCGTTGCTCGGCGAGCATGTGCCACAGAACGTGATGATAAAAATCGCATAATCACTGCTTGATTCATAAAAGCAAATCCTATTGATCCTACTATTCCATCTTGCCAGAACACTCCTACAAAATTAAAGTCTGGTGGAGAATTAAAATCAGCTAATGGTAATTTGTTTGTTGTAGATAATGCATTCCAAAATATATCAAACCCTCCTAGATATGCAATACCAAGACCAAAGATCAATAGCCCTGCAAATAAAAGCACCACTCCTTGCAAAAAATCAGTAAAGATAATTGCTGTCTGACCTCCCAGAGACACATAAATCCCGGCAATCAATGCAATGGTGACAATAATTGTTTCAATGTCCCATCCTAAGATAGGTTGTAACAACGATCCTAGTGCTAATAAACCAATACCGATGTATCCTATTAAATATAGAATCATTGTAAATGTTGATAAGTTTCTTACTGTTGAATTAAAACGTCTTTCAAAGTACTCTGGAATAGAGTTTACTTTCATATAATAAATAATTGGAATCCAACCAAAGAGTAGTAATGGCATAAAAAACCAATCATTCATATAAGTCATGGTTGAAGAAAAACCATATTCAAATCCTTTTGATGCATATTTTGCAAAACTATGTGATCCTACTCCAGTAGCTAGCATAGACATCCCAATCAGCCACCATGAAAATCGTCTACCACCAAAGAAAAAGTCTTCTGTAGATTGATTATTTCGTGCAAAGAATAAGCCTGCACCTAATACAAAAGATACATAGAAAATTAAAATACCCCAGAATAATGAACTTGTAGCAATTTCAGGAGTCATCGCACATACCTACTTAGAATTAATGCTGTTGAACAATACATAAAGATTATAACCAAATAAAGTTGTGGTGTATTATTTAGTGCAGCAATTGTCATTAATAGATGAATAGATGATACATAAATAAATCCCCAAACCAATACTGCAATCCATGTTTTATATTGAGCCCAGAACTCCTCTTGTCCATAGGCTTTAAAGATTGTAAAAAGACCTCCACCGAAAATCAATATTCCGATACTATATTGATAAATAAATGGAAGCCATGAGTGTGAAAATAAATCCATTATCCTAATTCCTCAAATGATGGTTTTAATAAGTCATAAGTATCATGCAATCCTTGAGCGACTACTTTCGTAGATCCTACTACAGGCATAAAACTTGTATCGGAAGACCATCGTGGTACAATATGAAAATGTAAGTGGCTTTCAATAGATGCTCCTGAACCTTTACCAATATTGGCTCCAAAATTAAATCCTTCACAGTGTAAGTGTGATCGTAAAATAGCCATTGCTTTTTTTGTTATCTGCATCACTTCTGATAATGTGTCATCTTCTAAATCTTCTATTGCATTTTTTTCTTCATATGGAACTACCATAAGATGACCATTATTATATGGATAATAATTCATAATTACATAACATGTTTTTCCACGATAAAGAATAAAATTTTCTCTATCTTCACTCTCATTTGGCTTATCAGAAAAGATTTTTTGTGATTTATATTTATTCTTGATGTATTCCATTTTCCAAGGAGCCCATAAATGTTTCTTATGCGACATATTCATCATCCCGTTCAATATTATCGATTAATTCTCTCAACACCGGCTTAATATATACGTTATCAAGATTTAATTTACTAAAACATTTTGCTAGAACATGTAAACGTTGCTCTAAAGGCTTATGCTTATTGATAACGACCACGTTGTCAGTAAACAATAGACAAGCATCTCCATTGAAGTCGCCTTTATCATGAATAATTTTAATGTCACATTTCTGACTTAATTCAATAAAATCATCTAGAAGCTGTTGGTTTTTCTTATTTTTCTTATTATGTGTCACACTTAATTCCTGTAATTGCACTACTACTTCTAATCTTTTCACCTAATCCGTCAACCATCTTGATATTATATTTTTTCATTACAGGAGTCTCAGGGATTTCTTCCAAACTTCTATCCCCACCGTTTGCAAAGATATCAGGTTTGACATGCTCCAAGCTTTTACAAACACTCTTATCTTGATCAATACTCAAAAATACTTCATCTACACAGCGCAATGCACCAACAATCTCTAGTCGATCTGCTTCTGGCATAAATGATTTTCCTTTTTTTAATTCTGCTTGATAGTCACTATTAACAATAACCACTAATTTATCACCAAGACTTTTGGCCATCTTCAAATATTCTAAATGCCCAACATGAATAGGATCAAAATATCCACTTACTGCTACAACTGTCATTACTTAATCTCCTTTTGATAATTCCATGAAGGTAATTCAAGCTCCCAATTGGCTCGACAAGATAACGAGTCGGGATAGACATAAAATTTTTCTGAATATGTTTTGTCTGTAAAAGAACCCGTATTTAATTGATTATCATTATTTCTATCTTCGTATATCAACAATTGGTACTTACCTCCAATAATATTATTAATGACATAAGATCCATCTAAATTAACAGGAGTAATATAAGTATGTGAATCATTTTGTAATAACATCTTTATAGGATGAAGAAATTTTCCTAACACTGTACCCGACAAGTCAGCAGTTTTAATTACTTCATCATCACTCTCAACTATGACATCTAAACTATCTGTTTCTGATTCCTCTGTATCAGAAATCTTATCCATGAGAAAATTAATGCTATGGAGCGAAGCATTTTTTGTAGATATAGACTTTTCATGATATAAAGCATAGGGACCTTTTGTATAATCAATATTTGATCCATACTGCTCAATAGCAAGAATAGAAAAGTCATCTATTGGCAAATAATCAAATATATATGAATCACCTATTAGATTTGCAATATAGTCTGGGTCTTTATCTAACATTTCATCATGACTTAATATTCCTCTCCACAATAAAAGATTTCCTCGATCTGTATTTCCATAAACATAACCTCCTATGCTGTAAGACGTAAATGTTGAACCCATAGCAAATGGAATGCTAACATCTTTCTCAATTGCTATTCCATGCTCATCAGCAAGACCAGTATCTATAATAAGTGTGTATGTCATGTCTTTGTTAAGATTTTTAGGTAGCCATACATCTATTTTATCTCCTCTAAATTCATGTCTTATTTCGCCTGCATGCATGGGATAGACATGAAGAGAGTTTTTGAGTGAACTCTCTTTTAAATATTCACTGAAACGAATAGTAATTTTTTGCTCAGATTCAATATTAGTTAATACTTCTGGGCTCGTTCCTAATAGTGTTGGAGAAATCTCATCTACTGGTCCTCCCTCTGGACTTCTTACAGAAGCACAATTACTTAATATCATTATTGCTGTAAGAAGTAATAAAAATTTCATTGGATAATATCTATTGATCATATCTCTTTAAATAGTCCTCCGACCATTTTACAAAACTATTATTATTAATTTCAAATTTAATTTCAGTAATTAGGTCAAAGTAATATGCAATATTCATCAATGTTGCAATGCGAATACCAAACATTTCGTTTACCTTAAACAAATGCCTTAAATATGATTTTGAATGCTCTTGAGCAAACACAATACTGCTTTTTTTATCAATAGGAGATGTATCGTCCTTGTATTGGCTATTTAAAATATTAACAGAACCTTCATGTGTAAAAATCTGTCCATTTCTTGCATTACGAGTGGGCAAAACACAATCAAACATATCTATTCCTGATAAAATTGATTTTACAAGATCGGTCGGTTTACCTACGCCCATCAAATAACGGGGTTGCTCCTTGGGCATATGCGTTCCTAGCACATTTACAATATCAAACATAGGATCCTTCTTTTCTCCTACAGAAAGTCCACCAATCGCCATTCCACATGTAGCAAAAGGTAACATTTGATCTAGACATTTTAAGCGTTCTTCCTTATCAATTCCTCCTTGAATGATTGGAAATAATGTTTGGCTATGGCCGTACAAAGGGGATTGATCATTCATATATTCATATGCTCTTTTTGTCCAATCTTCTGT
>JBJKZN010000015.1:0-31600 GCA_045560315.1 Fidelibacterota bacterium | reverse complement strand
GAACTTTGATTCTAGTAGATGGAGAATATATATACTGATCATAGTTCATTAAAACATCAACTTTATTAAGAAAATATAAACATAAAGCCCGTTTGGAAGAGCAAACTGCAAGCGGTAAATAGCTAGCATTTAATACAAGAGTAACATTGTTATTGATATTTAAATTTGAATTATTATTCTTCATGTTCATGAATTTATGAAAATAATCATTCACATTTTATAAAAATAACATTAAGATTTGCTACTGTATCAACTTTACAACTGAATATTAACTTTAGTCATCAAATTCCCAAACAATCCCAAAAGATAGGAAACTTTTCATTGGATTGAATAAAGCATGATTATTAATAGAATAGTCTCCATCAAGTGGTAATCGATCTAATCCATTTTTTAATTTTACTATTAATAAAACATCTGCAATTGATATATTTAAGTCTAATCCAATGTTATAACTTTCGTCATAATGCACGCTATTTGATGTAGGCATATTTCTAAAATAATCAAAAGAATATCCTGATTCATTTTTAGATAAATATCTAAAGGATAATTTTCCATCAATGCCAAGTTTTTGATCAACAAATGAAGTGTTAAAATAATAGTTTACATCAAGCATATCTGATCGATTAGAACTAATGAGACTATCATAGAAATTATGATAGTGTATTATATCAATTTTACTTCTTTTTGTAGGTACTTCAATTTTTGTTTCTAATGAAAGCATATCATCTGAAAAAGAAAAATATCCATTAAGACCAGGTGTTTCTATGGTAGAAAGATCATATCCTTCTAGATTAGTAGCACTGATAAACTTAAGATTAGAGTTAAAAGAAATCTTTCTGTCAATACCATAGCTTAATACTAATGAATCCCAATTTTGTATCTCTTCATCATCTGAAAAACTATAAAACATTTCTCCAAATTGTTGTTTATCAAATAAGATCATATTTGATTTGTTCTTTCTAGAAACAGATAATTGAACTACTCCAAATGCAGCTTCATAATTAATAGCAGGAACTACTTTATCTGAAATATAGTCAATACCATAAGTAAAATTTCCAAAAGAAAATTGGTTGCTATTTGACAATTGTAATATATTTCTACTATAGCCTCTTTGAGCGCTATGATCAAAATAATATGTATTATCAATAAAAGACTTTAGAAATATATTTTTCTTATTATTAGCACTCATATTTAATCTATTTTTTTCAATATCTATGTCTTGAGCAACAACATATTCAGCAATACTCCTTTCATCAGACTTACTAATATGATTTAATTCGATGTTATAATCCCAACGATTTGCTATAAAACTATCTCCAACTGTTATTGATAGAAAATCAGAGAATTCAATATTCATGGAATTATCTATTGAAGATTCACTGTTAAATAAAAATTTTGAATCCTCTCTAAAATAACCAGTCGATAAATAAAAATTATGTTTTGAAAGGATGGTATTGTAATCAATCTTATAAAATAAGCTTAAAGGACTACTATCTTTGTTTGCAAACTCTGAATAAGTACCAAAAAAACTTTTCTTCATTGCAATAAACTCAAAATTACTAATTGAAGACTGCTTTCTTAGTCCAATATTTAACTTATCAAAACCATAGTCTCCAAATTCATATTGAAATTTACTTTTAACATATAGAGAATCAGACGGCATGCTATCAAAATCAAAAGACAAAAACTTATTATCAAAATAAGTTGTCGATCTGTCAATTAATAAATCATCAAACTTTTTTTCTTTGTCCCAAATAATCTCATTATTATCTAAAGCAACACCAAATTGATTGGAAAGATCATAATTAATATAACTTTGGCTAAATATTAGAGAGGTATTTAAAATAAAGAGTGTAATGAGTTTGTTTTTCACTTATTGCTTATCACATTAACATGTGAATCCATATAATTAATTGTATGCAATAAAACAGCTTCTAAAGTTTGAGGTTCAACAGGGCTTTGCCACTCTTTTCTACCTTGATAGGATAGAATTAAATGCTCTAGTCTTACCTTATCCTCATCTGGAAAACGCTTTATTTTCTTAATATAGTTATTAACAATATCTCTCGATAATATTGCATTACCAACTAAACTTCTTTCGTTAGATTTTACTTCAGAAAATCCCATATTAATTGAATACAATTTTCCAATCTGATGTAAGCAAGCTCCAGTTAAGAGTAAATCGGTATCAACTTTATAATGTTTACCTAGAATTTTAGAAATTTTAATAAGTGAAACTGTTTGCTCTATTAAACCGCTTTGATAATTATATTGATAGGAAATACTTGCTGGATAAATCTTAAACTTCTTTTTATGATCTGATAATATTCTCTTTACTAGTTGTTTTAAGTGTACTTTAGATATTTTATCAATCTCTTTATTGAGGTGAATCCATAATTGTTTTGCATCTTTTTTTGCACTTGGAATCAAGTCGGATGAGCTGAAACCATATTTTGCATATTTTTCAATCGATGCTCTATTAATATTTTTTATCTTAATAAAAATACTACTACCATACTTATAAGTACTTCCTTTGATTGCCACTGGATTACCAACATCAAATTTTTTAGATAACATTTCTATGTTATCCCATATTCGTGCTCGTATTACCCCTGATTTATCTTGTAATAATAGATCAAAATAAGCAGATCCATCTTTCTTTCTTCTAATTTTTTTTTCTATACAAAGATAGAAGCCTTGCAGCTTCATTCCAGAAACTAGATTATTAATAAGAATTGATTTCATTTAAAAAATAACTTTAAGAGTGATTACACTTAGTGCCCGTACAAGTAGCAGACAATTGATGAACTCTTTTGGTAACCTTCAAATTGAGTTTATTTGCAATTTTATCTTCAATTTTTGAAATATTATTATCAAAAAATTCAAAAATTTCTCCACAATCTTCACAGACAATGTGATCGTGCTTTGGGGTAATAGATTTTCTATTATGTTCATATAAAAATCTACCAGTATCTAAAGTAATCTTTTTTAATAGGTTATGTTTCACAAACACATCTATTGTTCTATACAGAGTTGCTCTCGAAACATTGATTTTTTTATTTTTAAGGGACGTAAGAATAGTATCAATATCCCTATGCTTATCTGTGCCAGATAATTCATCCCAGATATCTAGGCGTTGCGGTGTAGCTCTTAAGCCTTCAGCTTTTAATACAGATGAAACTTCTGTATGAAACCTACATGGGATTAAATTTTCCATTCTTCAAATTACCTAATCTATCTTTTTTAGTCTAGCATATTTAACAATCAGCTTTTTTCTCAATCCTCCATCAAACTCAACGCCAACTTTCTGATTTTCGCCAGTCCCATTTAAAACTAAAATAGTGCCCACGCCAAAGAGGTTATGTTGCACTTCATCTCCTACTTTAAAATCGTCAAACTCCGTTACAGTTCTAGATATTTTAATAGTTTTCTTTCCACCAGAACGCACAACTCTTTTAGTATAAACTGACTTATAAGGCTTAACCTTTATTACATCTTTATTAATTTCATTTAGAAAGTCAGATTGTATAAAAGATGAAGTGTTTAATGCACCAAATTTTCTTCTATATTTTGCATTTAACAGATATACTCTTTCCATTGCTCTTGTTACAGCAACATAAAATAGTCTTCTTTCCTCTTCTAGTTGATCTGGATCATCATCTAATCGAATTAAAGGGAATAATCCTTGCTCCAAACCACAAACAAATACTGTAGAAAACTCTAATCCTTTTGCTGCGTGAATAGTCATAAGCGTTACAGAATCTTTATTGCTATCCCAATCATCCAAATCAGTATAAAGAGATATCTCCTGTAAAAAATCTTTTAAGTTACCATTTGAATTATCTGCAAAACGATCAATACTTGATTTTAACTCTTGAATATTATCATAACGCTCTTGTTCAACAGGGTTATTTTTATAATAATTTTCAATATTGAATTCTTCTAATAAAGTACGTAGCAATTCTTTGCAATCTAGAGTATCTAATAAATCATGAAATTTGTTAATTGATTGGTAAAAGTTTTCAATTGAATCTTGTTGTTTTCCTCTAAGCTTTATCTCTCTACAAAACTTGAGGCTTTCGAATAATGAAATGCCTTTCTCTGCTGCTAGTTCATTGAAAATATTAATAGATTTCTCTCCAATTCCTCTTACTGGAAAATTAATAATTCTCTTGAGTGCAATATTATCATTTGGATTACACACTATAGTTAAATAGGCAATCACATCCCTTACTTCTTTTCTGTCATAAAATTTCGTACCTCCAACAATATTGTATGGCAAACCTTCTTTCATCATAGTTTGCTCAATCATTCGAGATTGTGCATTAGTACGATAAAGCACAGCAAAGTCTTTAAATGAACTTTTATGGAGCTTAATCTCTGCTTTAATAGAATCACAAATTGCATTTGATTCTTCTTCATCGCTTCCGGTTGATATAAGCGACACTTTTTCTCCAAGACCTTTTGTAGCAACTAATTTTTTTTCTGCTCTGTTTGTATTATTAGAAACTACAGACCATGCTCCATCAAGAATACGTTGAGTAGATCGATAGTTCTTTTCTAACTTAATTTCTACAGATTTTTTAAATGTATCTTTAAAGTTTGTAAGGATATTATCAATATTTGCTCCTCTCCATCCATAAATTGACTGATCATCATCTCCTACAACTGTAATATTCTGATGCTTACCTGCTAAGAGGCTAATCAACTCAAATTGAGGCGAATTTGTATCTTGAAATTCATCAACCAAAATATACTTCCATGATTGTTGGTACTTCTCTAATAAAGCACTGCTATGTTTGAATAGTTTAATAGGCATTGCAATTAAATCATTAAAATCTACAGCATTGTTTGATAATAATAATTCAGAATATCGCTTATAAACCTCAGCAATTTTTTCATCCTCAAAACTATTAGCTTTAGCTTCAACTTCTTCTACTGTCATAGAGTCATTTTTAAAATTATCTAACTGTGAACGCAAAAAATTGATATTTAATTCTTTAAATTCTGCAATATTCAATTGCTCTACTACTTCTTTCAATAAAGCTTTTTGATCAGAAACATCATATATAGTAAAGTCATTGTTATATTTTTCATTTAGATAGCCAATATGTTTTCTTAAAATTCTTGCTCCAATTGAATGAAATGTCCCAACATTCACACCGTCACAATTAATACTCTCTTTGATACGCTCTTTCATCTCTGTTGCAGCCTTATTTGTAAATGTCAAAGCTAAAATCTCATTAGGTTTATAAATTTTTTCTTTAATTAAGTGCCATATTTTATAAGTAAGAACACGTGTCTTTCCACTCCCAGCACCTGCAAAAACAAGAACAGGATGTTTGACAGTTTTTACTGCCTTGAGTTGTTGTGTATTTAGATCAGCTAATTTCATCGATTCTCTCTTTTATACTGCTTATACAATGCCTTTGCTCTTAAATGGTCTTCCTGATTGGTAGTAAATACATGTGAACCATCACCTTGCGCTACAAAATATAAATAATCTGTATCGGCAGGATACAATGCCGCTTTAATTGATTCTAATCCAGGATTATTGATAGGTCCAGGAGGCAAGCCATAATTCAAATAAGTATTGTATGGAGAAACACGCTTTAGGTCTCTATTGCTTAATGCTTTTGGATTTCCTGGTATTATATATTGTATAGTTGGATCTGCTTGCAATTTCATTCTCTTTTCTAATCGATTATGATAGACTGAAGATATAATAGCTCTCTCTTTATCCAATAAAGCTTCTCCTTCTATAATCGACGCTAAAGTTACAACCTGATGTACCGTAAATCCTAGCTCATTTGTGCGTTCTATGAATGTTTTAGTAAAATTCTTCCAGAACTCAGAAACCATAATATTTAATACTTCGAGACTGGTCGTTTCTTTGAAAAAATAATAGGTATCAGGAAAAAGATATCCCTCTAACGATGTAGCCTGTATACCAAATTCTTTAATCAATGATTGGTTATTGAATAATGCGCTATAATCATCTGATCTTTCCAATAAAGTATTGGCTTTTAAAAATATCTGATTGGATGAAGATCCTTCAGGAATAGTTAATTTTAATCGCATTGGGCCTTCTTCAAAGATGGTATTAATAATATCCTTATTACTTACTTTTCCTTCTACTGAAAATGTTCCAACAGGTATCTTATTAGACAATCCAAGAAAATAAACTCTATACTTAAAAAAAGATTTATTATGAATAATATCTTTTTCATGTAAAAGGTTAGTTACTGCATTTAATGACATTCCTTTTTCGATAACAAATATGGTTTTATCAACTTCTTTGATAGAAGTAAAAAATATACTAGATCCAATAAGACACAATGTTAAAAACAGTCCAAATATTGAATCACGACTACTATTGCTATTGATTACCATAAAGAAGGAGAAATTACTTCTTTTGTAGGCTGAAATCAATTGTAAGGAATTATATTTTTTGGAAACTCGGTAGAAGAAATTTAACTTATCATCAATGCAAGACAAGAATAAACAACAAGTTAACCTTAAGTGGCCATATAAAACTAAAAATTATGTTTTGTTTGGAGCCGGAGTTTTCGTTATAATTGTGGGTTATTTGACAATGTATTTAGGAGAGGTTGACAGCTTTCAGAGTTTAGTCCTCTCTCCCTTGCTTTTATTAATCGGGTACTTAGTTCTTATTCCATATGCATTATTGCATAGAAATAATTAAATGGGGTAGTAGTTCAGCTGGTTAGAACGCCGGCCTGTCAAGCCGGAGGTCGCGGGTTCGAGTCCCGTCTATCCCGCAAGATAAAAGTATTAATACACAAAAAAGGAGCTTTCGTAGTTCCTTTTTTTGTAAAAAAAATAAAATGAAAAATATTTATCAAATTGGAGCTGGAATGGTTGGAAGTGCAATGGCTATTGACCTTTCAAAAAATCATAATCTTTTTTTAGCAGATTATGACCTTAATGCTCTCAAAACTATTCAATCTAAAAATTCTAATATTCAAATATCACAACTTGATGTTACTGATAGTGAATCTCTGTCAGAATGGATTGCACCAGCCGACATTGTATTGTTAGCAGTTCCTGGATTTTTAGGCTATAAAGCACTAGAGACAATTATTAATAGTGGTAAAAATGTAGTTGATATATCATTCTCGCCTGAAAATGTATTAGATCTTAATACATTAGCTATAGAAAAAGGGGTTACAGTTATTGTTGATGCTGGTGTTGCTCCAGGAATTCCAAATTATTTATTAGGATACTGGGATGCACAATTAAATATAGAGTCATTTGAATATTATGTTGGTGGATTACCAAAACATCCTCAACCTCCATTTAATTATAAAGCGCCATTTTCACCCATAGACGTTATCGAAGAGTATACTCGTCCTGCAAGAATGTTAGTAGATCATGAAATCATTACTCATCCTGCATTATCTGATATCGAAAGAATGAAATTTGAAGATGCTGGGACATTGGAAGCATTTAACACTGATGGATTACGATCTTTATTATCAACTATGAAGCATATTCCTAACCTAAAGGAGAAAACGTTGCGTTATCCCGGTCACGCAGAATTGATGCTTGAGTATCGTAATAAAGGCTTATTTAATGATAAAAATATTGATGAGACATCAAAAAAATTATTTGAAGCATGGAAATTAGATGAAAACGAAATAGAATTTACTGTCCTTGATATTATCATTAAAGGTGATATGAAAATAATTACCTATCATCTATATGATGAATTTAATTTAGAAAGCCGAACATCATCTATGGCGCGCACTACAGGATATACTGCTACTGCTAGCATTAATTTAATATTAGAAAGTCTATGGAATGATTATGGTGTCTTCCCTCCAGAAATGGTTGGTGTTAAACCTGAATGCATACAATTTATTCTACAGTATCTTAGTCAAAGAGATGTTGTCATATCAGAGAAGACTCTTTAATAGAAAGAGTTTTATGGAAAAGTGACAATAATTATTGTAGATTTGTCACTTATGTTAAAAAAACTCTTATCATTATTTTTAATTTTATTGATTAGTTGCGGCGGCGGCGGCGGCGGTAGCGATGATGGTGGTGGAACAGGTCCTACTGATCCAGCGCCAGTAGCAATTTTTTCTGGTTCTCCTACATCAGGGCCTGTCCCTTTAACAGTAGGATTTTTATCTGGATCTACAAATGCTACAACACATGCATGGGATTTTGATAATGATGGATCGCCAGATGCATCCGGCACTTCAGTATCATATACATATGAAAATACAGGAACGTATTCTGTTTCATTGACCGTTACAAGCTCTGGTGGAACTGATACTACAACGAAAACAGATTATATTACAGTAAATGCTGTCCCACCAACAGCTGCATTTTTTGGAGCACCTACATCAGGAACACCTGAATTGCGTGTTCAATTTACCAATACATCTTCACAGTATACTCAATCAAGTTGGAGTTTTGGTGATGGATCAACAAGTTCAGAAGATTCTCCAATTCATACCTACACTGCTACTGGAAATTATGATGTATCACTAAGTGTAACAGGTGAAGGTGGATCTAACACTGTAAATGAGTCAGCTTATATCACATTAACTGATATTGCAACTCCAGCAATGATTGTAGATTCAAAATATACCGATACTACTACAGGATCTAGTGTTGCGCTAGATATAAAGGTATTAGGAGTCACTGGCCTTGCTGCAGCGCAAGCAAAACTAACTTTTGATACAAGCGCATTAACTATTGGAGATGTAACTGCTGGAGATTTCTTAACTGGCAATACTGATCCATTATTTATTGTTACCAATGAAGATGGTGCGGTTACTATTTATACTTCTTCTCTATCTAGCGATCAACCAACTTCTGATGGAGATGGCGTAATTGCTACAGTAAACTTTACAGTCAACGGATCAACAAATACAAATTTAAATTTTGATAGCGCTAATACTATTATGTTAGATGTAAATGGCGCAAATATTGCAATCAATGGATTAGAAAACGGATACTTAATACTAGAATAATATTATGAAAAAACTACATTATATAATTGCTTTTATCATGGTTGGACTTATCGCATTTCAACCAACCGCCCAGGTTATTACAAATTACTTAGGCGAACAAAACAGATTAAAACAAGAAGCGTTTATCAATGACTTTCTTGCTAAACGACAAACTATATCTTACAAAGAAAGTAAGAAACTACCTAAGGCGTTACGTCCAGATTTAAAAGGTGCACATGATTATCTAATGATGTATGACCCAAATACAGGGACTATTCCAACAGAACGTATATTAGATGCTATAAAACATGCTGAAGATAGGCGCATGAGTCTTTCTTATGCAAAGAGAATGACTGAGGTAAATTGGGTAGAAAGAGGTCCAAATACTATCGGAGGTAGAACCCGAGCAATTCTTATAGACCCTAATGATTCTACAAACAAAAAATTATGGGCTGCAGGAGTTAGTGGAGGATTGTGGTATACTAATGATGTTACCGCTTCAAACCCTACATGGAATTCTGTCGATGGTACATGGGGGAATTTAGCGGTTTGCAGTATTAATTCAGATCCAAATGACACCAATACTATGTATGTTGGTACTGGAGAAAGAATGGGAATTTTCTCAACAGCAAGTCGCGGATTAGGTATGTGGAAAACTACTGATGGTGGTGCAACTTGGACACATTTAACCTCTACGGAAGATTTTAATTATGTTACTGATATTGTTGTTAGAAATGAATCAGGAACAAGTGTAGTGTATGCTGGAGTTGGTGGACATTACTATGAAGGTAAATGGCATGGATCTGCCAATACTGGTTTATGGAGATCTGCTGATGGTGGTACAACTTGGACACAAGTAATGGATACTACTTCTAGTGGTACTGTTTATGAAATTATGGATTTAGACATGGGTAGTGACAATAGAATTTGGGCTGCATCTAGAACTAATGTCTATGGTGATGGCGGTGGAGATATTTTCTATTCTGACGATGGTACAAATTGGACAAAAATATCATTAGGGTTTGTTGGCAGTGGAAATAGAACAATCATTGCTGTTGCCCCTTCTGATCCAAATACAGTTTATGGTATGATTGCTAGCAGCGATACAAGAAAAGTTCAATGGATTGTTAAAACATCAGATAGTGGAGCTAATTGGACTGTGTATACTGCCGGAGGCTCTGATCCATTTCCTGTAGATTCTAACGGAAATGTTTTAGGTGATGGTAATGGTCAAGCTGGTTATGATTTGAGTCTAGGCGTTGATCCAAATGATCCAAATACAGTCTATGCTGGTGAGCTTGATATTTTCAAAACAACAGATAGTGGAGCTAGTTGGACTCAAGTCACAAATTCTAGTGGATCACAATTTGCCAATATGCATGTTGATCAACAAAACCTAAAAACAATTACAAGTAATGAAATTATTTTTTCTAATGATGGTGGTATATATTATACAAATGATGCAGGAGCAACGGTATCAAATAGAAATACCGGCTACAATGTTAGTCAATTTTATTCTGTTGCGTTGCACCCTGATGTTGGTAGCCAATATGTAATTGGTGGAACTCAAGACAACGGTACTTGGACAATTAGTGGTACAGATATTCAGAGTGGTTCTGCTGTTGTTGGTGGAGATGGAGCATATACACATATTGATCAGCTCAATCCAAGCTATCAGTTTACTGCAACAACATATAATAGTATTTATAGAAGCACTAATGGAGGCGCTAGCTTCTCTTATTATGCAAACCATGAAGATAGTGGTGGTGGTGATACAGGATTTTTTATTAATCCATCTACAATTGATCCTACTAACAAAGCATTCTACTCTTCTGTAGACGCTTCTACAATTTTAAGATTAAATAACTACGAAACGTTAGCTGATAAAACACTGATGAGCGTATCTCTTGGCTCTACAGCATCAGCATTTAAAATGTCTCCACATACTGATGGAGTCCTTTTTGTTGGAACTTCGGGTGGAAGAATATTTAAGATTACCGATGCGCATACAAGCAGCTATACTGCTACTGATATCAGCGGATCTAATATCAGTGGATATATTTCATCAATTGATATTGGAAAAGATGATAATCAAATATTAGTTACTGTATCAAACTATGGAGTGACTTCAGCATGGGAAACAGTAGGTGGTGGTGGATCTAATGGATGGAATGATATTGAGGGCGATCTTGCTGATATGCCTGTGCGTTGGGGATTATATAATCCAAATAACTATAATCAAGTAATCTTAGCGACTGAACTTGGAACATGGGTTTCTGATGATGTTTCTTCTTCAAGCCCTACATGGAATCCTTCAAATGATGGTTTAGCAAATGTCAGAACTGATATGTTAGTAAGAAGATCATCTGATAACGCACTAGCTGCTGGAACTCATGGTAGAGGCTTATTTTATTCCACAGGATTCACATCTACAGCACCATTAAATGCTGCATTTACTCCTGATAAAACTTCGGGTGTATTCCCACTAACTGTGCAATTTACTGACAGATCAACAGGAGCACCTACTTCATGGGCTTGGGACTTTGGAGATGGATCCACTAGTGCAGATCAGTCCCCTTCTCATACATATGCAACTGCAGGACAATTTAATGTCTCACTATCAGTTGGTGATGGAACCAATTCTGATTCAGTTACAAAAAACAATATTATTTGGGCAACAGCACAACAAGATACTTTATGGGAAGAAGGATTTGAAACTAACCCGTACGGTTGGGCTGATGGAAGAAGGGATGTACATGCATTTGGCTATATAAACGCTAATAATGATTCTGATGATTTTTCATGGTGGTATTATACTGCTGGATATGGAGCAGCAGATGGTAGTCACTGGATGGCTGGTTTAGGATATGCTGGAGCTGGAAATGCTGATGATTGGTTAATTAGTCCAAAACTTTGGTTAAGACCTGGAACAGATAATATTCTAAGTTTTTATACTAATATGAATGGAGGTGCAGAAGACTATGATGTTTTACTATCACCTTCTGGAGGAACTTCTATTGAAGACTTTACAGTTACGCTTGCTAACATTGTGGGTGAGAATACAGGTAGTTGGACACAACAATCTTATGATTTAACTGCATATGCAGGAACAGATATTAGAGTTGCTATTCATGTAACAACATCAAGTCAACAATATGCATTTTGGGATAATTTTACAGTTACAGCTGGACAGTTAAGTTCAGATGGTGCTCCACTTGCACCTCAAGGGGTATCAGCTGAACCTGAACTAGTGTATGATGCGGCTAATGATGTATGGAATCCTAGCGATGATGGTGTAGCTATCTTCTGGAATAGAAATGGAGAATCAGATTTTGCTTCTTATAATGTTTATGGTAGTTTAACAGATAACTTTACTCCTGATAGCGGTAATTTACTCGGTCAAGGTACACTTGGAAATATTGACTCAGAACATTTTTATGCATCTCCTTCTAGTACACCATGGCCAGATACTACATTCGTGTTTAGACAAACCTTTGGGGTTGATTCGTTATTGCATGACGGTTTAGCTCAAGGTGAGCAATGGTATTATAAAGTAGGAGCAGTTGATAATGACGGAAATGAGACTATTTCTGATCAAGTAAGCTATATATTAGATAGCACTGGTCCAACTGCTGGGACATTTACAATCAATGATTTACAGGATAGTGAATACATAAGAAGTACTTCTGATATCACAATCAGCGTTGATGGTTGGTCAGATAATGTTGGAATAGCATACTATTATATGGGTATTGGAACAACTGATCAAGATCTTAACGCAGATGTTGTACACTATGAAAATGTTGGTTTAACCAATTTAACATTGACCAATTTAACTCTTGATGATTATACCAAATATTATCTCAAAGTTGCTGCATTTGATGAAAGTGGTAATAACTCAGATGCTATTATTAGTGGATTTACAACCTATACATCTATGCTAGGTGATTATGACAATGACTGGGATGTAGATGTTGAAGACTTAAACTCTCTTGTAAATGCATGGCCAAATGTTGATATTGGACCAGCAACAGGTACTAGCCCTTATCTTACACCAACACTAGATAGTACATGTGATGTTTATGATATCAGTGTATTTACTAGAAACTGGCAGTGGACAAAAGCACAAGGAAAAACTTCAGAGCCTGGAGAAGAGCAGAAATTAAATCCAATTGATTTCCCTGCAGAGTTATTTGGTAATCAAATTAAGATTACACTTCCAGATGATATTACTGCTGGACGATTTGAAATTGTAAATGAAGGTAATGTATACCAATTCTCTGTTGCAAAAAATAATCAAAGTATGATTATACTAGAGAACAATGACAACTTAGAAGAAAGCTATGAATTTGAATTCGGTAGATTATCTAAGGATGAAAAAGAATTATTTATCTATATTGATGGAGATATTCCTAGCTCTAATATTGAAGTAAGTTATCAGCTATTCTCTAAAGATGGAGCAGCAGGTAATGGTATCATTGAGTTGGGTACTCCAGATGAATTCGCATTATATCAAAATTATCCGAATCCATTTAGCAACCAAACAACAATACAGTATGATGTAGCAGAAGCAACCTCTGTAAAGATTTATATCTATAATACGCTTGGACAGTTAGTGAAAACAATTGATCAAGGTGAAAATAGCGTAGGAACTCATACCGTAGAATGGGATGGTACAAATGACGATGGTGACACATTAAGTAGCGGTGTATACTTCTATCAACTTCGTACCAAAGATTTCAACAAGACCATGAAAATGTTACTTGTTAAATAGGATTAAACTAATTTAGTTTGATATAGGTCATGCAGTCTAATTAACCCTAAACATTCTTTAGATTCATTGACTACAGGTAATACAGAAATCTGTGAATCGCGATCCTCCATTAATTTCATCGCATCCTGAACTGATAGCCCAGGAGAAACAGATATAGGATTTTCATTAATTAATTCTCCCATGGAGTCTGACAAAGATTTGTTTGATGCAATTGCCTTTCTTAAATCCCCTTCTGTTACAATTCCTACCAACTCTTTATTATCGATAATTAATGCTGCGCCTAAAGGCTTTTCAGTCATAGAAGAAGCAATATCTTCTAATGTGCTTTCTTTATCTATAAGAGCTACTTCATCCAAAGAATGAATTAAATGACTAACAGTCAATCCTAGTTGTTTACCTAGCTCTCCACCAGGATGATATCGTGCAAAATCTGCCTCATTAAATCCTCTTTTTACCATTAAGACAGATGCAAGTGCATCTCCAATAGCTAAAGCAGCTAATGCGCTTGTAGTAGGGACAATACCCAGTGGATCAATTTCACTTTCAATGGTACCGTTTAATACAATATCTACATTTTTTGCCATATAAGAATCCATATTCCCAACTAGCGCAATTAATGGTGATTGAAATTCACGTAGAATTGGAATTAATCGAACTAATTCTTCAGTGTTTCCACTTTTTGATATAAGCAATGTAGGATCTCCTGGATTATAAATACCTAAATCTCCATGCAATGCCTCTGCTGCGTGTACAAATACACTTTTTGTGCCTGTGCTACATAATGTGGCAACAATCTTTTCTCCAATTAAACCTGATTTACCTAAACCGCAGACTACTAATTTGCCACTATTATTCATAATAAGCTCCGCAGCCTTAACAATATCTTTGTCTATTTGTTTCGCAACATTATTTAGCTGACGCGATTCATTCTCAATAATTGCCTGAGCTAAGCCATCTATTTTGTTTTTAGCCATATATGAATGAATATAATTAGTTTTAATGGAATTATGACCGATAAATTTGTAGAATATCCCCTATGAATATCTTTATTACAGGCGCAAGTAGCGGAATCGGAGAATATGTTTCTTATGAATATGCAAAAAGTGGTAATCGCCTAGCATTATGTGCAAGAAGAAAAGAAAAATTAGAAGATATTGCTAATAAATGTCGACAAATGGGTGCTCAAGTTACAACTTACTCTGTTGATGTTACTGATCAACACTCAACAAAAGAATCTATAGACGATTTTTTATCAAAGATTACTAGAATTGATTTAGTAATTGCAAATGCAGGTCGTGGAGATCTAGATGCGCTTCATAAAGGAGATCCAACCGCAATTAATGAAGTAATCAAAGTGAATGTTATTGGGGTACAGAATACTGTTGTTCCCTTTATTCCAACAATGTTAGAACAACAAAGTGGCCATATTGCTTTAGTAGGATCAGTTGCCAGTCATATAGCATGGGTTGGTGGTGGAGCATATGCTGCATCTAAATTTGCTGTAAGAGCTTTAAGTGAAAGTTGGAGGAAAACATTACCATCAAGTATAGATGTAACACTTATTTGTCCAGGTTTTGTTAAAAGTGAAATGACAGACCCAGTAGAATGGACTCCCTTCATCATTAAGACAGATGTTGCTGCAAAAAAAATTGTTAATGCGCTTAATAAAAAGAAAAAAATGTTTATCTTCCCATGGCAGTGGCGTATTGTGATTGCATTTAAAAGTGTATTAGATATAGTGATGGCAAATGCTGCAAGAAAAATGCACAAGAAAAAAATGCAACGCACTAAGTAAGTCTATAAGCTATATAGAATAGAATTATTCCCGGAAAAAATAATAAAAAATTAATGGATTCTCCAAAAAAAATGATTGAATTCAAGATTGCCATTGGAATCACTAGATTATTTGAAACTGCAAGCCTGTATGAACTAACTTGTGTTGCCCCAATATTCCATAATAAAAATCCAATACCAGTAGCACATAGCCCTAAGAACAGCAGAGCAAGCAAATTAACATCCGTTAACTGAACATTATTATCTGAAATGAAAAAATATGATAAAAATGTGACAGCTGTTGCACCAAGAAATAACTGAGAAAAATTACTGATGATATCGGTATCTTGATTTTTAATACTCCATTGCTTAAACCATACTTGTCCCCAAGCAAATACAAAATTTGCACACTGTATAAGCATAAATCCAGACCAATAATCTATTGGATTTACAATATTATACCGCATAAGATAAGAGCCTAATACCACTAGAAATATTGCTAACAAGTTTTTGGAGGCTCTGTCTTTTCTGAAAAAATATTTATCGGCAATGGATACAAAAATAGGTGTTGTGATAGTAAAGGTTGCAATAAGATAAGCGGGCAAATATTGGTAAGACTGGATATAGAAAATATACATGAGTCCAAATTGAATAGCTCCTATAGCAATAAGATTAATATCCCATCGAAATCTTTTGAACTGATAGATAGAAATAGAACTAAAAAATAATAAAGCAATGAGATTTCTCACATAACTAATAAATAAAGGATCTACCTCTGATAATCCATATTTAATAATCCCAAATGAAAAAGACCAGAGTATTGATACTAGAACTAAATATTGCAATACTAATCCTTAAAATTTTGATCGCATAATTTTGCTAATTCTATGTCTTTATCTGTAACATCACCGCTATCATGTGTTGTAAGTAGAACATGTACTTTACACCAAGTTAATTTCATATCTGGATGATGATTTAACTCCTCAGCTAAAAAAGCTATCTTGTTCAGAAAATTTAAACCAGATAGATATGATGAAAACTCAAATGTTCTTGAAATAGCTTTATTTTCATATTGCCAATGTTCTAATCCTTTAAACATTAGAAAGGCCAAATCATTGGAATAATTGCTACAGAAACAATCCATAGAATAACTCCTAGAGGAAGTCCTACTCTAATATAATCAGAATACCTATATCCTCCTGGACCAAATACCATGAGATTTGTTTGATATCCTACAGGTGTAATAAATGATGCTGATGCTGCATAACAGACAGCAAAAATAAATGGTTTAGGATCAAAACCAAAACTTGCAGCTAATGTTAGAGTAATTGGGGTCATAATAATTGCTGTAGCTGCATTTGATGCAATCTCGGTTAATATCATTGTAATTAAATAAATAATAGCTAATAAGAAATATGGGATAAGATTTTCAGGAAATAAATTAACTACACCACCTATTGCATCGCCTATCATTATATCTAATCCTGTACGCTGAATTGCTGCTCCCATTGGTAAGAAAGCTGCAATTACTATGATTACTTGCCAATGTATAGATGAATAAGCCTCATTGGGTGTAATAACCCTTGCTAATAATAAAGCAATCACTCCAAGCATAACTCCTACTACAATAGGTACTATTTTAAAAATAGCTAGTCCTACAGCACATAATATTGCAACGGGACTCAACCACCACATTGGGTGACTATCAAGATCAACATCAGTCTTACCAAGAACAATGAATCCATCTTTAGACGCAAGCTGATTTATGCGATCTCTAGGTCCATATACTAACAAAGTATCAAATGGTTTTAATATAAAATGTGCTAATTTTCTTCTAATAACCTCACCTTCTCTTCGGATTGCTAAAACAAAACTACCGAATGATCTTCTAAAATTTGCCTCTTGAAGAGTTTGTCCAATCAATTCTGAACTATCAGTAACTAAGCATTCTGCTATTATATGATCTTCTTGCTCTAGTTCTTCTTGTGTAAGTTTTTCATCGGTTAAAAGTGCAAGATTTTCAATCTCTTTTAAACGTTGAAAATTATCGAAAGAACCTTTAACAAATAGAACATCACCTTCTTCTAATTTTAAACCTCTTAAATTAGAGGTAATAATTTCACCTTCTCTTAGCACATCTAAAACAATAACATCATAATTCTCATTAATCTTTCTATCTAATAATGTTTTTCCGCATAGAGGTGAGTTTCCATTTACTCGAAACTCTGTTAAATATCCATCTAAGCTATAATCCTCAATACTGGAAGACTTTGCTATTCTTGAAGGCAACAATTTATAACCAATAGTAAAGATATATAATAAGCCTATAGCAAATTTTATAATTCCAAACTTTGCAAACTCAAGCATTCCTAGCGACACTGTACCTCCAGAAGTATCTACTAATATAGAATTAACAATTAAGTTGGTAGAAGTTCCTACTAAAGTTAATGTTCCACCTAAAATAGCTGCATAGCTTAATGGAATTAAAACTTTAGAAGGACTGATATCATATTTTTCTGCCAAACGAATAGTAACGGGCATAAAAATTGCTACGATTGCTGTATTATTTACAACAGCAGAAGCAATACCAATACAAAATAAGTAAGCAACCATACCTACAATTCTAGATTTATCAATTAATTTATTAATATTGATAATCACATATTCGAGAATATGAGATTTCTGTAATCCATAGCTCATGATAAAAAGACATGCAATAGTCATAACAGCAGGATTAGAAAATCCTGCAAGACTCTCGGCTGGGCTCACTAGCCCAAGAACAAGCAACAACCCAAGAACTAGAAGGGCTGTTACATCTATTGGAAATAATTCTGTAATAAAGAGCACTAATGCAACCAGAATTATAACACCTAGAAACATAATTTCCATAAGTACCGTGGAAAGGACTCGAACCTTCACATCTTACGATACTGGTTCCTAAGACCAGCGCGTCTACCAATTCCGCCACCACGGCATATATTTTTAACAATATAAAAAGAATTAACTAAAAAAAGTGTTAATTATGATTTATTGCAAAATCAAGCTCTGAAATTAAATCATCTACATGCTCAATACCAACAGAAAACCTTAATAAATTAGGAGTTATTCCTAGCTTAGTTTTTTCGTCATGAGGTACAGATGCATGAGTCATAGAATAAGGACAAGATATTAAGCTTTTCACGCCGCCTAAACTTTCAGCTAATGTGATAATACTTAATTGTTTTGCAAAGTTATCAAGATTGATTGATTGATCTAGTTCAAAAGAAATCATACTACCATATACTGAATTACCATCTGGTGAAGAATGCTGTTTTGTTGCTAAATCAAATTGTTTATGAGATTTGAGTCCAGGATAGATTGCTCTTGTAATTTTAGAATGATTATCTAGCCAATGAGCAATCTTATAAGCATTATCAAATTGTTTTTCAACTCTAACAGAAAGCGTCTTTACTGATCTTAAAAGCAACCATGCATCAAATGGACTAGGTAGTGCTCCTCCAGTATTCTGAATTAAAGTAATTTTTTCTGATGCTTCATCATTATTAATCATTAATGCTCCACTAAGTACATCAGAATGTCCGCTAATAAATTTTGTTGTACTATGCATGACAATATCTGCACCCAAATCTAAAGGTCTCTGTCCGTAAGGACTCATAAATGTATTATCAACGCTAACTAATACATTTTTTTTATGTGCTACTTTTGAAATTCTTGCAATATCAGCTAAATCAAGCAAAGGGTTGCTTGGTGTTTCAAGATGAATCAATTTTGTATTATCTTTTATTGAATCTGTAACTTTATCTACATTAGATGTATCTATAAATTCAAAATCTACTTTATTATCATTTAATACTCTAGTTACTAACCTGAAAACACCTCCATAAACATTCTGCGAAATTAAAACATGATCTCCTGGTTTAAACATCGTAAAAATTGCAGTCATTGCTGCCATCCCAGAAGAAAATGCATAGGCATATTTAGCATTTTCAAGCATAGCTAAATTTTCCTCTAAAGCTTCTAATGTTGGACTGCCAACCCTTGAATAAACATATTTCTCTGTACTAGCAAACGTTGGTTGTTTAAAAGTTGATGTGAAATGAATTGGAGTAACAGCAGCTCCTGTTTCATCAATCTTGTTGCCAACATGAATAGATTTCGTTGAGAAATGTAATTTATTTTTCTTTTTAGACACGTGTATATCCTTTCTCTAAATAAGATTCTAACTTTTTAAACTTAATTTCTACTTCTTCTCCTGAAGGAGATAATACTTTTATTTTATCATTTCTACCAATCTTCTCTTCCGTATTAGTTTGAGGAGTTTTTACAGGTTCTGATGGTATTTCAGATGAAGCATCTGCATGAGTCATTTGAATATTTTTTTGAACAGGCGAAGACTCTTCTCGAGGATTCTCGCTAATCTGTGCATGATAAACTCTTTGTACAATTGATGCTCGTAAACTAGCCATTAAATCTTGAAAAAAATTGTATGCTTCTGCCTTATATTCTATAAGTGGATTTTTCTGTCCAAAAGCTCTTAAGCCAATACCCTCTCTTAACTGATCCATTCCCAATAAATGATTGCGCCACTTCTCATCAATCGTTCTTAAAACTACAAATTTTTCAAGTTTGCGCAATAGTTCTGCTGGTATAATTTCTTCCTTTTGACTGTAGTATTCTAATGCTTTATCTGCGATAGCATTTACTATATCTTCTTTACTGGTCTTTGCTTCAAAATCAGATTGATCTATTTCAATTAATAGATGTGCATTTAACTCTTGATTTAATGCCGGCCAATCCCAATCCTTTATATTTTTAATATCTAACGGTTCAAATAAATCATATATAAAATCATCAATAAATTCATCAATTGAAGATTTAATTGACTCTGATAGCAATGCCTTATTCCTTAGATTATAAATAATTTCTCTTTGTTGATTTAAGACATCATCATACTCAAGCAAATGCTTACGCATACCAAAATTTCTCTCTTCAACTTTCTGTTGAGCATTACTTACGCCGCGATTTAACATTCCAGCGCTTAATTCTTGATCATCATCCATCGCGAGTCTATCCATATAGGAAGCTAGTTTATCCATATTAAATAAACGCATCAAATCATCTTCTAAAGAAATATAAAACTTTGAAGAACCACTATCTCCTTGTCTACCAGATCGACCTCTCAACTGTAAATCAATACGTCTTGACTCATGTCTTGAAGTACCAATAATGTGTAAACCGCCTAATTCTTCCACTCCTGGTCCTAGCTTGATATCAGTTCCTCTTCCAGCCATGTTAGTTGCAATAGTAATAGCATTCTTTAACCCTGCTTGTGCTACAATTTGTGCCTCGCTTTGGTGTTGTTTTGCATTTAAGACATTATGTGGTATTCCCTTTTGTTTTAACATTTTAGATAATAGCTCAGATACCTCAACTGATATAGTTCCAATTAATACTGGTTGTCCTTTTTTGAAATAATCATTTACCTCATTGATTACCGCTTTATATTTTGCGTGCATAGACTTATAAATAACATCATTGAAGTCTTGCCTAACAACTGGACGATGTGTTGGTATTGCAGTAACACCAAGATTATAAATTTTCTCGAACTCTGCTGCTTCTGTTTCAGCTGTACCAGTCATTCCAGACAACTTATCATACATTCTAAAATAATTCTGAATAGTAATTGATGCTAATGTCTGAGTTTCTTTTTCGATCTTAACATTCTCTTTTGCTTCTAATGCCTGATGTAATCCACCACTAAATCTTCTTCCTGGCAAAACTCGTCCTGTAAACTCGTCAACAATTAATACTTGACCATTCTGTACTACATATTCTACATCTTTATCAAATAATGTATATGCTTTAAGGAGTTGGTTTAAATAATGAATCTTGCTACTTCTTTGTGAGTGTAACTGATAGGCTTTTTCCTTATTTAATTTCTTTTGATCTTCAGATAAATCACTTTCATCAATATCACTTAACATCTCTCCTAAATCAGGAATAGTAAATGCCTCCATATTATCCGGAGATAGAGCTGCTCTACCTTTATCTGAAAGATCTACACTATTTGACTGCTCATCTATAGCAAAATATAAATCTTCATCTAATTCATGTAGTTTTTTATCTGCAATATATTCAGACTCAACACTATTCATCAGCTTTATTGTTCCTTGCTCTTGGAATAATTCTTGTAATTTCCCATCTTTAGGTAATCCTTTTTTGGATTTTAGCAAAAGTAGTCCGGCATCATAAAGCTGATCTTCTGATGGATTATCGAGCTTTAAAATTTCTTCTGCCTTACCTACTAATTCAGATACTAATATTTTCTGCTTACTAACCAAAGATTTTACAGGAGAACTCAAATCAACATAAGATTGATTAATTTTTGTTTCTACTGGACCAGAAATAATTAAAGGAGTTCTTGCTTCGTCTATTAAAACACTATCCACTTCATCTACAATAGCATAGTGATGAGGTCTCTGAACTAAATATTCAGCATCAATTGTCATATTATCTCTTAGATAGTCAAATCCAAACTCATTATTGGTTCCATAAGTTATGTCACAATTATATGCTATTTTTCTTTGTTCAGGATTCATTGAGTTTAAAATATGACCAACAGACATACCCAGCATTTCAAATACTTTTCCCATCCATTCTGAATCTCTTTGTGCTAAATAATCATTTACAGTGACAATATGGACACCTCTTCCAGATAATGCATTTAAATAAATAGGCATTGTTGCAACTAGAGTTTTTCCTTCTCCAGTTTTCATTTCAGATATTTTTCCTTGATGCAGCACAACTCCACCGATTAATTGCTCGTCATAAGGAATCATTTCCCACTTAATCTTTTGACCAACTGCTGTCCACTCTTTTCCATACAGTAAACGACAAGCATGCTTAACTAAAGCAAATGCCTCTACTAATATATCATCCAGTACTTCTTTTTCAATTGCTTTACGTATTTTTTGGATCTCTTTTTTATCTGTAACATCTGCGAGCTGTTTATCTTCGAATGTTTGAATCTTATCTTTTACAATTTTCTGTAATTCACAAGTTCTTTCTAATAAATAAGACTCATCTTTACCTTCAAGTGAATCATATAGAGAGTTAATTTCCTTAACTAAAGGTTCAATTTTTTTGATCTCTCTACTAGATTTTGTGCCAAATATTTTTTTTAATAAACTCATAATTAATTATAATGTTTTATGGATTGAATCTAATACTCCATTGACAAATGCAGTGCTATCTTCTGAACTAAATTTTTTAGCATTCTCTATAGCAGAACTAATGGTTACTTTGTGTGGTATATCATAACCTTCCATAAGTGACATTTCACATATAGACATCTGCATAATTAATCTATCAATAATATTTACTCTTTCAAGTGTCCAGTTTTCTAATGAAGATTCAATTTTTTTATCTAAAATAGCCTGATTCTTTATAGTAGAATTAAATAATTCATTAACAAAATTCTTTGTCGGTTTATCAAACTGATATCTTTCATTAATATCATGTAAAACTTTCTTCTCATCTTCATTTGCAACATGTCTTGCATATAAAGCTTGCAAAACTGCTTCTCTTGCCTTTTTTCTATGTTGTTTTTCACTCATATTAGTGATGATGCCATTGAGAAAATTCATTTATTCTTCTTTCTGCTAATAAATTAGCTGCTTCAAGCGTTGAAATATTGTTTGTTGATGCATAATCAAATATTCTCATAAGAATATGATATATGCCTTCGACTTGATATTGTGCTTTATCCTTATCATATCCTTTGAGCTCATTTGCGACATTCATTAACCCTCCTGCATTAATAACATAGTCCGGTACATACATTATGCCTTTTTTAAGCAATAACTTTGCATCTCTATCTTCTTTTTCTAGTTGATTGTTTGCAGCTCCAGCAATAACAGAACATTTAAGATTTTGAATTGTTTTTTCATTAATTATAGCACCCAGTGCGCAAGGTGAAAAAACATCTAAATCAGTAGATAGCAATTCTTCATTAGAAAGAGGAATAACACCAAATTCATTTATAACTGTATCTAATTTGCTCTGATCAATGTCATATCCATAGATAATTGCACCTTCTTTATGAAGATGGCTACATAGATGATATCCTACTTTTCCAAATCCTTGTATCCCAACTTTCAGATCTCTCATAGAAGTAATGCCTAATCTTTGCTTTAATGCAGCTTGTATGCCTACAAAAACTCCTAATGCAGTCAGTATAGAAGGATCTCCACTTCCACCCATTGCTCTTTTAATTCCAGTAACGTGATTGGTTTCCATTCTTATAAATTCCATATCATGTACTGACATACCGACATCTTCCGCTGTAATATATTTGCCATTAAGACTTTCTACAAAATTACCAAATGACCTTAACAATACTTCTGACTTATCACTATTAGGATCTCCAATAATTACTGCTTTCCCTCCACCTAAATTGAGATTTGCTATTGAAGCTTTATAGGTCATTCCTCGAGATAGCCTTAACACATCTATCAAAGCTTCTTTACCGCTTTTATATGGGTACATTCTACATCCTCCCAAAGCAGGTCCTAAAACAGTATTATGAATTGCTATAATTGCTTTTAAGCCAGAGCTTGAATCATTGCAATAAATAATTTGCTCATGATTTGTCTCATCCATTCTCTTAAATATCCCTTTTTTAATCATAATTTTTCCTTTTATACTTTAGATTTTGAATATGCATCAATAATATGTTTTACTAAATGATGTCTAGCAATGTCATTCTCATTTAATTTTACAATACCAATATCTTTCATATCCTTTAATATATTTAAAACACTAACTAATCCTGAATGAGATTTATTTGGTAAATCAATTTGAGATATATCTCCTGTAATAATTGCCCTAGAGTCTATACCAAGCCTAGTTAAAAACATTTTCATTTGAATCGTAGAAGAATTCTGCGCTTCATCTAAAATCATTGCTGATCTATTAATGGTTCTTCCTCTCATATAAGCTAATGGAATAATCTCTATGATACCCTTACTAAGAAGCATTTGAATTTTACTCTTTGGTAACAATTCGTGTAGTGCATCATATAAAGGCGCTAAATATGGATCAATTTTATCTTTTAAATCTCCTGGAAGAAAACCTAAGCTTTCTCCTGCTTCTACTGCAGGTCTACAAAAAATAATTTTTTCAATCTCATGCTTTTCTAGTAAAGATAGCGCATAAGCTACCGCTAAAAATGTTTTTCCAGTCCCAGCAGGTCCTACAGAGATTACTATATCATTTTTACATAAAGAATTTAATAATTTTTTCTGCCCATCAGTTCTAGCATGTATAGGTCCTTTTTTTCCATAAAAAATAACATCATTTATAGACTTTTTACGATCAAGAGTCTTCTGCATATTCATTGCTAATAATTGATTGACATCCTTTGTAGTAAGATTATTGCCTTTCTTAATAGAATCAATCATGTGTCCTAATATCATAGCGAAATGGTCTAAATCCTTTTTTAACCCTTGGCAAAATATATTATTACCACGAATATTAATGTTCAATGGGAGAGATTTTTCAAGAAAAAGGATATTTTGATCTCCGATACCATAAAGCTCTGTGAGATCAACTCCTTTTATTTCAAACGTTTTTTTCATTCTCTTTAATGCCTATACCTAAATCATCCAATTGTTCATCTGATACAGTATTAGGAGAATCTTCCATAAGAGCAGATGCTGAGGTAGTTTTTGGAAATGCAATAACATCCCTTATATTGTCAACACCGGCTAATAACATAACCAGCCTGTCTAGCCCAAATGCAATACCACCATGTGGTGGAGTTCCAAATTTTAGAGCATCAATAAAAAAACCGAACTTATTTTCAATGTCTTCCTTTGTAAGATTCATGGTTTCAAAAATTTTCTGTTGTAGTTTCTGGTCATGAATCCTAATAGATCCGCCTGCTACCTCATAACCATTAATTACAATATCATAACCTTTTGATATTGCTTTTTCAGGATCTGAAATTGCAATTTTAAGATCTTTATCTTTTGGTGCAACAAAAGGATGGTGAACTGAATCAAAACGCTCATTATCTTCATCCCAACTAAATAGTGGAAAATCTATAATCCAAACTGGTTTAAATACTGAATCATCACATAGATTTAACATCTCTGCTACTTTTACTCTTATCTTTCCTAATACTTTTAAAGATACTTCAGCGCTATCTGCTACCATAAAACATATAGAATTATCACCTATATTACAGTCTGATGAAATGCTAGATTGAAGATCTGTATTAAAAAACTTTGATATGCCGCCCTCAAATATACCATCATTATATTTCATCCATGCCAATCCTTTAGCGCCAAGGGATTGAGCATAATCATCTAATTCAGAAATAATCTTTCTAGAGAAAAATTCTGAACTCTGAACATTAACCATATGGACAGACTCAGAATCTTTGAATGCTTTAAAGTCAGACTGGTCAGAAAAAATTTTAAAATCTTGTAATTCTATTTCATATCTGAGATCAGGCTTATCGGTACCAAATCTTTTTAAAGCTTCTTCATAAGATAAGGTAGGAAATGGTGTATCCATTTTAACATTATTAACTTCCTTAAAGACAGTTGCAATCAACTGTTCAACGATATCTCTGACATGCTCTTCATCTACAAAGCTCATTTCTAAATCAATTTGAGTAAATTCAGGCTGCCTATCTGACCTTAAATCTTCATCTCTAAAACATTTTACAATTTGAAAATATCTATCTAATCCAGCAATCATAAATAACTGCTTATACATTTGAGGAGACTGAGGTAAGGCATAAAACTTTCCATTATGTACTCTACTTGGCACTAGATAGTCTCTTGCGCCTTCAGGTGTTGACTTCGTTAGTACTGGAGTTTCAATCTCAATAAAATTTTGATTAGTTAAAAAATTTCTTACTACTTGGGTTGTTTTATGTCTAAGAATTAAATTATCTTGTAATTCAGTATTTCTTAATTCAAGATAACGATATTTTAAGCGCTGCTCTTCAGTAGAAGCATCCCTGTCATGAACAGACATTGGAAGTGGAGAAGATATATTTAAAATATCTATTTCTTCTGCTACAACCTCAACTTCTCCTGTTTTCAAAGTATCATTTATTAAATCTTCTGATCTAGCTATAACTGTTCCATAAACTGATATAACATCTTCATTAGATAGTGTTTTTCCTTTTTCTACAAGAGAATCTTCATTTAAAACAATCTGAGTTTTTCCAAATCGATCTCTAATATCAATAAAAATGATTTTACCGTGAGTGCGTGTTGAATTAATCCATCCAAACAATCGAACAGTTTTATTAAGATGTTTTTTGGTTAATTCACCACAATTATGTGTTCTAGAATCCATATAGTATCAATGTAATAATTATTTTTCTAATTCTTGTGCATTTTCGACAAGCAATAATACCTTATCTGGAATATCATCTGTAGAGTCAGAATTGATGTCAGCAATACCGGAAGAGCATGAGAATTTTATCTCTTTTTCCTCTGTTGTTACTGATATTACTCCTTCCTTGAGATTAAGAATAGAGTTAGTATGATTTTTCATAATTCCAAAATAGCCTTCTGTCCCAGGACAGTTGACATAGGTCACATTATCAAAATTAAATGAATGGGTAGGAGTTACAATATCTAGACTAAAAACTTTACTCACTTCTTAGCCTTTTCTATTGCTTCATCAATTGATCCAACATATGAAAAAGCATTCTCAGGGAGATCATCTACTTCTCCATTCAGTATTGCTTCAAATCCTGCAATCGAATCTTCAAGCTTTACATAACGACCTTCTAGGCCTGTAAATTGCTCTGCTACAAAGAAAGGTTGAGACATAAATTTTTGCATTTTTCTTGCTCTAGATACAACCATCTTATCTTCATCAGACAATTCATCCATTCCAAGAATAGCAATAATGTCTTGTAGGTCTTTATATTGCTGCAATGTTGTTTGTACAGATCGTGCAACATTATAATGTCTATCTCCAACTACTCTGGGATCTAAGATTCTAGATGTTGAAGTGAGAGGATCAATCGCAGGATAAATACCTAACTCAGCAATCTTTCTTTCTAAAACTGAAGTTGCATCTAAATGTGCAAATGCTGTTGCAGGAGCTGGATCAGTTAAATCATCTGCTGGTACATAAATTGCTTGTACAGATGTAATAGATCCTTTTTTAGTAGATGTAATTCTTTCCTGTAAATCACCCATCTCTGTTGATAAGGTAGGTTGGTATCCTACCGCTGAAGGCATTCTTCCCAATAATGCTGATACTTCTGAACCAGCCTGAGTGAATCTGAATATATTATCAACAAATAATAAAACATCTTTACCTTCATCGTCACGGAAGTATTCGGCCATTGTCAATGCACTTAAACCGACTCTTAATCGTGCACCAGGAGGTTCATTCATTTGCCCAAAAACAAGTGCTGTTTTATCAATAACGCCTGACTCTGTCATCTCAGCATATAAATCATTTCCTTCTCGAGTTCTTTCACCTACTCCCGCAAAAACAGAGAATCCACCATGTTCGGTAGCAATATTTCTAATAAGCTCTTGAATTAGAACTGTTTTTCCAACTCCAGCTCCACCGAACAATCCTGTCTTTCCACCCCTGGTATAAGGTTCCATTAAATCAACAACTTTAATTCCTGTTTCAAACATTTCAGATGTTGTTGTTAAATCTTCTTGTGCGGGTGCAGATCTATGAATTGGAGATGTTTTGCTATTATTTACTTCACCTTTTTGATCAATCGGATTTCCAAGTACATCAAACATTCTACCTAATGTTTTCTCTCCAACAGGAACAGAAATTGGTTCGCCCAAATCTGAAACTTTTTCACCTCTTACAAGACCATCTGTAGAATCCATAGCAATTGTTCTAACAACACCTTCACCTAAATGCTGTGCAGTTTCTAATACTAAGTCTGATCCATCTTCTCTTTTGATGCTTAAAGCATTCATAATTCTTGGCAAATGCCCTTCATTGAATTTTACATCAACTACCGCACCAGTTATTTGTAATATCTTACCTTCATTATTCATTTTATGTCCCCTTAATCGACTAGCGCCTCTGCTCCACCAACAATCTCTAACATTTCTGTAGTAATCGCAGCTTGACGCGCTTTGTTAAATTCTAGTTTTAATTCTTTAATGATTTCTTTTGCATTTTCTGTCGCATTATCCATTGCAACCATTCTAGCAGCCTCTTCACTACTATAAGATTCTAGCATTTGTTGCCACATTTGTACCTTTAAATGTTTTGGTAGTAATGTATTGACAATGCTTTCCTGATTTGGTTCATAATCATAGTTATAATTTTTGACATTATAATCTTCAGTAAAATCAATTGGCAACACCTTCTCCATCATAAGGTCTTGTGATGCTAAAGTTCTAAATCGATTATAAATCACATGTACTTCATCTACTTCCAAATCTGTAAAAGCCTTAATAAAGGTTTTAGAAATGTCTGATGCTGTATCAAATGTCATATCTTTCCAAAAATCATAAAAAGATTCTATAACATTATAATCTCTCTTAGTAAAATACTCGGAAGCTTTCTTGCCTAAACAAAATAACTGTACTTTATTTTTACCAAATTTCTCAATTTCCTTTTCAGCTAATCTAATCACACTAGAATTGAATGATCCTGCAAAACCTCTATCGCTTGTAATAATAATCATTCCTTTATTCTTTACATCTCTCTTCTCAACTAAGGAAATGCTTGATTTAGAAACTTGTGGTAACATTCTACAAATTAAGTCTCTTGTATTCTTTGAATATGGTCTGGAAATTTCCATCTTTTCCTGTGCCTTCTTTACTTTAGCGGCAGCAACCATTTTCATAGCTTTAGTAACCTGCTGGATACTACTTACAGACTTAATACGTTCTTGAAGATTTTTAAGATTTGCCATATTAGAAACTCTTTTTAAACTCCTCAATTTTTTTATTCATCTTATCAGCTAATTTATCTCCAATATCTCCTGTATCATCAATCTCTTTAATACATTCTGGAGCTTTAGATGTAAAGTGCTCTAGTAAACCAATTTCAAACTCTTTAACAGACTCAAGTTCTACATCATCAAGATATCCCTGACTTGCAGCATAGATGATAATCACTTGATTAGATGTAGCCATTGGTACATATTGATTTTGTTTTAATATCTCTACCATGCGACGACCTCTAGTAATTTGTGCAGCTGTAGCTTCATCTAAATCAGAGGCAAATTTTGCAAAAGCTTCTAATTCTCTGAATTGTGCTAAGTCTAACCTTAATTTACCAGCAATCTTTTTCATCGCTTTAATTTGTGCACTTCCTCCAACTCTAGATACTGAAAGTCCTACATCTACTGCAGGTCTAACCCCACCATTAAATAAGTTAGTATCTAAGTATATCTGCCCATCGGTAATAGAAATCACATTTGTTGGAATATATGCTGATACATCTCCTTCTTGCGTTTCAATTACTGGTAATGCAGTCAATGAACCTGAACCTAAATCTTCAGATAATTTTGAAGATCTTTCTAAAAGTCTGCTATGCAAATAGAATACATCTCCAGGAAAAGCCTCTCTACCTGGAGGACGTCTTAATACCAATGACATTTGCCTATAAGCAGTAGCCTGTTTAGATAAGTCATCATAAACAATCAGACTATGCATACTATTATCTCTATAATATTCTCCCATTGCGCATCCAGAGTATGGAGCGATATATTGTAATGGAGCAGGATCAGACGCATTTGCAACTACTACTGTAGTATATTCCATAGCGCCATTTGCTTCAAGCTCACCAACTAATTTTGCAACTGTAGATGCTTTCTGACCAATTGCAACATATACACAGTAAACTGGACTGTCACCACCATGAGTAGATTTTTGATTAATAATAGTGTCTGTAGCAATAGCAGATTTTCCTGTCTGTCTATCTCCAATAATTAACTCTCTTTGACCTCGACCAATTGGAATCATGCTGTCAATTGATTTTAATCCTGTTTGTAATGGTTCTTTTACTGGAAATCTTTGCATTACTCCTAATGCTTTTCTTTCAATTGGTAAGGAATTTTTTGAATTAATTGGACCTTTTCCATCCATTGGCACCCCTAAAGGGTTTACTACTCGACCTAATAATTCTTTTCCTACAGGAACCTCTACTACTTTTCCTGTTCTTTTTACAGTATCGCCTTCTTTTACAAGACTGCTATCTCCAAAAAGTACAACACCTACATTTTCTTCTTCTAAGTTCAGTGCCATACCAAAAACATTATTTGGAAATTCGACTAACTCAGAACTCATTACGTTTCCTAAACCGCTAGTTCTAGCAACTCCATCTCCAATTTCTAGAACCTCACCCACTTCATTGACATCGACATTATTGTCAATATTTTTGATTTGGTCGCGTAATAAATCACCGATTTGATTAGTTTTAATATCCATTTATACCCCTATTAATTTTGATTTTGCGTTTTCTAATTTTGTTTTTAGACTGCTATCAAATAGCATGTCATCCATTTTAATTTTTAATCCTCCAATTAATTCCTTATTAACGGAGAAATTAATATTAATCTTTTTATTAGTAATATCACTTAACTCTTTTACCAAGCTATCTTGATTTTCTGTATTCATGGTAAATGGAGATGTCACTTCAACATATGCGATATTGAGTTTTTTCTTTGCTAAAGCGACAAATCCTTTATTTACTTCTACCAACAAATTCATATCATCATTTTCGATCATCACCAGCAAGATATCCAACAATTCTTTATTAAAAGCCTCATTAAAAGCTTTTATGAAAATATCCATTTTCTGACTTGAATCAATTAGTTTAGATTTTAAGAATGTATTAATAGTTAAATCTTGCTTAGATAAAACAATTAAATCCTCCAATGATCCTTTGATACTTTGAAAGTTCTCAAAAGTATTTGCTGAAGCACATAATGATTCAGAATATATTTTTATCTTTTTATGATTTTGCTTCATCTTTTTTCATTGCTTTAAGTGATGATTGTACGAATTGATTATTATCATCATCTTTAACATTTCTTTGC
>JBJKZN010000014.1:0-9575 GCA_045560315.1 Fidelibacterota bacterium | reverse complement strand
TCTTTAATATGGATTGATATTAGTTGGCCTGCAAATATTAAACGAATGGATATTACAAAAGATATCTTAAAAAATAAGATTTCTTCGAGTCATCATATCGAGATTCCATCTGATATTAAAAATGATTTAAGTGGTCTGTTTTATTTGATTAATTATCTTGATTGGTTGAGTTATTGGTGCGGAAATTTAAATGATGTTGATATTGATGCAGTAAAATCAATCGATATTCTTAAAAAAGAGTTAGCTTAGAATTTTTTCAAAGCTAGAACTGAATTGTGTCCACCAAATCCGAAAGAATTACTCAAAGCAATGTTTACATTTGATTCTATACTTTTATTTGGAACATAATTTAAATCACAATCAGGATCAGGAGTCTCATAGTTGATAGTAGGAGGGATAATTGCATTTCTCATGGCATGCATACATGCAATTACTTCAATTGCACCTGTAGCACCTAGCATATGACCTGTCATTGACTTAGTAGAACTAACCAATAAGTTATGTGCATTATCTCCAAAAACTTTTTTGATGGCCTGAGTTTCTAGCATATCATTGTAATACGTAGAAGTACCATGTGCATTAATATAGCTTACATCTTCTTTATTAATTTTTCCATCTTCTAGTGCTAATTCAATAGCCTTGACAGCACCTACACTATCATTGTGAGGTTGAGTAATATGATATGCATCGTTTGTAATTCCATAACCTATAATTTCAGCTAAAATATTTGCACCTCTTTTTTCTGCACTCTCTAAAGACTCTAAAACAAGCATAGCTGATCCCTCAGACATAATGAATCCATCCCTATTTTTATCAAAAGGTCTCGATGCTCCTTCAGGATTTTCATTATTTTTTGATAAAGCTTTCATATTTGAAAATCCAGATAAGGTTAAAGGAGTTACTCCTCCTTCAGCACCTCCACATACCATTGCATGTATTTGATTTGACTGGATTAATCTGTAAGCCATTCCTATTGCGTCGCTAGCAGAAGAACATGCAGTAGAAAGAGAAAAATTTGGTCCATGAAATCCATATTTAATAGCGATTTGACCACCCGCAATATTTGGAATCATCTTTGGTATAAAATGAGGAGAAACACCTCTTTGACCTTTCTTTGTAAGCTTAGTTTGTTCTTCTTCTAAGGTGTTCATACCACCTACGCCAGTCCCTAGAATTACACCTACATTTGAAGAGTCAAGACCAGAGCTTTTAATTGCTTGATCTGCAGCTATCATAGCAAACATAGTATAGCGATCAAGTTTTCTAGATTCTTTATGATCAAAAAAATTTAGAGGGTCAAAATCAGGGATTTCTCCAGCAATTTTAACGTTGAAATTTTCTGTATCAAAACTTTGAATCAGTCTAATACCTGATTTTCCATCAATAAGATTATTCCAAAGATCTTTGGATGATAATCCGAGAGGAGAAATACTGCCTTCTCCAGTAATGACAACTCTATTTAACAAGATTATTCAGCGTGATTGTTAACGTAGTCAAATGCAGAACCAACAGTCGTGATTTTTTCTGCATCTTCATCTGGAATTTCTAAATCAAACTCTTCTTCAAATTCCATAATCAATTCTACGGTATCTAATGAATCTGCACCTAAATCATCGAGAAAGCTTGCTTCAGGAACTACTCTTGATTCATCAACACCTAATTTATCTACAATAATATTCTTTACTTTATCATTTGATGACATAATATTTACTCCTATCTAGTTTAACGATATCCCACCATCTATATAAAATGTTTGTCCAGTAATATAACTGGCTTCATCCGAAGATAAAAACAAAATCATTTTACCAATATCTTCTGGTTTTCCAAATTTTTTCAATGGTATTCTATCTAAGTAATCATTTTTTACTGTATCTGTTAAATCTGATATCATATCTGTTTCAATTACTCCTGGAGCAATACAATTAACAGTGATATTTCTTAGACCTACTTCTTTAGCAAGGGACTTTGTAAATGCTAGTAATCCTCCTTTAGATGCAGAGTAATTACTCTGTCCTTTATTACCATCTGTTCCTGATATAGAAGAGATATTAATAATTCTACCATTTTTATTCTTGATCATATCTTTTAATAAAATTTTTGTTAAATAAAATGGTCCATTTAAGTTCACATCTAGGACTTTATGCCATTCCTCTTTTTTCATTCTCAATAAAATATTATCCATATGGATTCCGGCATTATTGACTAATATATCAATAGTATCAACATTTTTCTTTGCAAAATGATATAACTCTTCTATGGAATTTTCATCTGATATGTCACAACAAAAGGGAAGAATATTCTCAATATCTTCAATAGACTTAAGAGATTCTTTGGATGTAGCTACTCCAATAACTTTTATTCCATTTTTTGCAAGCATCATGGCAATTGTTTTACCAATACCTCTAGACGCCCCTGTCACTAATGCTGTTTTACTTGAATAATTAAACATGTAAATATCTTTCTACATCATTATAACTATTAAAACTAGAAATATGCAATGATTCATCTATTTTTTTGATGATTCCTGATAAAACTTTTTTAGGTCCTATCTCGATAAAATCACTATTTATTTTACTTAATTCTTGAATACTCTCAAACCATAGCACAGGATTATCAATTTGCTCAATTAATGCTTTTTTAATCTCATTTGGATCAGATTTTAGCACCGCATCATAATTTGATACAATGGGTATGCTAGATTCATTAAACACTGCATTAGATATAACCTCTTTTAGTTGAGGTTTTGCATCTGACATTAATTTCGAATGAAATGCACCACTAACAGGGAGAGGGATAATACGTTTTGCTCCATGATTTTTTAGCGATTCTGACACAGAGTGAATAGAATCTGCTGATCCTGATATAACAATTTGTTGACTTGAGTTGATATTAGCAACTTGAGTGTCTGTTCCCATACAAATTTCAGCTATTTTCTCCTGATTCATTCCAATTACGGCACTCATTTTACCTTCATTATTCTTCTCACATTCATGCATTGCTTTTGCACGAATATTGACAATTTTAAGCCCTGTTTCGAAGGAATAAGTATTATTTGCATATAAAGCAGAAAATTCACCAAGGCTGTGTCCAGCAACAACTTCAGGTTCATAATCACTTTCTTTTATTATATCAAAAAGAATACAAGAATAAATATAAATTGCCACTTGGGCATGATTGGTTTTTCTTAAAACACTTTCATTGTCATCAAACATGATCTTAGAGATATCATAGCCAAGAATGTCGTTTGATAAGTCAATTTTATTTGTAGCTATCTTAGAGTGCTGATAAAGATTTAATCCCATTCCAGGACGATGAGAACCTTGCCCCGAAAAAATAAAACAACTGCCCATTAGTTCTGATCGACAGGTTTTCCTTTGTAGTACAGGATTCCGTCATGATAGTATGCATGATGCGGTAGATGTTCTTCTCCAGTATTTTTACACGTAACGGTATGTACTAAAGAAGACTTATAGTGAGTTCTTCTTTTCTTCGATCTTGTCTTTGACTGTCTTTTCTTAGGTAACATTTTCTTTCCTTAACTATGGGCAATATAAACAAATAAATCTTTGGAATAAAATAATTTTTATAATTCTATTTTATCTACCCAGCAATCATATCCTAGTTTATTTTTAATATCATTTGCAGTCATAGAAGCGTCCTCTCTAGATGAAAAGCTTCCATATCTGACTCGATATTTTAATTTATCATTTGAGTCATTTTTTTGAATAAAAGCTTCAAAATTTGAATTATTTAATATTTTGACCACTTCTTGTGCATCTGCAAAACTAGCTTTTGCTGCAACCTGTATTGTAAAATAGGTATTATTTTTTTGTTTTTCTTCTTTATCTAATGTTTGTGAATTTTTAACTGATACATTTTTTTCTAGAATAGTATCAAGCCATTTATCATTTACCTCTTGCGTATAGATTGTAGAAAAAGATAAAAACAGTAATAAATAATATTTAATCATTGAAAAAGAATTCTATTTCTTTGTGAGCATTTTCGGTGCTATCTGATCCATGTGTAGCATTCATAGATATATCAGTACCATATTTCTGTCTAATAGTTCCAATATCTGCTTCCTGAGAATTTGTCGCACCCATTAGATTTCTCCATTCAACAACAGCATCTTCTTTTTCTAGTTTCATTACATGACATTCATAGGATGTCATAAATTCGACTAGTTCAGCAAAGAAAGGTTTATCCTTGTGAATGTCATAGAAGGCGCAAGCCTGTTCGTTTGAAAGATGTAAAGTTTTTTCTTCAACAATATCAAATCCGTTGTCTAAAATATCTTTTCTAATATCTTCAAGGCAACCTTTTTTCATTGCATCAGGTTTAATAATTGCAAGTGTATTTTTCATATTTTTCCCCCTATAAGTGATTTCATTGTAATGCCAATATCAGATACAGTATTTGCAACTGATATTCCACATTCTTTTAATATTCTAATTTTAGCTTCAGCTGTTTCAGATCCCTCTGAGATTATTGCTCCAGCATGACCCATTCTTTTTCCTTTTGGAGCAGTCTGACCAGCTATGAAAGATACTACAGGTTTATCTAAATTGTCTTTAACCCATCTTGCAGCATCATTTTCCATATTTCCACCGATTTCACCAATCATTACAATACCTTTTGTATCATCATCTTGTTGAAAGTGTTTCAATATGTCTATCATACTTGATCCAATAACTGGATCTCCACCAATACCTACTGCAGTTGTAATTCCTAAGCCAACATTAACCACTTGATCGATAGCCTCATATGTTAATGTTCCAGATCTTGACAATATTCCTATAGATCCTTTTTTGCATATAAATCCCGGCGTAATTCCAACCTTGGATTCTTCTGCTGTAATTAATCCAGGACAGTTTGGTCCAATAAGAGTGCTAGAAGATTTATCAAGCGTATTTTTAACCGTTATCATGTCTCTAGTAGGAATACCTTCAGATATACAGACTATTAGTTCAATATTTTCTTGAATTGCTTCTATAATTGCTTTTGCTGCAAATCTTGGAGGTACAAAAATAACGGTAGCATCAATTTGAAATTCTTTTTTTGCATCCTCAATAGAATTAAACACAGGTAAGTTTTTTGTAGTTGCCTTCTGGCCACCTTTACCTGGTGTAACACCACACACAACTTTTGAGCCATATTCAATCATTTGTTCTGCATGAAATAGCCCCTCTGATCCTGTAATTCCTTGAACTAATATATTTGTATCTTTATTTAATAGAATTGACATATTATTTTACTATCTCCACAGCTTTTGTTGCAGCTTCATTAATTGTTTCTGCACTTATTATTTCAATGTCAGATTCATCAAGTATCTTTTTAGCTAATTTTGCATTAGTTCCTTGTAGTCTCACAACAACAACAACATCTAATTCTAATTCTTTAACTGCCTGTATAACACCATTAGCAACTCTATCACACCTTACAATCCCACCGAATATATTAATTAAGATTGATTTAACATTCTTATCTGATAAAATAATTTTAAAACCATTTTTAATAGTTTCTACGTTTGCAGCTCCACCCACATCTAAGAAGTTTGCAGGTTCACCTCCACAATGCTTTATTATATCCATTGTAGCCATTGCCAATCCTGCACCGTTAACCATACAACCTACATTGCCACCTAGCTTGATATAATTTAATCCATACTCAGCAGCTTTGAGCTCTAATGGATCTTCTTCTGACTTGTCATGATAAGAAGCAATTTCAGGGTGTCTAAATAGAGAATTAGAATCAATGTCCACTTTTGCATCAAGAGCTATAATTTCTTTGTTGGTTGTTGATACCAAAGGATTTATTTCTAAAAGGGAACAGTCTGATTCAATATAACATTTATACAGGTCTTTGAACATCTGTCCTACATTTTCAAATTTTTCAAGCGATAAAGATGTAATAATTTCTTTTACTGCACTATCTAGAGCATTAGGTGAGTCATCAATCCATGCTTTAATAATTTGTTCAGGATTATTTTCTGCTACTTCTTCAATATCCACACCACCTTCACTAGAAACTATAAACACATCAGAATTTTTAGATCTATCAAAGGTAATAGCAAAATAGTATTCTTTTTCAATATCTAAAGCTTCCGTAATAAGAATTTTATTGACCATTTTGCCTTCTGGGCCTGTTTGGTGAGTAATTAAATTCATTCCTAAAATTGTATTAGCAGCATCTTGAGCATCTTCAAAAGTAGAGCAGTATTTAACTCCACCACCTTTTCCTCGACCTCCAGCATGAATTTGAGCTTTGACGATTACAGCTTCGCTGTTAAAGTCAGCTTGTACTTTTTTAATAGTACTATCAATATCTCTGCTATTGTCAATAGCATAACCTTCCTGGATAGGAACATTAAACTTTTTAAGAATTTCTTTAGCTTGATATTCGTGAATTTTCATATTAATCCATATAAGGATAACGGTAATCCTTAGGTGGCTCAAATGTTTCTTTAATTGTCCTTGGTGAAGTCCATCTTAGAAGATTAAGCATAGATCCACCTTTATCATTTGTACCGGAAGCTCGACTACCTCCAAAAGGTTGTTGTCCTACAACAGCACCAGTTGGTTTATCATTTATATAGAAATTACCAGCTGCAAATCTTAGTGTTGATTTTACTTCTTCAGCAATAGCTTTGTCTTCTGAAAAAACACATCCAGTTAATGCATAAGGGGAAGTATTATCAATAAGATCTAATGTTTCTGACCATTTATTGTTATCATAAACATAAATTGTCAGTACTGGTCCAAAGATTTCTTCTTCTAGAGTTTTAAAGTGAGGATTGCTTGTTACAACAACGGTAGGTTGAATAAAATATCCTTTTGATTTATCATATGTTCCTCCACATAAAACGTCACAATCATCTGCGTCATTAGCAAAATCAATATAAGAAGCAATCTTATCAAAAGCATTTTCATCAATAACAGCATTAACAAAGTTCTTCAAATCTTCAGTTGGTCCAACATCAATAGTTGCAACTTCTTTGATTAGTTTCTCTTTAATTTCATTCCATTGATTTTTAGGAAGATAAGCCCTAGACATTGCTGAGCATTTTTGTCCTTGGTACTCAAATGCTCCTCGAACCATTCCAGTTACTAAAGCATCAATATTCGCAGATTCATGAGCTATACAGAAGTCTTTTCCACCTGTTTCTCCGACGAGCTTAGGATAGTTCTTATAATTTTCTATATTATCAGATACCGTTTTCCATATTGACCTAAATGTTTCTGTAGATCCGGTAAAATGAACACCAGCTAGGTCTTTATGATTTAAAACTTTGTTTCCAATTTGTGATCCAGATCCTGGAAGAAAATTAACAACTCCATCAGGAAGTCCAGCTTCTTTATAGAGTTCCATAATTACATAAGATGAATAAATAACACTACTTGCTGGTTTCCACAATACTGTATTACCAACAACAGCAGGAGCAATAGCTAAATTTCCTCCAATACTGAAGAAATTAAATGGGGCAATAGCAAAAACAAAACCTTCAAGTGGTCTAAATTCTAATGCATTGTGCATTCCCTCTGGGGAAATAGGAGTAAATGTTTCTTGCATTTTATAAGCAAACTCAATATTAAAATTTAAAAAATCTATAAGTTCGCACGACGCATCAACTTCTGCTTGAAAAACACTTTTTCCAAGATCAAGCATTGCTGCAGCATTAATCTTATATCTGTAAGGGCCATCAATCAAGTCAGCAACTTTTTTAAAAATTGAAGCTCTGTAGTCAAGAGAAGTGTTTGACCAAGATTTCCATGCTTCAAGATTGGATTCTATTGCCATTTCAATTTCTTTCTCTCCAGCTTCATGATATGTTCCTAGAATATGTTGATGATTATGAGGTTTTGTACACGTTTTTGTGTTACCGGTATAATATTCTTTTCCATGAATAATTACTGGAATCTCTTTTTCTCTATTTGACTGTCTTTCAATCTCCTTTATTAATTCTTCACGATGTTTTGAGCCAGGCTCAAAATCTATAATTGGAGCATTAACTGCTTTAAAATTTTTGTCCATAATTTTTCCTTTTGTTTTTAGTGCCTAATATTAATTAAAATATCCTTCATTTGAGAATAATTCTTTACTAAAACTAATTTTTTTCTCAATGCCGACGCATTTGGAAAGTTTTTGAAATACCAACCAAAGTGTTTTTTCATATTATTAGTTCCTACAACCTCACCATGTGTTTCAACAAGTAAGTCTAAATGTTTCTCACAAATATCCAATCTTTCATTAAAACTTATATCATTAAAATCTTCATTTTTCATATATTTTTTAATCTGAGTAAAAAACCAAGGATTGCCAAGAGCAGCTCTGCCAATCATGATTCCATCGCATTTTGTTAATGAAAACATTTTTTCGATATCTTCTATACTTTTAATATCTCCATTGCCTATTACTGGAATATTTACATTTTCTTTTAATTCTTTTATTAATGACCAATCCGCTTTTCCTTTATACATCTGAACAGTTGTTCTTGGATGTAATGTGATAGCCTTAATACCAATTTTTTCTAGTTTTATACCTGCATCTGTACTGACAATATTTTCAGAATTCCAACCTGCTCGCATTTTTACAGTGATTGGGACTTCTTTAACAGAATCAACAACTGCAGCAGTAATGTCTTCCATTAAACACAAATCCTTTAGTGCCGCAGATCCAGCACCTTTTGTGGTGACTTTTGGAACAGGGCAGCCATAATTAATATCAATAAGGTCGGGTTTAAACTTTTCATAGACTAATCGGGCAGCCTTCTCCATAACTTCAGGAGTATCACCAAAGATTTGAATACCAATTGGCCTCTCAAATTCTGAAAATTCAATCATTTTCAAGGTTTTTTCATTTTCTCTGATAATGCCATGCGCTGAAACAAATTCAGAATAAACTATACCTGCACCAAATTCCTTTGCAATTACTCTGTATGCATAATCAGTTACTCCTGCCATAGGAGCTAAAAAGAAAGGGAAATCTAGATTTAAAGATCCAATTTTTATTTTTTTATTTAAATCAATCATAATTCTTTTTGTTTGTTCGGTTCAATTATTAGTTTAAATTTGCCGGAGTTTGATTGAAATTAAACATAAAAGGTTAAAAAAATGTCAAGAGTTTGTGAAGTAACAGGCAAAAAAGTAATGTATGGTAACAATGTTAGTCATGCACACAATAAAACTAGAAGAAGATTTGATGTAAATCTCCAGAAGAAGACTTTCTGGGTCGATAGTTTAAATAAATCAATTACTCTTAAAGTTTCAGCAAAAGGCCTTAAGATTATCGATAAAAAAGGTATAGACTCTGTGATTAAAGAGTTGTCTGCTAAAGGAAAAAAGTTTTAATTATGGAAGGGTTAGCACTAACAGGATTTATTTTTGCTATAATTGCGATAGCGGTTGTAGTAGAAAAATTATTTAAGCTTTTTTAATAATTCTTCACTAATAATTTCATGATTTATTTTTCCTTTTGATTCTTTCATTACCTTACCCATAAAATAGCTTAATAGTTTCTCTTCACCATCTTGAAATCTTTTTACTTCATTTGGATTGTCTTTTAATACTTTCTTAACA
>JBJKZN010000013.1:0-9650 GCA_045560315.1 Fidelibacterota bacterium | reverse complement strand
GATTCAAGACAAATCTATAAGATGATTCCAATCGGAACAGCACAACCGTCACCAGAAGAATTAAATAGCGTTAAACATCATTTGATTGGAATAAAAGATTTAAATGATAGTATTTCTGCTGGTGAATATGTTCGTTTAATAGATAAAACAATTTTAACAATTCTAGACAATAAAAAGACCCCTATTCTATGTGGAGGGACTGGATTGTACTTAAAATCATTAGTAGAAGGTATTTTTGATGGAAGCAGAACAGATCTCAAGATAAGATCTTTGTTAGAGGAAGAGTATATTGATGGAGGAAAAGATACTCTATATCAGCAGTTGGTCTCTATTGATCCAGAGTATTCAAAGAAGGTACATCCCAATAACAAAAAGAGGCTTATTAGAGCGCTTGAAATATATAAGATTACTGGAAAGAATATGACTGAAAATTTTAAATCTGATAATAAAAAAAGTAAGTTTTATAAAAATTTTCATACTATTTATCTAAAAATATCGAGAGAAAATTTACAAAAGAGGATTTATCAAAGAATTTTAGCTATGATAGAAGATGGAATGATTGAAGAGGTGCAATCTATTAGAGAAAAGAAATACAACATTGATCATATAGATTATATAGGTTTCAGCGAAATATCATCTTTTTTAGATAAAGATATATCAATGGATGATGCAATAGAAAAGATTCATATTCGTACGAGACAATATGCAAAAAGACAAATGAAATGGTTTGAAAATCAGACTTTTGATAGCGTATTTGATATGGACAATATTGGTATTAATGATATAGTTGATAAATTAGTTGAAATGAACTAAGTTTGCGCCAATTGGAAAAAAAATTATGCTAAAAAGCAAACATCTTATCGGTTTAGAAAATTTTCCAACCTCTGATTTGAATAAAATAATTGATACCTCTTTTAAATTCAAAGAAATCCTAGAAAGTCCAGAAAGAAAAGCAATTTTATTGAAGGGAAAAACTATTGTTAATATGTTTTTTGAGAACTCTACAAGAACAAAAATTAGCTTTTCATTAGCTGAAAAAAGACTTGGAGCAGATAGTATCAATTTTTCTTCATCAACGAGCAGTGTCAAAAAAGGAGAAACTCTAAAAGATACTATTCAAAACATTGATGCAATGAAGATAGATGGTGCTGTCATTAGACATAGACATCCTGGATCAGCATTAAAATTAACTGAATATATAGATGGTGGTGTTATTAACGCAGGAGATGGATCGCATGAACATCCTACTCAGGCTATTTTAGATATGGTAACAATTAAGGAGAAATTTGGTAAGATAAAAGACCTAAAAGTTGGCATTATAGGTGATATTTTAAATAGTAGAGTAGCAAGAAGTGATATTTTTGCGCTTAAGAAACTAGGGGCTGAGGTTGTAGTTTGCGGTCCTAGCACTCTATTACCAAGCAATGCACAGAAATTGGGAATAAATGTTACACATAATATTGATGAAGTTTTAAAGTGGTGCGATGTTGTGATTGGGCTTCGCATTCAACTTGAGAGAATGCATTTAGGCAGAATTCCATCTAAAAGAGAATATCATAGTGAATTTGGGTTAACATATGAAAGAATAAGTAAGTTGAAAAAAGACATTGTTATTATGCATCCAGGACCTATGAATAGAGGGGTAGAGATTGATAGTAAAATTGCAGATTCAGATAATGCAGTGATTCTCGACCAGGTATTAAATGGTGTGGCATCAAGAATGTCTATCTTATATCTTTTACTTGGAGATAAATCGGAAAAATTATGATAGATAATACAAATACAAAAAAGTTATTGTTAAAAGGTGGTAGAATAATTGACCCCTTTTCAAAAAAGACCTTTGTTGGCGATTTATTAGTTGAGAATGGTGCAATTTCTAAGATTAAAGATTCCATACCATCAAAAGGTAAAGATTTTAATATTATTGATTGCAAAGGTTTAGTTGTTACTCATGGTTTTTGTGATATTCATGTGCATTTCAGAGAGCCTGGTAGAGAAGATAAAGAAAATCTATCATCTGGTTCTTTTGCTGCTCTTGCAGGAGGATTCACGCAAGTTTGTACAATGCCAAATACAGACCCAATTATTGATTCTCCAGAGCATATATATTATATCGCAAGCAAAAGTAAAAATTTACCAATAGATATTTTCCCAATTGGTGCGGTATCAAAAGATTCAGAAGGAAAGCATCTTACTGAGATGATGCTAATGAAAAAGAATGGTGCGATAGCTTTTACTGACGATGGAATACCAATACAGAATCCTCAATTTATGAAACTAGCCTTGACATATGCTAAGATGGTTGATCTTCCAATTTTAAACCACGCTGAAGATATTTATTTAAGAAATGATGGTGTTATGAATGCAAGTAAAACATCGAGCAATCTGGGATTAAAAGGTAATACTAGTTTAGCTGAAGCTATAATGGTATATAGAGATTTATTACTAGCATCTTCTTTAGATGCTAAGTTGCATATGCTTCATGTTTCTACAAAGGAAGCTGTTGATTTAATTAAGAAGTTTAAATCAAAAAATATTACCTCAGAGGTTTCTCCTCATCATTTATACTTTTCAGATGAAGACATTGATGCTTTTAATACAAATTTGAAGGTTGGTCCACCAATTAGAGGAAGAGCAGATAGAAAGAAGCTTATTGAGGCTATTAAGAGCGGTGTAATTGACTGTATTGCTACAGATCATGCACCACATACATTAGAGGATAAAGAAACTACCTTTAATGATGCAGAATTTGGTATGATTGGTCTAGAGAGTTGTTTTGGTGTTGTTAATAAAGTATTAGTAAAAGATAATGGAATGAGCCTAAAATCTTTAATTGAGAAACTAACGGTCAATCCAAGAAAGATTATGAATATTGATAGGAATTTATTTGAAGTGGGGAAGAAAGCTCAAATTACTATTATTGATCCAAATGAGAAATGGACATTCTCAAATCAGGATATTTACTCTAAATCTTCAAACTCTCCATTCCTCGGCCATGAGATGGTAGGAAAAGTGAAACACGTAGTATCAAAAAACAAGCTTTATACTTTATAAAACCCTCTATCATTAATCATTGACTAATGGAATCACATCAATTAAGTTTTGAGGCATTTTTAAGACTTTAATGAAAAAGATAACAAATACAGTATCAGCGAAAGATATAAAGCAACAATGGTGGTTGCTAGATGCCGACAATCAGGTGTTAGGGCGTTTTGCATCCCAAGTAGCTCAGATCTTAAGAGGAAAACATAGGGCTAATTATGCACCTAATTTATACATGGGCGATGCTGTAATTATAGTAAATGCAGATAAAATAAGACTAACAGGCAACAAGGCTGACTCTAAAAAATATTTTAGTCATTCTGGATATCCAGGAGGAGTGAAATTCACAAATTATAAAGATTTAATGAAGAATGATTCAGATAAGGTAGTTGTAAATGCTATAAAAGGGATGTTACCAAAAAATAGACTTGGTAGAGAGATTATGACACATCTTAGAGTTTATAAAGACGCTAATCATGGACACGAAGCACAACAACCAACTGAATGGAGTTCTATTTAATGGCAAAAGAATTTTTTAATGGAGTAGGAAGAAGAAAAAACTCAACTGCAAGAGTTTATTTGTCTGATGGATCTGGAACTTTTACAGTTAATAAAAAATCTGACATCGATTCATATCTAAAAAGAGAATCTCTAGTAATTCATGCGATGAAACCTTTAGAGGTATTAAATCTTAAGGATAAATATGATTTAAAAATCAATGTATCTGGTGGTGGATTAACCGGTCAAGCTGGAGCAATTCAACTTGGTATAGCAAGAGCTCTTTTAAAAGTAGATAAAGAATTTAGATCTCAATTAAAATCACACGGTTTATTAACAAGAGATGCTAGAGAAGTAGAGAGAAAGAAATATGGTCAACCTGGAGCAAGAAAGAAATTCCAATTCTCTAAGAGATAAGAAATATATGCAAAAAATTACAAAAGAAGATTTATTAAACTCTGGTGCTCATTTTGGGCACGTCTCAAGCAAAACTGATCCAAATTTTAAAGACTATGTTATTTCCCAGAAGAATGGCATTGACATCATTAATTTAGACCACACTCTTGATGGCCTTGAAAAGGCTTTACAATCTATTACCAGTACTGTAGAAAAGAATGGAGAAATACTATTTGTTGGTACAAAAAAACATGCTAAAGACGTTATACAGCAAGAAGCTGATAGATGTGGAATGTTTTATGTAGTAGAAAGATGGCTAGGCGGAACATTAACTAATTTTTCTACCGTCAAGAAAAGCATTAAAAGATTACACTCCTTAGAAAAAGAAGGATCAACTGTATTTGAAGATTTGACAAAGAAAGAAATTCTAAAGTTAAATCGTGAAAAAATTAAGCTTTCAGATCAGCATAGAGGAATTAAAGACATGAGAAGATTACCCAATATGATTGTGATTGTCGATGGTAAAACTGAATCTATTGCTATAAAAGAAGCACAAAAACTTGAGATTCCAATAGTATGCATTGTGGATTCTAATACGGATCCAGCACTATGTACTTACCCAATTCCTGCTAATGATGATTCTATAAGAACTATACAATTATTGGTAACAGAAATAGCCAATGCAATTATAGGCGTTGCACAGAAAAACAAAAAAGCTGAAGAAGCTAAAAAAGCTGAAGCAGCAGAGAACAAAATCGAAGAAAAAAAAGAAGCATAATTTTATGAGCATTGACGCAAAATTAGTCAAGACTTTAAGAGAAAGAACTGGAGCTGGAATGATGGATTGCAAGAAAGCTTTAGTTGAATCTAAAGGGGATTTAGATTTAGCAGTAGATTTTTTAAGAAAGTCTGGAATTGCAAAAGCAGAGAAAAAATCTTCTAGAGATGCTAATGAAGGTTTAGTTGTTTCTTACATTCATCATGGTAGTAAGTTAGGTGTTTTGTTAGAGATGGGATGTGAAACTGATTTTGTTGCAAAAACTGATGGTTTCCTAGAACTAGCAAATAATGTTGCAATGCAAATTGCAGCTTCGAATCCAATGGCTATCGATGAAGACAATATTTCTGATGACATTATCGCTAAAGAAAAAGAAATTTACACAGATCAAGCAAAATCTAGCGGTAAGCCAGACGATGTAGTTGAAAAAATTGTTGAAGGTAAATTGAAAAAATTTAAAGAGGATAATTGTCTTGTACATCAATCATTTGTGAAGAATCCGGATGTTACAATTGGACAATTAATTCAAGAGGGAGTTTCCAAACTTGGAGAGAATATCACTATTAATCGTTTTGTTCGTTTTTCCCTAGGCGAAAATTCTAATAATTAATTATGTTAGATCAAAATATTCAGCTTGCAAAAGATAAGATGGAGCAAACCCTTATTTTTGTCACATCAGAGTTAAATAAAATAAGAACAGGAAGAGCGAACCCTGATATGTTTAACAATATCATGGTAAAGTACTATGATAATGACACCCCTTTAAATCAAATTGCTAATATTTCTGTAATGGATGGAGTCACTATTAGTATACAGCCATTTGATAAGACAGCCATTGATGATATTGAGAGAGGAATTTTAGAGTCTGATCTAGGAATTAACCCTTCAAATAATGGAAACAGCATTATGATTACTTTTCCTCCTTTATCAGCAGAGAGAAGGCAAGATTTAGTTAAATTAGCTTCAAAAGTTATCGAAGATGGAAGAATTTCAGTAAGAAATATTCGTAGAGAGCTCATCCAGTCTGCTAAAAAAATAGAAGAAGATGAAAAAATTCCTGAAGATAGCATGAAAAGATTTATGGATGAAATGCAGGAAGTTACTGATTCTTTTATTAAGAGACTCAATTCCAGTCAAGAAGCTAAAGAAAAAGAAATTTTAGATAACTAAGCTATCTTTTCCAAATAGCTTCCTGAAAATCTTCCTCTGTCAATTGATATCCCCAGTGCTGTAATCCTTGTCTTATAACAGGACTAATTGATTTATCATTATATTGTGTATTTTTTTTAAGAATCATGCTAATGAGTCTTAGTCTCCATCTACCATTTGCCCCAGAAAAGTTTTTCCACCTCTGCACTTGTCTCTCATCATCATGACTTCTTCTTCCATTATAAAAATGACAATACCATTGAACCCAACCATATGGATCAATAGGATTAATCCAATTTTTTGATTCCCAATATTCTAAGGTAGTACCACTGTGAACTTTATATTGATTCAATGTTATGTCTTCTTTTTCTGATATGAGATATTTTTTATCTATATCATTCCACCATTCATTAGGTAATTCTAAATATAAATTATTATATGATTCTTGGTTAGTTTCAGAGTATATGGGTCTCCAATATGCTCCACCAAAACTACCTAACTTAAAAATCTGATATGGTGAAAGATTGGGCGTGAATCTAGAAAAGTCGTTAAAGGTAATATTCTTAGGAATTATTCGCACTTAGACCAACCACAATCTTTACATATATAACAACCACCTTCGTTCACTACTTCATAGCCATCGCAGTCGATGCAGTGCATTCCATGTGTTTGTTTTGATTGGGTAGGTTCTTCTGCTATTTCAAACTGAACTCTGTCTTCTAGTTCAGAATTTTCATCACCATCTAGAAAAGTTTCTAAAGCTCTTCCAATGGCATCTGGAGTTGATAGAATCAATTGTCCGTCTTCCCATGTCGGGTTAGGTCCACTAATTCCTTTTAATTGATTAATTACGCTGTTTGGATCTATACCAGATCTTAATGCAAGAGAGATTAATCTGCTAATTGCTTCTGTCTGTGCAGCAACGGTTCCACCTGCTTTTCCAATAGCTGTAAATACTTCACATAAGCCATTTTCATCTTCATTGACAGTAATATAGAGAGTTCCATCTCCGGTTCTCATTCTTCTTGTTCGTCCCGTAGTTATTTGAGGTCTATTTCTAGCAGTTTTCTTAGGATTAACATCTTCTGTTAATTCTTGAGTGTTAGTTTTTTCATTGGCTTTTTCATCAGTAATCAAGATACCTTCTCTAGAACCCTCTCTATATACCGTAATACCCTTTAGGTTTCCTTTATAAGCGGTCATATAGATATCAGCTACAGTATCTACAGTAGTATCTTCTGATAGATTTACCGTAGAAGAAATTGAGCTATCAATATATTTTTGAACTTCACCTTGCATTTTTACTCTGAAATATGGATCTACATCATGTGCGGTTACAACATGTTCAGGTAAATTTTTATCATCACCAAAAATTTCTTTAACAACAGGATGATAAACGGTAAATGTGTCAAATTCTTTTCCAAGACTATCATTTCTCTTTACTTTTCTTTGATAGGAGGTAGCAAAAATTGGCTCCACACCTGAAGTTACTCTTGCAACAATAGCACCACTTCCTGTTGGAGCGACTGTAGTTAGTGTAGAATTTCTAATACCATGATTTTTAATTTTTTCTTGAAGTTCTTCTGATAGATCTTGAATAAAAAGACTCTCAGAGTATCCATCCCAATCAAAGTTAGGAAATTGACCTTTTTCTTCTGCTAATGCAGCGCTAATTTCATAAGCAGTATCTCTATGAATTTTCATAATCTTTCCGATAGTCTCTAGCGCTTCATCTGAATCATATTTAATTCCCATTTTTACGAGCATATCACCCAAACCAAGAATGCCTAAACCAACCCTTCTATCGTTGATAGCATTTTGTTTTTGATCTTCAAGTGCATGACGATCAACATTATAGTCTATTACATTGTCCAGGAATCTTGTACCAATGGCGGTAGTTTCACGGAATCCATCAAAATCAAAATTTCCATCACTATCAACAAAACGTTCTAAATTTAACGCTCCAAGGTTGCAACATCCACCATCAGGCAGAGGTTGTTCTGCGCATGGATTAGTTGAAACTAGAGGACTACAGTATTCTGCATTATGATATTTCTTCATTGTATCCCAGAATAGAAGTCCTGGCTCTGCACTAGCATGTGCATGTGTAATAATTTTCATCCAAAGTTCTTTGGCATTTACTGTTTCATAAACTTTTCCACCCCATTGTAAATCAAAATCAGCATCATTTTGAACAGCTTCCATAAAATCATCTGTTAAAAAAACTGATATATTAGAATATTTAACCATATCAACATCACCGGTTTTGATTTCAATAAATTTTTTGATATCAGGATGATCAACTCGTAATGTTTGCATATTTGCGCCACGTCTACCATGTTGAGCTATAGTGTTTGTGTTTTCACTGAATAAGTTCATAAATCCAACAGGGCCACAAGAATCACCGCCTGTACCTACAATGGCATCTCCTGAAGGTCTAAGGACAGATAGATCATGCCCGCAACCACCTCCATATTTATATGTCATAGCTTCTTGAATAACACAATCATATATAGATTTAATAGAATCGGTCTTAATTCCTACAACATAGCAGTTATTTAACGTTGTTGTAATATCTTCTCTACCTGCACCATGCATGATTCTTCCACCTGGTACAAATTTGAAATTTTTTAATGCTTCAAAAAAATCAGCTTCCCATTTTTCTTGAAGCTCTTCGGTTTTTTCTACGCTTGCTAATGCTTTAGCTTGACGTTTCCATAAATCCCATGGATGTTTTTCCCATGGTGCTAAGTATTTCATTTCTAATACACTTTTCCCTAATTCATCATCTTTATAATACTCATTAATTTGGAACTCTTTTGGACATGGATCTTCATCTGTTTGATTTGAATCATTCATTGATTCTTTGATGTTGAATCCTAAAATCTGATTTTTAAGTTCCGAATCGATATTCGGATTTTTTTCGTTTTCCTTAGGAAAATCTATTTCAATTGCTTCTGCTGCCATAACTCTAAATAATACTCTTACCCTTATTCATTTTAAATTTAATTCAATACACAGCTATACATATATAGTTTGTATATTCCGCTCTAATAAAGAGACTGTCTGCAAATACTTGTAGCTTTCGAAAAGCTTATTGGTTGGCACCGGTAACTTATTTATTTTTTTTTATTTTAGTCAAGTTTAAAAAGCATTTTTTGATTAATTTTTTGAAAAAAATGGATAAAAATCATAATAATCAAATTCCTGATTGGCTTTTAAGTCATTTACCTTACAATCATTATAATATTAAGGTAGGTACAAAGAATATGCATGTTATGGAAAAGGGAACTGGAAGACCTATTGTTCTTGTTCATGGCAATCCTATGTGGGGATATCTCTATAAAAAAGTATTAGATCAGCTTGATGATGTTTCAGCAAGATTGATTGTTCCGGACTTAATTGGGTTTGGATTTTCTGATAAAATCAAAATAAATGAACATTCCTTAGAGGCACATACAGAATGGATGGCTAATTTTTTTAAAACAATTAAAGAAGATTCTATCGGTCTAGTAGTACATGACTGGGGTGGAATGATTGGTATTGCTGGCGCAATGAGAGCTGGGAAGAAGATTGATGGATTAATAGTAATGAATACTGCTATAACAGCGCCCAAAGATGGATTTAAGCCAACTTGGTTTCATCAGCTATCTCAAACCCCAATTGTGAGTGACATACTGTTTAGAATTTTCAATTTTCCACAATCTTACTTGAATGTATTTGAAGGTATTCCTAATTCTTATTCTAAATTGGATTTAAAAAGCTATAAGTATCCATTGAGAAAGTT
>JBJKZN010000012.1:0-10252 GCA_045560315.1 Fidelibacterota bacterium | reverse complement strand
CTATCAATAAGAGGATTATAAAGAAGAAATTATGATAAAAGTAGAAAAGAATATAGCAGGCCGACTATTAAAAATTGAATCAGGCCAAATAGCAAGACAAGCAGGTGGATCTGTATTTATTAGTTATGGAGACACAGCAATGCTTGCAACAGTTTGTTGTTCAGCTGAACCGAGAGAAGGTATAGACTTTCTTCCAATGCAAGTTGAATATAGAGAAAAACATTATGCAGGTGGAAAGATACCTGGAGGTTTCTTTAAAAGAGAGGCGAAACCAACTGATGCTGAAGTTTTAACTTCACGTCTAACAGATCGTCCAATTAGACCTTTAATTCCTAAGAATTATAGAAATGAATTACAAATTATGTTAACCACAATGTCTTATGATGGTATTAATACACCAGATGTAGTAGCAGCAATTGGCGCTTCTGCAGCTTTGTTATTATCACCAGTACCATTTGATGGTCCAATAGCTTCTGTTAAAGTTGGATTAATTGATGGAGAGTATATTTTAAATCCAACAAATGAACAAATGGAATCATCTGACCTAGACCTTATGGTTACAGGTAAAAAAGATAAGATTTGTATGATTGAAGGTGGTTCTAATTTTGTTCCAGAAAAAACAATTTTAGAAGCATTGGATGTTGCAATGGACGGTATTAATGATATTGTCGATCTTCAAATGGAATTTTCAGAACATTTTGATAATTCTTATGAAGTTGTAGATACAAAGATTCTAAGCGATGAAATTGAAAAATCACTTGAGGATGCTTATGCAGGAAAAATTGAAAAAATATTTGATATTGATTCTAAGCAAGCAAGAGATGATGAGTACAATGCAATTGCGAAAGAAGCTTCAGAGCCTTTTGTTGACGATGAAGTAATGTATCCAGAAGTTAAAAATCATATTAAAGTTATGTTTAAAAATGCGGTGAGAAAAACTGTATTAGATAAAAAAGTTAGAATTGACGGAAGAGGTTTAGCGGATGTTAGGCAAATTAGTATTGTTCCATCTTTACTTCCTCGCGTTCATGGATCTGCTTTATTTACTAGAGGAGAAACACAAGCAATTGCTGCTTTAACTCTAGGTTCTAGTAGAGATGAGCAAATCATAGATTCTATGGCAAGCGACTATAAAAAATCATTCTTATTACATTACAACTTTCCTCCATATTGTGTAGGGGAAACTGGTAGAATTGGTTTTACAAATAGAAGAGAAATTGGTCATGGTCATCTTGCGGAAAGATCACTAAAACCTATTCTTCCTTCATCGGAAGAATTTCCATATACAATTCGTATTGTTTCAGAAATTACTGAGTCAAACGGATCATCATCAATGGCATCTGTTTGTGGTGGTTCATTAGCAATGATGAACGCAGGAGTACCAATTAAAGAGCATGTAGCGGGTATTGCTATGGGTTTAATCATGGATGGTGATAACTACGCTGTTCTAAGTGATATTTTAGGTACCGAAGACTTCTTAGGAGATATGGACTTTAAGGTTGCTGGTACTAAAGACGGAATTAGTGCAATTCAGTTAGACTTGAAAGTACCTGGACTGCCTATGGATGTTTTATCTAATGCGCTTGAACAAGCAAATGAAGGTAGATTGCATATTCTTGATGAAATGAATAAAGCAATAAGTACCCCAAATGCATTATCTGAATATGCACCTCAGATTGAATCATTTAAAATTGATAAAGAGAAAATTGGAGCCCTTATTGGTCCAGGTGGAAAGAACATTAAAGCAATTCAAGAAAGAGCTGAATGTGTTATCAATATTGAAGATGATGGAACTGTTAGTGTGTCAGCAGCAGATAAAGCACTTCTTGATAATGCTATAGCTCAAGTTAAAGCGGTTACTGAAGATCCAAAAGTTGGTACTGTTTTTGACGGTAAAGTTACAAAGCTAATGGAATTCGGTGCTTTTGTAGAATTTGCTCCAGGACGTGAAGGTTTAGTACATATATCGCAATTAGCTTGGGAAAGAGTTAATAAAGTGAGTGATGTACTGTCAGTGGGAGATGCTGTAAAGATTAAATTATTTGAAATTGATAAGCAGGGTCGTTTAAACTTTAGCATGAAATTGCTAATGGATAAACCTGAATAATTAAAGATATTTAACCTTAAATAACAAAGTTCACTATGAAAATTGGCGTTCCTAAAGAGATTATTTCTCAGGAGTATCGTGTATCGATTAATCCTGAGTCAGCAAAACTTTTAATCGAAAGTTCACATCAACTATTTATTCAAAAAAATGCAGGCGTTGATAGTGGATATAGGGACGAAGAATATGCAGCTCTTGGTTGCGTGATCTTGGATAATGCTACCGACATATTTAATGAAGCTGATTTAATTGTAAAAGTCAAAGAACCTTCCTTAGAGGAAGTAGAAATGATGGAAGGAAAAATGCTTTTTACCTACCTTCATCTTAGTTCATCAAAAATTTTAACAGAAAAACTTCTAGAACACAAGGTGACAGCCCTTGCATATGAAACTGTAGTGATTAATAATGAAACTCCTATGCTCAAACCTATGAGCGAAATTGCTGGAAGATTATCTCTTTTAGACGCAATTGAATTGTTAAAGAAGAGTAAGGGAGGAAAAGGAAAGCTAATATCAGGAACTTCTCTTGCAGATCCAGCCAACATATTAATTATTGGTGCTGGTATCGTGGGTGTTAATGCCATGCAGATGAGTTTAGGTTTGGGTGCTAATACAACAATATTAGACATTAACAACGATCTTCTTTCAAGTATAAAAAATCAATATCCCGCAGTAAATATAGGATTATCCTCTAAAGAACTCATAGAAGGGTTATTACCAACAATAGATGTTGTTATTGGCGCAGTATTAACTCCGGGAGCAAAACCGCCAACAGTAATTACAAAAGAGATGCTCAATCTGATGCAAGATAAGAGCATTTTATCAGATGTTTCTATTGATCAAGGGGGTTGTTTTGAAACATCCAAGGCAACTACACATGATGAACCTACTTATGAAATTGATGGTGTTATCCATTACTGTGTAAGGAATATACCTTCTGCAGTACCATTTACCGCCACTAATGCGCTAAATGAAGCTACCAGACCATTTATTGCAAGACTAGCTAATGATGGGGCAGAAGGATTAAAATCTAATTCAAACCTTCTAATGGCATTAAATACTTACAATGGCTGTCTCGTAAATCAAGAAGTTGCAGATGCTCATAATCTAGAGTATTCTAATCCAAGCACTGTTCTGTAGATATCAGTATTAAAGAATCACTTTAATTGCTTGTTTTTTTCTTTAAAAAATAATAACCTAAAGTGATGCTTGAATCAAAAACAAAACTATATTACAGCATTAAAGAAGTAAGTGAACTTACAAGCCTTAAACCTTATGTTTTAAGGTATTGGGAGTCAGAGTTTCCATTACTAAAACCTTCTAAAAATAAAGCAGGAAATAGAACCTACAAACAGAAGGACATTAATGTAATACTTCAAATTAAAGAATTACTTTATGATAAAAAATTTACCATTAAAGGTGCAATAGAAGAGATGAAGAAAGGTGGTTCTAGCATTCAATCTGATTCGAAACAGCTTAGTAGAGGTGATATATCAGTTCTTGTTGAGATACGAAATGAGCTAAAAAACATTCTAAATGAGCTAAATAGACATTAATTGTATAAAGATTTAACCAATTTTATTGGTAGCCAACTGAAAAGTCTCTTATTGATCAAATCTTAAGAGACTTTTTTGTTTTACTAACATCATGAAAATAGTATTAACTTATAATCGGATGAAAACGAAAAGATTTTTAAATTCAATCGTAGTGGGAATTGGAATATTTTTTGCTTCTTTTCTAGTTCCAGTTATTGGTGGAATTATATCAATCCCTATGAGTTTAATCGGAGCATGGATGTATTATGATCACAGTAAATAGAAGTTTGTATAAATTCTGCTTATTTTTGCTTAGTTTTTTTAGCATGGTTATGGCAGAAGAAAATAAAAATCAAAAAGAAGCTTTCTTTGCTGCTGGATGTTTTTGGGGTGTAGAGTCCACATTTCAGCAATTAGAAGGCGTAAAATCAACTACTGTGGGTTATACAGGGGGTAAAGCTAAAAATCCTTCCTATGAGCTAGTATGTACTGGGATAACAGATCATGCTGAAGCAGTGCAGGTAGTGTATGATTCAGATGTTATATCTTACGAACAGCTTTTAGATACTTTTTTTGACCTGCATGATCCCACAACAATTGATAGACAAGGTCCTGATGTAGGGTCTCAATATCGATCAGCAGTATTTTATAGGAATGAAGAGGAGAAAACATTAGTTGAAATTAAAATTAATCAAGTAAATGAATCTGGAAAGTTCCAATCAAAGGTTGTTACAGAGTTAGCACCTTTAGATGATTTCTATGATGCCGAAGATTATCACCAGGATTATTACAAAAAAAGAGGTATAATTGGTTGTGCAATATAAAACCGGGAGAATACAATGAAATTGCAAAAAAGTGTTTATTTATTATCGTTCTTACTATTAATTATCTTTACTGCAGACTTACATGGTCAGTTTAGAAGAAAAAAGGTTAAGCTTAGCGAGACAAATAAAATTGAAGAGTTTATCAATGACCATATTCAAGATCCATTTATGGTAGAGCATATTCAAGCTATTCAGTCAGAGCTTGTGAAAATAGGATTCGAAATTCTTCCACCAGAAACAAATGGAGAATTAGCAGTAGAAGTTGTATTTGAAGACTTCAGTTTTGATCCAGTTTATGGTTCTACTGCAGACCCAAGACAATCTCATATTATTTTTAGAGATCCAAAAACAACAAGGGTTATTGCTAAATTTATGACCAATTCAATATTGCAGGATGACGATTTTGATGGCCCAATGACAAATGCATTTGGAAATACAACAAACTCTTCTATGCGCGGTGGATATGGAGCAACAGCAGATCAACCTGTTGATGTGAATGCTATTATTGTAGATTGGATGAAACAAATCAAGAATTTCTATTAAACCTTGGCCTATAATCACAAAACAATTGAACCAAAATGGCAGAAGTATTGGTCTGAAAACGAAACATTTAAAACCGGTACTGATAGTAAAAAGCCAAAATATTATGTTCTAGACATGTTTCCTTATCCGTCTGGATCTGGTCTCCACGTCGGACATGCTCTCGGATATGTTGCAACAGACATTGTAGCAAGATTTAAGAGAATGAAAGGATTTAATGTATTGCATCCGATGGGTTGGGATGCTTTCGGATTGCCTGCAGAGCAATATGCTATCAAAACAGGGACCCATCCTAGCATCACTACTGCTGAGAATATTAGCAATTTTAAGCGTCAAATTAACCAATTAGGCTTCTCTTATGATTGGTCTAAGGAAATAAACACCACAGATCCTAATTATTACAAGTGGACACAATGGATTTTCTTGCAATTATACAACAAAGGTTTGGCTTATGAGGAAGAAGTAGCTGTTAATTGGTGCCCAGAGCTTCGTACAGTGCTTGCAAATGAAGAAGTTGTTGATGGAAAGTCTGAAATAGGAGGGCATCCTGTTTATCGCACACCAATGAAACAATGGATCTTAAAAATTACAAAATATGCAGAATCTCTTCTTGATGGATTGGATGACTTAGATTGGCCTGAAAATATTAAAGAACTTCAACGAAACTGGATTGGAAAATCTGACGGGGTAGAGCTAGGTTTTGTTATTGATGGATATCCCAATGAAAAGATTGAAGTTTACACTACAAGACCAGATACTCTTTTTGGTGCTACATATATGGTTCTTGCTCCGGAACATCCATTAGCTAAGAAAATAGTTACCGATGAAAAATCTTCAGATTTAGATACATATATTGAGGAAACGCAGAAAAAATCAGATTTTGATAGAACTGAGGTAAATAAAGATAAAACAGGTATTTTTACTGGATCTTATGCCATTAATCCTTTTAGCGGTGAAAAAATGGAGATATGGGTAGCTGATTATGTGTTAATAAGTTATGGTACCGGTGCAATCATGGCTGTTCCTGGGCACGATGAAAGAGATTGGGAGTTTGCTACGAAATATAACTTACCTATAAAGGAGGTTGTAGAGGGTGGAGATATCACAAAAGCAGCCTTTACAGCTAAAGGTGATGCTACTTTAGTCAACTCAGAACATAAAGACACACTATCTCTCAATGGTCTTAACGTAGAAGAAGCAATTAAGCAGGCGATAGATTTTATAGAAAAACATGGATTGGGCTCTGGTGCAGTAAATTATAAATTGAGAGATTGGTTGTTTTCTAGGCAACGTTATTGGGGAGAACCTTTTCCCATTATTCATACAGATGATGAGATCAAAACAATTGATGAGTCTGAACTGCCTGTAGAGCTACCAGAAGTAGAGAATTATAAGCCATCAGATGATGGAAAATCTCCACTTTCAACTATTAATGATTGGGTTGAAGTAAAAGATTCATCTGGAAATATTGTTGGACTTAGAGAAACAAATACTATGCCACAATGGGCCGGTTCTTGTTGGTATTATCTAAGATTCACAGATCCTTCTAATCATACCGAAGCCTGGTCAAAAGAAAATGAAAATTACTGGATGCCTGTTGATTTATATATAGGAGGACAAGAGCATGCTGTTTTACATTTATTATATGCTCGATTCTGGCATCATGTTTTATATGATTTAGGCTTATTATCGACGAAAGAACCATTTAAAAAACTATACAATCAAGGAATGATTCTTGGTGATGATGGATCTAAAATGAGCAAATCAAGAGGGAATGTTATCAACCCAGAAGATATTATTGATCAATATGGTGCTGATTCTATGAGGCTATATGAAATGTTTATGGGGCCATTAAATAAGTCAAAACCATGGAATACAAAAGGATTACAAGGTTGTTATAGGTTTATTAATAAATTATGGTCTATTATCGTCGATGAAGATGGAAATTTATCATCAAAAGTACAGGAAGATGTTACTCTAGATAAAGAAACATTGCACATTCATCATACTACCGTTAAGAAGGTAGGTAGTGACATTGAAAACCTACATTTTAATACTGCAGTTTCTCAATTGATGATTTATTGCAATCATTTGCAAAAATGTGATCAAATTTCAAAAGATTTAATCGCAGATCTTGTAAAAATTTCTGCACCATTTATGCCGCATCTTTCAGAGGAGTTATGGTCGCTATTAGGGCACAATGAATCTATATCTAATATATCCTGGCCAGAGTTTGATGAAGCTTTAACGCAAAGCGATGAGGTAGAAGTTGCAGTTCAGGTAAATGGTAAGTTAAGAGCTAATATAAGTCTAGATGTTGACTCAGATGAAGAAACGGCTGTAAATGCGGCATTAGAGCTTGAAAAAGTACAGAATTATACTTCTCAAGGATCTATTGTTAAGACTATATATGTTCCAAATCGACTATTAAACTTTGTCGTTAAGTAGATCTGTTCCTTTTGACATTATCCAAATACTTCCAACAAGACTTAAAGCTGTAACCTTTTGATAGGTTGCATGCATCGTTAAAGCTTCAATTGATTTCCATGGCGGAGGACCAATTTCAAGAAAGACTATATATCCAAATACAATAAATAAACAAACAAAAAGAGCATAGGTAACGTTTTTTAAGCCTTGTGAGTAAAAAAGATATGCATATATACCTAAGGTCAGTAAAGCGCAGTTAAACACTGAATCAGCAAAGAAAACATGAAGAGAATATAGAGAGGGAACATCCGCTGGAGTAAAAACGACTCCAAGTAAGCTAATGGCTCCACATGCAGCTGATATTTTAGCTATAATGCTAGTTCTAGGCTTATCTTTAGAAAAATACTCTGCAGCGTTAAATAGATAGAAAAACGAAGCAACGATCTGAGTTAACATTCCAATTGAAAATAAAACAACAGATATAGTGTTATCATCACCTGAATGGCTAGTTGTTCGTCCTAGGTCGCTTATAAAGTTTGTAAAAAAATTATAGTAGAGTGTTTCTTTTTCAATATAATTACCACCACCATAAAAGAATGCTGCCAGAGTGAGCAGTCCTATGTAGGAGAGTAGTAGTTTCCTTGTATTTTTACCTAGTGTATTTCTCATATTCTTCTAATGATACATAATATATATTATGCGCAAATTATCTTTTATTGTACTTAGTGGAGTTACCTTTAGATAGCTCTATTGGATATTTCTCCTCGTTAATCTTCATCTTATCAATGACAGCCTGCTCAATATCAATACCTAGCTTATCAGAAAGTCTTATTAGATAAATCATTATATCGCCCAATTCTTGTTTAGCTAGTTTTACATCTTTATCAGATAAATTTTTTGATTGATCGCTTGTTAACCATTGAAATATGTCTAGTAGTTCTCCTATTTCAGCTGATAAAGCCATTGCAAGGTTTTTAGGATCATGAAATTGATCCCAATCTCTTTTGTTGGCGAATTCTCTAATTTTTGATCTATACTTGCCTAAATCCATTAATTATGATATTTATAGTGCCATTTAAAATATTTTTCACTTTTTTCTTTAATCCAATAACTACAATCATTTCCATCGATACTTGAAAGATAATTTAGCATAGGATCAGTAGATTCTTTAGGATTAATAGTAATCTTACCATTGACAACTGTAATATAGCCTTTTTCGAAAAGATCATCACATCCAAATTTGCACATAGGAACTATATTATTAAAATCTTTTTGTTCATTAATAGAACATTTTGATCTCTTTTTTATATGAGCACAAACTAACATATTTACCATATATTCTTTATTGCAAATTCCACACTTTTCTTTCTTTTTTCCAAGGGGAAATAACATTTTTCTCCATTTTCCCTGCTCTTTTCTCGTTAACGTCATATGTTTTCCACTTAATTCATCCATATCTTGAACTGTATTGTGAAATTCTATTTCGCTAGGCTCATCTATATGAATCGAGCTTGATAGGTTAAAATCATTCAAAATATTTGAACTTTTTTCAATGTCTAAGACGCTAAAGCTTTGAATATTGTTGTTAAGTGCATATCCTGCAGATTTATTGAATGTTTCATAAGGAATTTTATGACTTTTAATTTCATCAAGAAAATATATATACTCCCAAGTCTCACCGTTGTTATTTGTACCCCAAAGATCTAGAGCTAAATCTTTGTTATGTACTTTGAATGTAATTACACCTGATGCAACAATGTGTTTTTTCATTGCAAAAAGACCTACATCACCATATTGGATTTTATTCCATTTATTTCCATTAACTAATTTTTTTCCAGGAGTAACACCCCAAACAGGTGCAGAATCCTCATATTTAGATTGGAGTATATCAATATCAGAGCTTTTAAGAAAAGAACTAATTCTTTTTAAAGAAACAAAATTATCAATTGTATTAACATAATGCTCTCTTGCATCTTTATTCCCAGAGGGTTGTAAAATAATTTTTGTACCATAATCCATAATAAAATATACAAAATAATTGGAAACCATTTAATGATAAAGATTGTATATAGGGTATGAAAGCGACATTAAGAGGCACAAACAATGGAGTTACAATAAATGAATAAAATTGAAAAGTTTGTCCTATTTGCAGTCACAATCTGCATTGGATCGCTTATGTTTATCATGGAAACGACAAAAAACGTTGAAATGACTAGTAATACGACGCTAAATGACCCTATAAACGAAGAAATACAGGTTGAAGTGGTCATTGCCCCTGTATTAGACGAAACTGTGGAAGAATCAGCTGAATTAGCTGTCATTGAAGAAGCAGTTGTTGAATCAGTGGAAGTCACTCCCCCATTTAATGAAGCCTTTCTTGCTGCACGTGCAGAATTAGGCCCAAATGAAACCTTTGAATGGAACGGAAATTTATATACAACAAACTATTTTTATGAAATGGAAGTTGCTGAAACCCCTGTCGAAGATGAAGTACAGCTTAGTCAGGATGTGGATGACAACAGTGTTGCATACAATACGAATTAAGTATTTCTCAGAGTTACCTTCAAACAAAAAAGGCGCTTGGTCGAAAGCGCCTTTTTTATTATATAACCTGTCTTACTTAATGTTTTCCAATATCCCAATGATCAGACAATAAAGATTCAGCAGATGTTTTAGCATCCGCTTCCAATGAAGTTCCCATAACATCATTCCAACGATTTAAGAATCCAAATAATGCAATAACGCTCATTATTTCTAAAACATCTACTTCTGACCACGCATCTGTTAGTTCTTTTTCTAAGGTTGTATTGACACTAACCGGTA
>JBJKZN010000011.1:0-35028 GCA_045560315.1 Fidelibacterota bacterium | reverse complement strand
TTGAATCAATGCTTGATGCAGCAATGAATGCAGGCGCTTTGGGAGGAAAAATTACTGGATCAGGTGGTGGTGGTTGTATGTTTGCTTACGCGCCAAACCATCCAGAAAAAGTTGCTGAAGCCATCGAACAAGCAGGAGGAAAAGCATATATTGTTTATTCAGATGATGGCACAAAATTTCTTTAGTTATTTTATCGATGAGATGCGGAGAGAGAGGGATTCGAACCCTCGATACGATTACTCGTATAACACCTTAGCAGGGTGCCGCTTTCAACCACTCAGCCACCTCTCCAATGTTCGGTAATTTATATACTACTGGACAAAAAAGATACTAGTCTATCTTTTAAATTATCAAGTCCAGAGTTACTTACAGATGAAATATCAATATATTCTTCAGAAAAACCATTCCATTGATCCAATTCGTCTGGATTTTTTATTGTGTCTAACTTCGTACGAACTACCAAAGTTGGCTTATCCATAAGGGTCTCATTAAATGAGTGTAATTCTTTTTTTAATTTGTCAAATGTTCCTTGCGGATCTGGCTCCAAAATATCAATTAAAAATAGTAAAATTCTATTGCGTTCTATGTGTTTTAGAAACTGATGCCCCAACCCTTTTCCTTCGCTTGCTCCCTCTATAAGTCCTGGAATATCAGCCATGACAAATGATTGATATTCTCCATATTTTACAATCCCTAAATGTGGTTGTAATGTTGTAAAAGGATAATCTGCAATCTTTGGTTTTGCAGTGGTCATTACGGACAATAGAGTCGATTTTCCAGCATTAGGTAATCCAACTAATCCAATATCAGCCAACACCTTTAATTCTAATTCAACTTGCAACTTTTCTCCCGATAACCCTTCCTGAGCAAATCTAGGGGTTTGCTGCGTAGCAGACTTAAAGTGATAATTCCCTTTTCCGCCAATACCGCCTTTACAAACAATATGATCCTTATTTTCTTCTATGAGATCAACAACAACGTTGTCTGTCTTTATATCTTTAATAACTGTACCGCAAGGCACTTGAATCACAAGATCTTCTCCAGACTTCCCTGTGCGCTTATTTGCTCCTCCAGATTTACCATTTTCAGCCTTATATAGACGACGATATCGAATATCTTGAAGGGTATGTAAGTTAGGATTGGTTAGAAAGACAATATTACCGCCTCTTCCACCATCGCCACCACTAGGACCGCCTTTATCTATGTATTTTTCTCGATGAAAAGCAACGACGCCTGTGCCGCCGTTTCCGGCCTGCAATTTTATTTTTGCATAATCGATAAACATAAGAACACCTTAGAAATTGCTAATAATTTCGTCACCAAATTCTGAACACTTTAATAATGTTGCTCCATCCATTAAACGTTCAAAATCATATGTGACTCTCTTGTTATAAATTGCTGTTTCTAATCCTTTTTCAACAAGAGTAGCTGCTTCTTCCCATCCGATATGTTGCAACATCATTACACCAGACAGAATTACTGATGATGGATTCACCTTATCTAATCCAGCATATTTTGGGGCAGTTCCATGGGTTGCCTCAAAAATAGCATGGCCAGAACTGTAATTAATATTTGCTCCAGGTGAAATTCCTATACCACCAACAGCAGCTGCGGCAGAATCTGACAGGTAATCACCGTTTAAATTCATGGTAGCTATTACATCATATTCGTCAGGTCTTAATAGAATCTGCTGAAGAAATGCATCTGCAATAACATCTTTAATGATAATTTTTCCTTCAGATTCAGCTTTCGCTTGAGCAGCATTAGCTGCAGCAGTATCTTTCTCTTCTTTAATTCTATCATATTCCATCCATGTAAAGACCTTATCCGCATAATGAGCTTCGGCATGTTCATAGGTCCATCTTTTGAAAAATCCTTCTGTGAATTTCATAATATTACCTTTATGCACGATAGTTACTGATCTTCTCTTGTTTTTGATAGCATATTGTAGCGCAGAATCAAATAATCTTAATGATCCTTCTTTAGAAATTGGTTTAATCCCAATAGAGCTTGAATCTGGAAATCTGATCTTATGCCCTTCACCTAAATCATTTAATAGTGCAATAATTTGCTTTGATCCATCCGAATCATTTGGAAATTCTATTCCAGCATATACATCCTCTGTATTTTCTCTGAATAAAACAAAATCTACTCTATGAGGGTCTACAATAGCCGCAGGAGCGCCTTTAAACCATCGCACAGGGCGTACACAGGCATAAAGATCTAGTTCTTTCCTCAAGGTCACATTTAACGAGCGCATTCCACCTCCAACGGGTGTGGTAAGCGGCCCTTTGATTCCTATATAATGAGATCGAAGCGTATCTAGCGTTTCAGATGGAAGCCATTCTCCGGTCTGATTAAATGCTTTTTCTCCACATAAAACTTCTAACCATTCAATCTTTTTTGAACCGCCATAAGCATGCTCAACAGCAGCATCAATCACTTTTTGGGTAGCGTTCCAAATATCTGGGCCAATCCCATCACCTTCTATGAATGGAATAATTGGATTATCGCTTACAATTAATTTGCTGTCTTTATATGTTATTTTATCAGCCATTTCTTTCTTTCATCTTTTTAATCAATTTTTCTTCAATGCTTTTCGGTACAAACTTGGATAAGTCTGAGCTATATTTTGCTAATTCTCTTATAATCGTAGAGTTTAAATGAAGAAATTTTTCATTTGATACCATTAAGATCGTAGAAATGTCCGCATTAATACCATGATTTACCATAGCCATCTGAAATTCAGATTCAAAATCACTCACATGTCTTAACCCTCGAATGATAGCAACAGCATTATTATCTTTTGCAAAATTTATTACTAAATTTTTTGGATTAGAGTGGACATAAACATTATTAATATTTTTAGTGCATTCCTTTGCCATTTCCATTCTTTCTTTATGTGAAAATAAAGGGTTTTTGTACAAATTATCTGATATGCAAATATGCACTTCATCGAAAAGCTTTGCTGCTCTTTTTGTTATGTCAATATGCCCATAATGTAGTGGGTCAAAAGTGCCTGGATATATTACTTTTTTCATGCTTCCCAATATAGTAGTTGTGTGTCCCCAAATTTACTACTTTTATGATATCCTGCAAGCGATTCATTTTTACTACATTCTAACACAAAAATTCCTCCAGGATTTAATTGTTTACATGCTAAATCAACAAGCAAAGGTAAGTTAGCTAGCCCATATGGTGGATCAGCAAAAATGATGTCGTATTTATTGCATTTTTTAAGAAATCTTAACGAGTCTCTTACCAAGAAATTAAAATTTTTATAATTGATTGATTCTGCGCTTTTTCGAATCTGGCTCATATGTTGTTTGTTCATCTCTATAAAAGTAACATTATCTGCCCCCCTACTGCTTGCTTCAAAACCAACAATGCCAGATCCTGCATATAAGTCTAGAAAATTCTTATTTTCAAGAGATTTTAGTGTATCAAATAAGCTTTTTCTAACAATAGAAGTGGTCGGTCTGTGTAAGAACCGGTGGTTTATAGTAATTGATTGATTTTTAAATGTACCAGCTAATATTTTCATAATCTCAAAACTGTAACATAAAGATGGACTGAATCATCTGATTTTGTATATGCAATCTTTCGTAAAATTAAGTTGTTATATTGCTTTATACTGTCAAGAATTTTCATTGAAATATCTATACTATCACATCTGATAACAAGGTTGTCGGAAGCCATATCTAAAAATGATCCGTTGATTCTCTTAAATTGATTAGTATTATCTAGATTAGAAACTAATGTTATTAGATCATAAACGGGCATAGACTGCTCTATAAATGGCAATTTGGACGATTTTGCGATATATGTTCCACCTATACCATCATTGGACTTTGTATCAATGCTAATTCGATTATCAATCATAGTAATACTCTGAATCTTACTCATGTTGTCAGATTCTGCAATTGTCAAAAATTCATCAATAATAGCATACGAATTAATACGATATTTATCCAATCGACTAATTGAAGGTATAGATTGTTCTTTCTCTGGAACTTCCTGAACATTGAGCGGAGTTTCATTGTATACAAAATCGACATTGCTTATTGTGACCAATGTCAAGCTTAACAATCCTAGAGTAAGTATCCCTGCAATCCCATTCTGCAAATATCGGAATAAATAAGAATAATCACTTTTATCGAGAGTCATTTTTGCTTTACTATGACTTTCATCGCCTAAAATTTGAACTCCAAAAGGTTTAACAAAATTTAATATCGGTGTTGAGTCTTTTATGATTTTTGCAAGAAACTCAACTACTTTAATATCATTAAAAATAATATATTTGAGATTCGGAGTTTTTAGATCTTTTTCCTTAACCTTAATAACATTTCCTAGTCCAATTATTCTTTTAAATCCTTTCTCTTTTCCGGTAAAGCTACCGTTATGAAAAGAGAACCCTTTTTTTGAATAATTAAAAATTGAATATATGCGTGATGACTTAGTAACAGCATATTGAGTGCTTTTAATTCCAGAAAGTACCACGCTAGATATTGGAACAAGAAACCTGATATCTATTCCAAAATTATTAAAATTTAACTTTATCTTCTCTCTTAGATAATGATTCATCCCTGCTGTATGAAATATATTCTTTGAAGACTTTTTACTCTCAGATATTGAAAAATAATTTTTAAACAATTCTTTCCATTTACTCTTTAATTCTTGTTGAATATTCTCAGATAAGTTTGATTGCTTTTTCTTTGATATATTGCTTAAAGAATGAGATAGTATGGAGTCATCTATAGCAATAGCTGCTTCTTTGTTTTCCAGGTCTATTTTTTCCCCTAACTCATCAAGGGCTTGCGCAATAACACTACTTAGTAACTTTGAATTATTATCTATAGATATAAGATTGTGATGAAATTTGACTTTAAGCTCTAGGTGTACTGAATCTATGTCTGAGCTTTTTTTAAATACGGAAAGAGTATCGCTATGTACTATAAAATATAGCAATCAATTAATTATCCCAACTTCTAGTTCCGTCTATAATATATCCATGACTTCTAGTCTTTAGAGCAAAGAAACCATATCTATTATCTCTATAAGAACGAATTGGACTTGAAACTCTAACAGAATTTGCTTCTTCATTGATTTCAATAATATAAGGTTCTCCCGTTAAAGGACATACAAGTTGAGATGCATCTGGAAGAAATATAAAATCATAAGGATTAGTTTCTTTTCTGAATCTTCTGTCAAAATATGAGATTGTTTCTACGCGCTCAAAAGTTGCTTCACTAACAACGCTTAAGAATAATGGATCTTCTTTAAGATCAGAAAGATTTCTTTTTTGAACATACAACGTATCTTCTAGGCCAGTGTCTTCTGATAACATTACCACAGTCACTGTTGTATCTACGATTGTTTCTTTTTCAATTCTTCTTTGTCCGAAAGTTGTATCATATTCCACATCAAACCCTCGAGGAACATCAACAAGGAATTCTTCGCCATTTAATTTTACAGACTGCTCTCCTAAGAATGTAGAGTCTGCCATAACCGAATCTCTAACAGCATTCACAAGCGTTACAGCTTTCAAACCATCTTGTTCATATTTTCCTGATAAAATATTATGGAAGTTTTCAACATTGTATAGTGCTTGCATACGAGCCCTACTTTCATCTCTATACATGTCTTCTTCTTGCCATATAACGCTAGGAACATAAATAACAAGTAAGGTGAGTAAAAATACAAAGAAAGTAATAACTTCTAAGTAATCATTAAAAAATTTTTGTTTGGCTTTATCCATTTTTGACTCCACAGAATTTACAATAAATCAAGAACATAGCAATATATTAATCCTCAAATTTCTCAAAAATAGTATCTTTATCTTTTTCTATTTCATGATACTCTTTAATAATTCTCTTTTCTTCCTTAGATAAGCTTTTAGGGACATCTACTTGAATCTTAACAAGTTGATCTCCTCGACCTGTTTTACCAAGCTTAGGAAATCCTTTTCCTTTAATTCTTAAAATTTGACCAGGCTGTAAACCTGAAGGAATCTTTAAACTTGCATGACCATTGATTGTTGGAATATCAATTTTGTCACCAAATATAGCTTGAGAATATCCAATTTTAGCTTGCAATAAAACATCATTGCCATATCTTGAAAAATGTTCATGCTCCTCTTCTTCAAAGAAAACATATAAATCTCCTGCATTGCGATTTACATCTTCATGTCCTTGTGAATCCAAAGTCATATAATTGCCATTTTCTACTCCAACTGGAATTTTAATTTTTATTGTTTCTTCTTTTTTAATCATACCATTTTTATCTGCACCTGATGGAATTTTTTCAATTGTCTTCCCATATCCTTTACATTGCGGGCAAACTGATGTGGATCTCATTTGGCCTAAGAATGAATTTGTAACTCTGGTTACCTGCCCTGCACCATTACACATTGTACAATTCGAAAAAGTTGCTCCGTCTGCTAGCTTAAGTCTTCTTAACTTAATCTTTTTTTCTCCACCATTAACGATCTCAGCATATGAAACCTTAATCTTAACTTTCACATCACCACCGCTCCTAGGTTTAGATGAAGATCTTCCTCCTGAAAAAAATGATTCAAATGGGTTGTTTCCGCCAAAAATATCACCAAATTGGTTGAAAATATCGTCCATATTCATCGAATTAAATCCTGATTGACCTCCACCCATTCCATTAAATGCAGAATGACCAAATTGATCATATTGTTGTCTTTTTGAAGCATCGCTCAATACGGAGTATGCCTCAGCAGCCTCTTTAAACTTTTTCTCAGCTTCTTTATTGTCAGGATTCCTATCTGGATGATATTTCATAGCAATCTTACGATATGCGCGCTTTATATCATTATCGGTAGAACCTTTTGCTACGCCTAATATATCATAGAAATCTTTCATTTTTTATTGACCACAACTTTTGCATGCCTAATAATCAAATCTTTGTACTTAAATCCTACCTCATAAACTTCTACAATTTCATCTTCTTCTTTATCTTTTAGATTTGCCGTAGTTAATGCTTCATGCAATTCTGGATTAAAAATTTCTCCGACTTCTCCAAATTCTTTGATTTCTTTGCTACCCATTTTCTTTAAAAAATCTTCTTTAATAAGCAATAATGCTTTCTGGATATTCTCATCTTTATATGAATCAATTCCTCTATTGATATTGTCTAAAATGGATAAAAAATCGAGAATGAAATGTTTCCCTTCATACTTAAGAAGTGCAGATATCTCAGACTCTTTTCTCTTTCTGAAATTATCAAACTCTGCTTTTAATCTTAATTGTTTGTCTTCGAGAGATTGAATAAGATTTTCTAAATCTTTTTTTGTTACTCTTTTCTTTGGAGAAGGCTTTACCTTTCCAGAAGAATTATCTGATCCGTTTTTCACTTTCTTGCTCATAACAATATCCTTTTCATTGCCCTATTCGATGCATATAAACCTATCACTAAAGATAACCCAATCATCCAAGCCCATAAAAAATTATCAATTTGTATATTCAAATTGAAGTAGGAATTTATTACAATGAAACTATAATTCACTAATAAAAATGCAATAAATGCTCCAATGATAGATTGCAATATTGATTCAATAAAAAATGGTATTTTAATAAAGATATTAGAGGCACCATTATATTGTAATATTTCAATAAAATCACTTCGATTTGACATCGAAAGTTTAACCGTGTTTGATATCATCTGAATAGATATAAAAATAACCCCGACTACTAATACTAGAAAAAAGAAGATAAAAAGATTAATCTTACCCTCAATATCATCAATATAAGCTCCTCTATACTCTATGCTATCTACAAAATCATATTCTTCTAAAACATTAATCAGTTCTTGAGTTCTATTCAAATCAAAATTGCTTTTTTCTAATGAAACTTTCAGGGATATTGGAAGAGGATTATATCCTAACATATCAACAACATCCTCTCCAAATTCTTCTAGAAATATCTCGGCAGACCTTTCTTTATCAATAAGGATTATTGAAGATATAGCAGGATTTGATTCTAATTGTTTAGCTATAGAAGATGATTCCTCTAAGCCTGCTTTATCTTCTAAAAAAATCTCAAAAGTATATTTTGAGCGGAAAAAATTAATCAGACTGTCAGTATTGGATCCCGCAACAAAGAAAGCTCCAAGAATAGTAAAGTTGATTAGAATGGTCAAAATACACAAAAAATTTGTTAATTTATTTCTTGAAAAACTTTTTAATCCTTCAGCAAAAAGAAAAGCGATTTTATCAATCATTCGCTCACCACTCTTCCTTCATCTAACTCTATAACTCTATAAGGCTTTTCTGTTATTAGCTTATAGTTATGCGTAGCCATTATCACACATGTACCTTCCTTATTAATCTGCTCTAATATTTTTAGAATTCTATGTCCTGTTGTTGGATCAAGATTACCAGTAGGTTCATCTGCTAGTATTATCTCTGGATTCTTTACAATTGCACGTGCAATACAAACTCTCTGTTGTTCCCCACCAGACAGTTCATGGGGAAATTTCTTAGAATAACGTGATAGCTCAGTCAATTCTAACGCCTCACTTACAAGATCTGATATCTTTTTTCTTCCCACTCCATTAATGTGAAGAGGTAGTGCTATATTTTCATAAACTGTTCTTTGTTTTAATAATTTGTAATCCTGAAAGATAACGCCAATTTTCTTCCTTGCTTTGTGAATATCTTTTGTCTTTATCTTTGATGAAGAGTAACCAAGAACGTCAACCTCTCCTTTGTCTGGAAAAAAATCAAAATATAATAGTTTTAACAAAGTACTCTTTCCTGATCCTGTAGGACCAACTAAAAAACAAAATTCATCATCTTGGATATTTAAGTCAACATTATAGATTCCCGATTTTGAAGAGTAGTTGTATGTAATATTTTTAAACTCAACCATAGAACTGAAGATAAAGAAATAAGATATATATTGATACCAATAAAAAACCGGATACCTTATTAAGACCTTTATAGAAAAAGCTTAAGAATGCTAAGAGAAATAATAAACCAACACCAAATAATAATTCAAAAGACACGTTACTTACCGTTAAAGGGTTTATTAATCCTATTACGCCCAAAACAAACAATATATTAAAAATATTCGATCCAATAATATTTCCCAGGGATATACCTACCTCCTTCTTAGAAAGTGCCATTATAGTAACAAATAGCTCCGGTAAAGATGTTCCCATAGCTACAACTGTCATACCAATTGCTTTTTCAGAGAATCCAAATTCACGCACTAGAGGCGCAGCTCCATTTGAAATAAAAAGCTCTGAACCAGCATACAACATTATTGATCCTGACAATAGCCTAGCAAATGACTTTTTTAGACAGATCTCTCCATCATTTTCAAGCTCATTTCCACAAGAGGTAATATTAGGTCTTAAAAAACTTGCAATAATATAAATCGTAAATAAAAATAGTAATATCTGAGCATCAGCAGATGTGATTTGATTGTCAGATATAATATAAAAGAGAACCCCACAAGCTAACATATTATAGAAAAATGCAGATATTACATTTTTGTATTCAAAATCCATCTTATAAAACAATGCGGGTAGCCCTAAAGCTAACCCAATATTTGCAACATTTGATCCCAGTACATTACCAATAACAAAATCAGCATGCCCTTCTAAAGATGAAATAATACCAACCACTAGCTCTGGGAATGATGTTCCTATTGATACAATAGTTAAACCAATGACCAAGTCAGAAATTTTTAATTTCTTTGCGATATCTTTTGCACCATCTATTAGCCATTCTGACCCATAAAATAGCCCTACAGACCCTATTAATAGAAAAAATATGCTAGATAACATTAATACAATCCATTTTCATTAATATATTCCCAGACTTCCTTTGGCACCATATACCTAATTGTTTTTCCGTCTTTCCAACGTTTTCTTATGTTCGTTGAGGAAATCTCAAATTGAGGTATATTAGCAAAATGAACCTCATCTAAAACCCATTGAGGAATATCGCTAGGTGTGAATCCAGGCCTAATTGCAACAATAATGTTACATAGTCTCATAATTTCCTTAGGATCTTTCCAGTGATGAAACTCTCTTAAAGTATCACTGCCCATTAAAAAATATAAATCTTTTTTCTCTACACCCATATTTTTAGCAAACTCAGTAATCGTGTCGATGGTATAGCTCACATCTCCTTTATTAATTTCAAAGTCTGATATCTCAAAATTATCATTATTAGTAAGAGCGAGATTAAGCATGTCTAACCTTTTCTTTGATGAAGATATATCTTTACCTTGCTTTGCTGGTGAGATATTGGCTGGAACAAAGATTAATCTATCAAAGTTTTCAGATTCAATAATAGTCTGAGCAATTAAAAGATGTCCAATATGAGGTGGATCAAAAGTGCCGCCAAATATGCAGGTTTTCATAATTTTTTTATCTTAAGAGTTGTTATTTAATATATCTGAGGCTATCTGCCTAAAACTATCATCTAATAGTGATTGATTAGACTCCTCCAGATCTTCTAAGAATTCTTTAGCTTCTTCATTATTTCCCAAAAGCACTAAACAGCGCATTACTTCTAAGTTTGCATCTCTATAATATACCGTATCGTAATAATCTTTAATAACAATCTCATAAGCAAGAATCGCGGAATCGTAAGCCTTTAGTTTAACATAGAGTTCTCCTGTTTCCATATTTTTCTCAGCTAATCTTAATCTAAGCTCTTTAATAAGGCCATCAGCTCCAACAGAATAATCAGATGAAGGATAATCGTCTAAGAATTGCTGAATCTCTACTATAGCTTTCCTACTAGATTCTTGATCATGATAATAGTTAGGAGATAGCGCCATTAGAGTTTCGCATATTCTCCATCTAGTTTTTTCGATATAAGGACTAAATCCCATTCTTGATACTAGTTTTTCATATTCAATTAGGGCTAATTCATACTCTTCATCTAAGAAATAAGATTCTGCGAGAAAGAATAATGCATCATCTCCTAAGTCAGTATGAGAAGCTCTCTCAACAATAATCTTAAATTGTTGAGCTGATTTTGCATATTTTTCATCTTCAAAAAATACTAGCCCATCTTCAAATCTTGTTTTATAAGGAATTTGATCATCGAAAGGGTTTGCCCAACCGCAACCCGCTATGAAGAAAATTATTGAAAAAAATATGATTTTCATATTAAGTACTGTTTGATATCTCAGTTCAGGCTTAGAAAGAGCCACTTAGAGAGAATCTCACCATATTTGAATGTGGATCAAGCTCTCCACCCATCACATAACTTACATCAAATCCAAATGCATCTAAACGGGCACCTAAACCAACAGTTGTATAGCTTAAATCACCAGATGGATCATTCAGCATACCTGCTCTTAATGCAAAGTCATCTACTAGGTAATATTCAAAACCAAGATTAGTTACCATTGATTGATCATTGATTTCATAGTTCAAATCAAAAGCTAAATTTCCTTTACCTTCAAGAACTAAGTAACCTAATCCAAAACCAATCTTAGTAGGTAATGGATCTTCTTCTCCGTCTCCAAAACTAACACCTGGCCCGACATTTGTTAGTACAGCACCCATTGTTAAGTTTGGATTGTCCATTGCATTATGTTTGAAATAACCGACATCAAAAGCAACGCTACTGCTAGAAGCATCAAGACTGCTGATAACAGCAAGTTCTTGATAAAAATATTTTCCATTTACACCCCAAGATGAATTTTCATCAATCTTCTTAGCGTAAGATAAATTCAATGCATACATATAGCTCGAGAATGAACCCAGTTCAGCACCATTAGCATCAGTGCTAATTTGATCTCCAAGATTTAAATAAGTAAAGTGACCTCCAATTGCTCCATCCTCTCTAAATGGTGTAGCAAATGTAATAAAGTCATAGGCCATATCATCTACTAGATTTGGAAGATAACTAGTGTGCATGAATGAAGCTTGAGTATTGGTAAGGTTGGATAGACCAGCTGGATTGTAGTATGTTGCATAAGCATCATTTGCTACTCCAATTTGTGCCTCTCCCATACCATTGGCTCTCGCTCCTGGATTGATAGCTAAAAATAATGACCCTGCTTGGCCTTGAGCCATAACAAGCTGTGATAGTAAAATAATTGTTGTGATTAGGTTTTTATAATTCATAATAGACAAAGATAAATAAAAATCAGTAAAAGAACAAAGGAATATATGTGATAATTAAAACCCCTAATAATCTGATAAAGAAATAAGGCATTGTAGCTGCATAAATCGTTGGCATATCCTTCTTAAATCGATATGAGGCTAAAAACAAATTCATACCTACTGGAGGCGTAATATAGCCTAATTCAAGATTAGCAATAAAAATTATACCCAAGTGTATTGGATCAATTCCAAAATGAATTGCTAGAGGAGCAATCAAAGGAACAATCACAATAATAGCTGAAAAAATATCCATAATACATCCAGCAATGAGCAGTAGGATATTTAGGGCTAATAGAAATACTATAGGAGAATCAATCGATGCTTTGACAAATTGCAAAATTTTCAAAGGAACTTGAGCGTCTACAAGATATCCTGTAAAGCCCATAGCAAAACCGAGAATAATCAATACTCCTCCAACAAGAGTTGCGCAGTCTATTACAATTCTAGGAATATCTTGTAAAGTGATATCTCTATATATATACAACTCAACAAATAAGACATAAATAACTAACAGTGCCGCACATTCTACTAGTGTAGCAAAACCGCTAAATAGACCAAAAACAATTAATATAGGGATTGCAATCTCCCACTTTGCAACAGACAAAGCCTTAATTGATTCTTTAAAATTAAATTTTATGCTTTCTTGTTTTTCCGTTTTATGATAAAAACCATACAATACAACAACTGATAATAAGAATAATGCTGGGAGAAGCCCTTGTTTAAACAAATCAATTGGATTAATACCAGCGGTTACTGAGTAAATGATTGCAGGCAAGCTTGGAGGAAAAAGAAGTCCTAAAGATCCAGCTGCTGTAATAAGCCCTAACGAAAACATCTTAGAATAACCATCTTCAATCAAGATTGGATATAAGATAGCCCCGAGCGCTAAAATAGTAACACCTGAACCTCCGGTTAATGCAGTAAAAAATGCACATAATAATACAACAATTAATACTGTAGATCCCGGAAGCCAGCCAAGAGATTGTTTAAAGAAACCTAATAACCTTTTGGAGATATTGCTTTCAGCAAGAATATACCCTGCTAAGGTAAATATTGGAATCGCTGCCAGCGTTGGAGACACAACAATACGATAAGCGCTATCACTGATTGTAGAAATTAGATCAAAGTTTGTAGCCCAATCAGTAGGTTCTGATAAAAAGAAGAGTATTGAGAGAGTTGCTAAGACAATAAAAATAGGTAAACCAAAGGCTACCAACGCAAGAGTACCTAATACCTTAATAGTTAATATGATTTCATTAGAAAATGGAAATTGCCAATAATGAAGAATTGTAACGAATAAGAAAGAGTAAAAAACCAAGGATAAGCGATAATTTAATCTATCACTGCTCGTCATTATCATATGATACCAAATTAGAAACAATCCAACCGGAATAATGCTTTGTGCGAACCATACTGGTATAAATGGAGCAACAAATGTTGGATATTGAATTCCAATCTGTATCATTTTTAGATAAGAAACAGCAAGAACAAATACTACTCCAACAGATACAGCATGAACTAGAAAATGACCGATATTGAATTCGGAAGATTGTTTAAATACAGGTTCTCGCACAACTGCCAGAAGTCTGTTAGATCTTGTAGCCAGCACTGCTCCAACAAATGCAATCCATAAGGTCATATGCTGTACAATTTCTTGAGAAGCAGGAATAGAAAAAAAATCAATTGATCTAGATAATATTTGAAAAACTGGAAAGAAAACAATTATTGCAAAACAAAAATAACAGACAAAATTCTCAATTTTATTGAGAATATTATTCATTAAGCGCAGAAGTCACTTTTTTATAAATTTCTTCAGGAACATATGTCTCGATAACATCCGGCATAATTTCTTCTTTGAATTCCTCCCATACTTTTAACTCTTCAGTAGTTGGAGTTTTAATCTTCATACCATACTCTTTCATCGTTTCGATTGCTTGAGCTTCTGTCTTTCTTCCGCTTTCCTGATATTTTCCGCCAATCTCATATGCTATTTCCATCATTACTTTTTGGTGTTCAGGTCTTATTCTTGACCAAACTCTCTCATCAACAATAACAGCTCCAATAAATACAGCCCATTTTAGATCTAGCATGTTTGGCATTAAAGCAAACCATCCAGAACTAAGCGATAATATAGGTACTGTTTGAACGGTATTAATCATACCAGTCTGCAAGCTAGTAAGAATATCTGTTTCTGATACAGGAATTGCATTAAAACCAAATTCCTTGAAAAGCTCTACGGTAACATAATCCCCAGCTGTTGTATAAATTTTAGCATTCCTTAAATCTTCTGGGACAGCAACTTCATTTGCAGAGAACCAATGAACCCAACCTATATCCACTAGAAACAATAATTTGAATCCACTTTCAGAAAGTCCATCGCTTATATCGTCAAACATTGCATTTTTAACTTTTTCTACATCATCATAATCTTTGAATCCCATTGGGATTGTAAAAGCTTGGATTTGATCTGTTAACTCAGATAAACCTATAGAGGACATCGCTGAAGCTTGGATTTGTCCAATACGCATTTTTCGAATAGTGTCACTTTCACGTCCAACAACACCATTTGGATAAATTCGAAGAATTACTTCTCCGTTTGTCTCTTCTTGCCATCTTTGCCCCATTTCAAGAAGAAGATTATAATATTCAGTGCCCTCAGGAGCAAGTGTCGCTAGCTTAATAATAATTGGCTTAGATAGTAGTGTGCCTGATAGAAGTATTATTATGAGAATGTTTTTTATAAAATTCATTATATAATCTACATATAAAAAAGGTCATCAACTCTAGTTAACAGCCATTTTGCTCTTAATTTAGATAGCGTATTAGCCTGCTTCAAATCTTTATCCTTGCTAATATCAATTGTCAAAGCTTTATTAATTAATTCTAAGAAATATTCTTTATCTTGCTTAGAAACAGCAAAACTTTCTGCCAATGTAACATAAATACCGATATTATACCCTTTTGCTGCACGATCAGCTAATTCAAAATATTCTAATGCTTTTCTTTCAGAGTTTTTATCTCCGCTCAAATCATTAAGATATACACTCATCATTGCAGAATACAATGATCCTTTTTCCCAATCAGGATCAAGCGCAATGGCATTTTCAAGCAACCATCTAATATGGCTTAAGTCAACTAGATATTCTGGATTACCCTGGCTAGCCTGAATTGATCCTGCCATTGAACCGCTAAGCCAATATAGATAAGGAACATCATCTATATGAAAATTTACTTCAGCTTTTGTCTTCATCTTTGACTCAAAATCTTTATGCCTTAAAGATAGTGCATATATCATGTAATCTCTCGATGTTAAAAAGAAGTCTAGTGACTCATTATAATACTCTCTTGCTGTATAGTAATCTGCATACATCAATCTGTCTGCTTTTTCCATAAGAATACCATAAGAATATTGGGTTAAACTTTTAGATGCATCTAAATAGACTTCTGAATTAAATCTATCTTTTTTAATCTTTTTCTCATGCGACTTAAATGAAATTGGTATGGCATATTCAGCTATACTAGCTCCAAACATTAAATCTTTATTAGATGAGCAGGAATTTAAAAATAGACTTAAGATAAAAAATAAGTATATATATTTTGATTTTGTATTAGCCATAGATTGGAAATGATTTACACAGTTCTTTAACTTCTGATTTAACAGAGTTAATAATGGATTTATCTTCACTATTCATTATAATCTTATCAATTAATTCAACTACTTTTTTCACTTCATTTATACCCATACCTCTAGTGGTTAATGCTGGTGAACCTATTCTTATTCCGCTAGTAACAAATGGACTTTTAGGATCAAAAGGAACCATATTTTTATTAACCGTGATACCTGCCTCATCTAAAGCATGTTCAGCTTGCTTTCCAGAAATAGATTTATTCTGAAGATCTAGCAATACTAGATGTGTATCGGTCCCGTTAGATATAAGATTGTATCCTCTATTCTTAAATTCTTCTGCAAAACATTTAGCATTATCGAGAACCTGCTTTATATATATCTTGAAATCAGGAGACAATGCCTCTTTAAAAGCTACTGCTTTTGCAGCAATGATATGCATCAAAGGACCTCCCTGGATTCCGGGCATTACTGCACCATCTAAAATTTCAGACATCATTTTTGTTCTACCTGATTTTGGCGCTACAATACCATATGGATTTTCAAAATCTTCTCCCATTAAAATAATACCACCTCTTGGCCCTCTTAAGGTCTTGTGTGTGCTAGTAGATACCACGTGGCAATATGGAAATGGTGAAGGATGCATCTCAGCCGCAATTAAACCTGAATTATGACAAATATCTCCGTGTAGAAATGCTCCAACTTCATCTGCAATTTCTCTAAATCTTTGAAATTCTATTGTTCTTGGGTAGGCACTCGCTCCACAAATGATAATTTTAGGTTTGTGCTCTCTTGCTTTTTTTAATAAATCATCAAAATCAATTAAGCCGTCTTCCTTTTTAACGTGAAATGTTACAGCATTATACAATTTTCCAGAGAAACTAACTTTAGATCCATGAGTTAAGTGTCCTCCATGACTTAAATCAAGACCCATAATGCAGTCTCCAGGGTTAAGCATTCCTAAAAACACGCCCATATTAGCAGAAGACCCTGAATGTGGCTGTACATTAGCGTATTCAGCCTTAAACAGTTCCTTCGCTCGATCAATAGCTAAGTTCTCTGCTTCGTCAACATGAATACATCCACCATAATATCTTTTTCCAGGATAACCTTCTGCATATTTATTGGTTAAGACAGAACCTGCAGCTTCCAATACAGCTTTGCTTGTAAAATTTTCTGAAGCAATTAATTCAAGAAAATCTGTTTGACGGTCGAATTCAGAATTAATGATATTAAAAATTTCATTATCTTCTTTTTTCAGTTGAGACATAAATTTACCAATCGCTTTGCTTTGTAAGAGACTCACTTACCCAATCATAACATCTGCCAGCTGGAGACACTCTTCCAGTAGCTTGGACATCTTTATCAAGCATAAACCAATCTGCACGTCCAAATAGTACGTCATTTTCTTCGAGCCATCTTTTTTGCTTAAAATATTTTGAGTTACCCTTCTTCTCAGCTTGAGTAAAATAATTGTATGCTAACAAAGCAACTGCTTTGTCAGATCGTGAAAAATTATCACCTCTACACGTTTGCATAGACTTATAATACAGATTGCCCATATGAGCTAAAGTTTCAGCATTGTTCTTTGATATTTTTAATGCCTTTGATGCCCATTCATATGCATCATCAAATTTATCTAATTCCATACTGTTGTCAGATATGAGCATTGCAACTCTATAATTATTACGATCTAAATCAAATAAATCTTCTAATACTTCAACAGCTTCATCAAAATCAGAGTTTTCATTGTATGCATTACCTAATGTAAGATAAACCATATTGTTTGTATCATTATAGCTGAGAGTATTTTCGAGAGCTTCTATAGCTTCATCGACATCTCCATTATCGATTAATTTCTGTGCATATTCTATAGCATAAGAAGCATTCTCCGGATTATCCTCAAATCTTGCTTTAAATATCTCAAGAGGGTCCTCACCAGAATTCTCATATACTCTAGCTAACTCAGATTGAATAGCTGAGTTATTTGGATCAAAAGATAGAATCTTTTTTAATACTGATACCTGCTCATCCGTTCTGCCTTGATCTCCGTAAGCAGATGCTAAATCTCGTAATGTATCTGTATCTTTAACGCCAGAATCTAATAATCGCTCATACTCAATAATCATTTCTTCAATTTTGCCTTGTTTTTTAAAAGCATATGCTAATCTTTTCATTAAATCTGTATTGTCTGGTAATTCTTCTAGACCTTCAATTAGCACCTTCTCAGATTCATCAAATTTTCCTAGGTATTCTAATGCAATTGCCCAGTATAGATATACGTCATTTGGATTCACCCAGTCAGGGTCCCATTCGTCACACCTTAACTTCATCATTTCTGAATAAGAGTTTGCACTTAACTCCCAATTACTGCTTCTATAATACTCAGCAGCACTGCTTGATAATTGAGGACAGCGATCTTCTCTTTCATATTCAATAGGATATGGATACCATCCATCGTTATACATTAATCTCATAGCTTCTCTACAATCCACTACTTTAATTTCAACGTCGTTTGTAATTCTTAGTTCCTCTCCTCTTCTACATTGTGCATCTAGAGATGTGGAGAATAGAATATTTAAAGCAATTATAATCCATAAGTATTTTTTCATTTTGCCATCCAACTTATTTATGTTTGTCTTCTTTTAACAAACCATACGTCTCCAATACTTACTCCTATATTGAAAGATTGTATAGTTTCACTACCCACATTGTAGATATTGTCTCGATTTAGCAATTTATAACCAATGTCAATCTGATTTCTCATCAAGCCAAATTCAATACCCACGCCTAAACCTAAACCTATCTCTTTAACATTATCAAGATTCTTAATATCGTAATCGCTCAAAGATATCCCGGCCCTAAGATGTAGCCTATCCTTAGAATAAGGTTTAGCAAATTTTAGAAATCCAATATTAATTTTACTTTTTCCTTGAATATATCCCGGATAAAGAGAACTTGATAAAGCGTTACTTCCATTATCATTCCATAACTGCATTTCCACCTGCGCATGATATCTTTCAGCAAATTCATAATCAATACCAGCTTTGAAATCACTTATAGAAATCTCGTTTTCGAATACCGTTTTAGTAGGCAATAACGCAGCAGCAGCATCTGGATAATCACTTGAATCATGATAATTATTAGAATTTAAATCTAAAAATGCCTGATAAGACTCATTCTCTACGTCAATATCATTCAAAGAAAAATTATAATTTAGCGATAATATTAACGGCCTATCATTGAACGAAAATCTTCTTGTTGTATAATAAAGCTCAATTAATGAACCCGAAAAATAATCTCTTGATTGTAATAAATGATTGTCAGAGTCAATAATGAGATTTTGGGATGATCGAGAAGATCCAAATACAACATCTATTCCTACTCCTATATCATCTGTCTCATTAAGGTTGTATCCAACAGCAAGCTGTGCCATCGAAGATCCTCCGCCTGTTTTATTCGATCGAGAATAACTTAACGTATCTGATCCAGCAAATATAAATTCATTAAATGTGCTATCTGAAATGGTTATTTCTCGAGAAAACAAAGGTTTAAAGGTTAAACCAAATGAAACTTTTTTCTTAGATGGAATAATCAACTTTGCAGACGCTAGTCCAGAATTCTTACTAGAACTAGAGTTAAAGTCATTAAATTGACCTTGAAAAGAAGTATTGATGTATGTAAATCCCAGTTTATGCCATGTTGATGGATTTGATAATGCAACATCGTTCTTAAAGCTAGGCAACAATCCTATAGAGCCTGAACCGGATGTAGCTGCTTCATCGTTTTGAGAAAACATCCCATATCCATACCCGTTCATTGTAGATTGACCAAATAACGTACTTATAAGCAACGCTAAAACAAAATTACGGCTTAACATATAATACCTCTACCGATTCCATGTCCAACCTAATCTTATCAAATGGACTGTTTGCTGGACCACTATAAAGCATAAGCCCATGATTACTTATTAAATCATTCTTATAATATTGAAGAAAAGATTGAATAGGGATTTCTACCTTACCATCTTCTACCTGTCTTGATATAACAAAACTTTGGTCTACTGCATACACTGTATCACTATACGACTCATGGTCTGGTAGAAAAGTAGTAAAATCCCAATTCTCTACAGAATCTGCTAGCGCCGCAACTACAACATAAAATGTATCATCTTCATTAAGGTTCGAAGACTCTATATTGAGCACAAGATTTGCATTCTTTACAATTGAGTTTCTTTCTAGCTCGTTAATTATATCTATATCATATCGTACCAACGATTGAAGTCCTGATCCAGAATTTAATGTTATATAATTCTTGTCATCCTCCTCTACTGTTGGAGGAGAAAAAATACTAAGACCTTTATCTCCGAAGAATAAAATTGAAGTATCTATAGTAGTTGTTTCATCGACTGTCGCCTTGTACCACACTCTCATTCTTGGTTGACGATTACTTTCATCGCTCTCAATGGTAAACAGCTCATCCAAGATCTCATCATTCTTTAACATGAAAGTTCTTGCTGGATAAGTGAATGTATCAAAATAGAATTCTTTTAATAAATTAAGATTTTCATCTTTAAATAAGAATTTTAGCGTGTCATATCCAGTGCTATCAGGCGCAATATCAGTCAGAGGAATTTGATGTAATAATGTAGCATTGCTTTCAAAATCCATATGACTATCTAATGAATAATAGCTAGTAGAGTCTTCAGAAAAAATACTATCCTCAGTTGCTATCACCGAGTACAGATATAAATTTGATGCCGAACTTAATGAATCTTCAGTTTGCATATATACCAACGCACTATCGACCTGTATTGAATCTGCTAACAAATCATGTAAACTAGTTGGGGGTAATGAACCTGAAAACAATGTTAGACTAAATAAAGAAAATAGATTTTCTGATCCTTTCACATTCCCAAAGAAAAATTTTCCATTTCCTCCAAGTGTTGGACTAATCTGAAAAACTTTATTTTCTTCTAAAGGAAGCGTGAGTGTGTTGATAGTATAATTTGGATTTTCGATTTCACTATAAACAATAGTTTCTTCTGAACATGCGCCAAGATAGAGAGAAATTATACTCACTATCAAACCCCATTTTATAAAAGAATAATTATTCATTTTTTATATTTTCTTTATCCCGTTCTCAATTGCATCTAACAATGGAGAATAATCATTTTCCTCTCCATAGTTAAGATCTACTACAGAACAATTCTTTGTATCCTTGAAAACTTTTAACTTCATTAATTTAGATGAAACTTTCTCCTCTCCGTTAACAATAATGGTCTTATCTGCATACATACAACCTATCTGATTTAGATTTAATGATTTTAATGGAGCAAAAGTTTCCTTATTAAATCCAAGATTGCTAGGATCAAAAATAACATCTTTATTTAAAGAATTTGCAATATATACAGTTTTTATCTTGGCCAAGTCTTTATCATCCTTTGCCAACCTATTAATTAGCATCGGTATCAATGCAGAGGTCCATCCGCTACATATAATCACATTAGGGTACCAAAACAAATTAGGAAGCATCTTAATCGCGGCTAAGGAATAAAAAGCAAATCGTTGGTCATTGTCGGTTAAAAACCTTCCATTTTTTGCTTTGTAAAGAAGAGTGTTCAATTCCCCAAAAATATCTTCTTGTTCCAAGAAATAAACTTGTAGTCTTGATTTTGGTAAAAAAGCACTCTTAGCGGAACATGAATAGTCTGTATCATCGAAATTAAAAAAAATCTCTTTTAGTCGAATAACTTCCCTTAAAATATATTTTCTCTCACTTATAAATCCGTATTTCGGCATTAAACATCTAACATCATTACCTTTTTCTTGTAAACCTAAAGGAACTTGAACGGATAAATCTGATAAAGATGAAACCGATGCAAAGGGATCCATTTCACTAGTTATATAAAAGAGTTTTTTTGTCATGATAAATGAGTAGCCAGAAATTAACAATAGAGATGGATAATTTCAACTCTGAATAATAATTAATTTTTTGAAAAACTAACTACTAAACCAATCATAATAAAACAAGACAGAAGGAAAGATCCTCCAGCAGAAATAAACGGTATCGGAAGACCTTTGACAGGCATTAAACCTATTGTCATTGCAGAATTAATGAATATATGAGATAAAAGAATTGATGCAAGACCGATGATAACTAGACTAGCAAAATAATCAGAAGATCGAAATGCAATATCTAAAAGAGTCTTTATTAATAAAAAACAAAGAATCATTACAAAAAAAATACCTAAAAATCCTAACTCTTCAGCTATAACAGATAAAATAAAGTCAGATTCTTGCACTGGCAAGAATTTTAATTGCGTCTGAGATCCTTCTCCCAATCCCTTACCAAAAAATCCTCCTGACCCAATTGCAGTAATGCTTTGAATAATATGATAAGCGGATCCCATAGGATCAAGATCTGGATTTAAAAATGTTAAAATTCTTTGTTTTTGATATTCAGCTAGGTTGTTCCATAAAAATGGAGTTAGCAATCCTGTAAAAATATTCGCAAAATAAAGCATAGATTTTGTAACAACGCCTGCCTGAAAAGTGAGGAAGATTATAAACATAATCAAAGCCCATAAAGTAAAAGTAACAATATTTGACGCTGCTAAGATTGTAATAACAGGCGCTATCATTAAGAAAATTACAAAATTGCTTACTCCCGCCCATAACAACATTGGTATCAAGGGAGCACAAATAATAACTGCGGTTCCCAAATCTGGTTGATTTAATACTATAAATGCAGATATTAATGTTAAAAGACCGGGAACTAATATAATAGAGGGGTCTTTGACTTGTAGTTGATGGTTAGATAAATACTTTGCAATCACAATGACACAAGCACATTTTAAGTATTCTGATGGCTGGATATAAAAAAAGCCAAAATCAATCCATCTATAAGTATACTCTACTCTTGGTAAAAAAAATGGAATGATGCAAAAAATTATGGTTGTAATAAATATCAAGGTCGAGTTATCATGAATTGTCTTAATCTTTATATTTTTAACAATTAAAAAAACTGAAAATGAGAAAATAAGAAAAATACATTGCCTAGCAAATGAACTGTTAAAACTAAGAGGATTATCAGATATGCTATACAGAGCAAGTAAACTGAATATTATTAATCCAATAATGATAAGGAATAACCTTACTAAAGAATCTTTCGTAGCTCCTGAAGAGAATTGGTCTAAAAACATATCTCTAATTCTCCGCGAAAGATTTAAAAGAATTGACATAGTAAGAAACTATATCTCCAGCAATTGGAGATGCTATGGCTCCTCCACCTCCCCCATTCTCAATCATCACAACAATTGAGTATGTTGTATCTTGCATTTCAAAGAAACCAATAAACCATGCATGAGGCTCTCCATGAGGATTTTCAGCAGTACTGGTTTTGCCAAACAATTTGATATCAGGATCATTTATCTTAGCCCTCCATCCGCTACCTTGATCTCCATTGACAACATCAAACATTCCATCCCAAATATGATTCCATATCTTGTCTTCATAAACAATTTTATCATAATAAGATAATTCCTTCGACAAGTTCAGTTTAAGTTGCGCCGTATCTCCTTTAGATGCAATGTGATTGATAAATCTTAATGCTTGAACTGGTGTAATTAGAATATCTCCTTGTCCTAATGTAAGATTTAACAGGACACCTCTTTCTGACCATCCCCATCTGCCATAATTATTGACATAAAACTCTTTATCTGGAATTAAACCATCCTTTTCATTTGGCAAATCGATTCCTGTCAGTGCATTAAAACCAAATTTTTTTGCAGTATCTGTCCAGTTTTTCAGGCTAATAAGCTGTACTGTTTCATAAAAATATATATTACAAGATTGCGCAATAGCTTTATTTAAATCAACAAGTCCGTGTCCATTTTCATTCCAACAGCGGAACTCGCTTGTGCTTCCAGGTGGACTATAAATGCCAGTACATAAAAGGCTATCCGAAGGATCCAATAAACTATCCTCAATCAAATTAATAACTGTTATTAACTTTAACTTTGACCCTGCGGGATAAAGCCCTCCAATAGATCTATTTAATAACGGATTATCTTGATCGCTTAATAAGTTATCCCATTCAGTTTGTGAAGTTGTCCCTCTATAAACACTTAAATCATAAGAAGGACTGCTAACCATGCTTAATATCTCACCTGTATCAACATTCGAAACTAGCACAGAACCTTTCTTATCTTGTAGAATATTCCTACAATATTGCTGTAAAGCAGAATCAATAGTTAAGGAAAGATCTTCTCCTGGGAATGCAGGAATATTGTCTTGGTCTAATCTGAAAATTTCACGACCATATGTATCAACCTCTATGTAGTCAATGCCCTTAGAAAATCGTAACTCTCTTTCATATTGTTTTTCAACACCTTGCCATCCCATTAATTCTCCAGCTCTATAGAGCAGAGATTTATCAAGCGTGGGAACTATATCTCTATCTACCTCCCTTAAATAACCTAGAAAATGTGCATCATTCAAAATAGAAGAATAAATTCTCTCATCAGATCTATCATACTGAATTCCTGGAAATTCTAGTCTCATTTCTTCTATTTGAGAGATTTGTTCAAATGTTAAATTTTTTGCAATGACTGTCGGTAAGAAACGTCCTCTATTATATTTTTTGTATCGCCTATTTAATTCCTCCAAGTCAACATCAATAATAGATGCTAATTTGACAAATTGTTCTTCTTTATCTCTTAATTGATATGGTGTCACTGTTAGAATATAAGTTGGGTAGTTATCCACCAATATTTCTCCATGACGATCTAGAATTAACCCTCTAGGAGCATAAGTTGTAAGTGCTTTAACGCTATTAATTTTTGACTTAGAAAAATGCCTATCATAATCAATTACTTGTAAATAAAAATATCTACTAAGAAGAGAGAAAAGAGCAAGACATAGTAAAAATAATAATGCTCTATAGTGAAAAATATCTGCTTTATTTTCTATTTTAAGCATCTTCTAACACTCTCTCTTTTACTTTAAAAAATCTAGTAATTATAAAACCTAAAAAAGAAGTGTAAATGGATACAAAAATCCAATTTTTTAAAAAAAGTGGTATGTCATTAAAGAAGAAGAAATCATACCTAAAAAATGCATATAATCCAGTTCCTAATGCAACTAGAACTAGCCAATATAGATCAAAATTCCTGTATACAAAATTGAAACTTACCCTCGCTGAAAGATAAGCACATACCGAGAAAACAAGACTTGATAAACCTATATAAGAACCATTAAATAGTATCAGATCTGATAATAATCCGATAAAAAATCCAATTAATGTTGCTCTAGGAATATTTTCCATAGATATGGAAGAAAGAATAACAAATAAAAGCATAATATTTGGCTGAAATCCATTTATAGTTAATAATTCTGAAAAAACTAATTGGAGCACTACTGCTAAAAGAAAGTATCCGGTAAAAGAGAACTGCATATACCTAACTATCTCCTCTCAATATAAATAATTGGTTTAAGGTGGATAAATCAGAGAAAAGCCTCATACGGACAACCTTATTTGAACTATTAGATTTTTTATAAAAACTAATTACTTCTCCCACAGGAAGATTAGGTGGAAAATATATGCTAAGATTTGACGTTAGAACAATATCACCAATTTGAACATCTGATGTTGTTTGCACTTCCACAATCTCGCATGTATCATTTGCAATCCAACGCATAATACCCTCAGCTTCTGAAGGCATTATCTTTACACTCAATCTAAAATCTATATCACTTACCAATTGAACCACTGAATAATTGTCGGCTACAAGAATGGTTTTTCCCACTATGCCTCTCGATGAGAGGACTGGACTATTATTTTTTATGCCATCGCTTAATCCTCGATTTAGAAGAACAGATGCCATATTGGAATTCATTCCCTTCGATAAGATATCTGCTCCAATAAAATCAAACTCATTGCGCTCTCTAAACTTTAATAAATCCCTCAACCTCTCATTTTCGATTTCACTAGAAGACAAGATTTGGTTTTCCAGATTAAGCTTTAAATTTTCTTCAGATAGAACTTCAAGTTTCTTGGTTAAAAAAAGTTGATTATCTAGCCAATTAAAAGGTTGATATAAAAAAGAGAATGTATCTAATGCAGAAGTGCGTAAACTTTGGACATTTTTATTATCATTGGTGAAAATCAGTACGAATGAAATGAAAATACATAGAAATAAAACAAAGCTATCTAATTTTTGTTTAGCGAGTAAGTCAATCTTGGCCATTCTTAAAGAAGGACATGCTTAAATTTTTCTAAATCTTCTATTACAGAGCCACATCCTTTGACAATTGCTAAGTGTGGTTCATCTGCAACATTTACAGGTACGCCTGTTTTTTCGCGCAATACTTGATCTAAACCTCTTAATTGAGATCCTCCTCCAGCTAAAACAATTCCCCTATCTATAATATCTGATGAAAGCTCAGCTGGCGTTGCCTCTAGAGCATCTTTGATTACGTCTAAAATTCTTTTTACAGGATCTTTTAATGCCTGCCTGATTTCATCAGATCTAACATCTATTGTTTTTGGTATTCCAGATACTAAGTCTCGTCCTTTTACCAATATATTTTTAGAACGTGATCTCATCGCTGAACCAACGGTAATCTTTATTTGTTCTGCTGTTTGGGCTCCAATTTCTAATTTATGCTCATTTCTAAACCAATGCTGTATCGCATCGTCCATCTCATCTCCAGCGACTCTTATAGCTTTTTTAGTTACTACTCCGTTTAATGAGATTACAGCTACCTCAGTAGTTCCTCCACCAATATCAACAATAATATTACCTACAGGCTTACTAATATCTAATCCAATTCCAATTGCTGCTGCAACAGGCTCATCTACTAAGTATACTTCTCTGGCTGCTTGCTTTTCTCCAGAATCTTTTACAGCCCTTCTTTCCACCTCAGTTACGCCAGATGGAACACAAATAACCATTCTTGGTCTAGTTAATCGATTTAGATTCACTTTCCTAATAAAACCTTGAAGCATTTCATCTACAGCAGTATAGTCAGCAATTACTCCGTCTCTTAAGGGACGAATAGTTTCAATACCTTCATGGGTCTTCCCTAGCATTTGTTTGGCATCATCACCCACAGCAATGACAGCTCCGGTTTTTGTAGATCGAGCAATAATTGATGGTTCATTGATTATAATTCCTTTGCCAGCTAACCATATCAATGTATTAGCAGTTCCAAGGTCAATAGCAATGTCACCGCTAACCCAATTGAAACTATCACTAAACCCATCTTTAATTTTATTTAAGAAATTCATAGCCTATAACTTATAAAATATTATTCTCATTCCTTAGTTTTTTTTATTTCTCAAGCCCTTCTTTGCTTAGAATATCTGCTTCCATATTCTTTTCTCTCATAACATGTGATACTGACCATTGTGTTAACATTGAACATAAATCTAAAACTCTGGAATGAAGTTTAATCATCCTCTCATTTTTGACTTTGTAATCACCGTTAATCTGCCTTACAATCAGTTCACTATCAGAAAAAATATTTACATGCAATATTTTGCGCTCAATACATAACTCAATTCCTTTAATTAATGCTAAATATTCTGCCTCATTATTGGTGCAATCTCCTACATTTTCAGCAAAAGAAAATATGGTTTCATTTCCACTCTTTAGTAGGCCTCCAATACCAGCATTATTTTTATCAAGCTGAGATGCTCCATCTGTAAAAAGCCTAAAAGCAGAATCGCTATTACTCCACGAGTCTTTTACATTATCTGCTGATTCAAATAAATTGTCAATCAAGGCAATCTCTTTCTCTGATAGTTTATCTCTAAATCTCTCTAAAATTTTAATTAATTTTTTTTCGTTATTCATAATAAGTATTAATATAATAATGGCGTTCTAAGCCTGTAATCTCCGAATCCATATTCATCAATAAAAGTAAATTCTTTTCCAATTTGAAAATAATACCATGTTTGATAGTTGTAACTACCTTGCATATTCATTGAACGCGTCATATCATCTGGCTTACCAAATAAGATATAAATCATTCCCATATCTGATTTCCAACCACCAGAAGTCCCTCGAGAAAAACTATCTTCAGCAAAATTAACTCTAGTATAATATTCTTCCATCAATTCATTAACTTTTGTCTGTGCAACGGGATCTCTTTTTGCCCAGACTTTCTTAAAGAATTTTTCCTTTTCTGACTGTTTGAGTTCTTTTAGCTCCTTTTTTTCATCCAAAGTTAAAATATAGCTCATCTGATCTAATGCAGAGTCAATATTGCTAATTCCATCAAAAAATGTAGTATTTTTGATTTTGAAAATGAATGACTTGGATGCAGTATTTTTATCTTGGCTAACTACAACCTTAATCTTTACATCTCTCCTATCAATATCTCCAATAGGGACCTCAATGAAATGATTAACAACATCCCTATCTGCAACAGCTTTTATAGAATCTTCCCATTGGACTTTTTTGTCTGATATAAGGCTAAGAGTGAGAGTATATTCACCTTGATTTAACACAACATATTGATAGAATGAAATAACATTGTCCTTTGGTACTACTCGACTACTTTCAATTGGGAATCTATTGACATCAAAACCCCATTGCCCTTTTACTTCTTTTGTGAATATTGGATCGTAAATTTTAAAAAAAGTACTTTTCGATAAATTCTTTAAATCAATCTCTTTTTCTTTTTTTCCTAAGAGCTTTATATCTAAGTCCTTCAAGCTTGATGTGACGGTATAAGTATCAAAAGGCAAAACAAAAGCTGTTGTTATCATCTTCTTTTTTACTCTTGATGTCGTTTCACCAAACTTTTTAACCACAATCTTATCTGAAAATAGTTTAGAAAATTTCTTTTCTTTTTCTTTATCTAATATGACAATATTTGCTTCATATTGAGCTTCAAATAAACCATCTTTTTTCAGAAATTGCAGCGTGTTATTTGATACTTCCATAAATGATAAAATCTCTATAGAATCGCTAGCGACTGGACGAACAAAAGAGTTAATCTTAAACTGATCGATATTGCGGTTTAACCCTTGAGCAAAAATCGTGCTAAATAATACTAGATAAAGTGCTATAAATTTCTTCATAAATTGATATTAAATTTAATTAAACCTTTGCTCGTTAGTAATATTAAATATTCTGATATATACTTCATTTGATAAATATTTCTTAAAAATGGGAAATCATAATAATTAATTAATTCATTTTCTTCTAAATCAACTATAAATAGACCTCTTGTAGTCGATAGGAACAATAATGAACTATCTACTACAATTAAATCGGTTATCTTGTAGTTAAAATATGTAGCTGACGAAACAATAAGAGAGCCGTCTTTATAGTCAATGATACCTAAATCTGTAACTATATATAAGTTATTATTTCTCGAGAAAGTTCTAGATACGGATCTAGACGCTATGTCAACTTGATTCTTTTTCATCAAATCATCAAACTTTTTATCCTCCCAATTAAGAGATGAAATTCTATTATTTTCATTGTTATATACAAAAACTGAATTGCTCAATACAAAAAATACTTTTTCTTCAAATTTTTCTATGTCACCCAAAAATAGATTTCTAGAGAAAACAAACTTTTCTATTTCACTATGTATTCTACCTTTTGACACGCTATTTATTTCAATAACCCCATTAATAGATCCAGCGAATACTGATCCATTCTTATGCTCTAAATGAATAATCTTTCCTCTAGGAACACCTTTTTCAAAACCAATAGTCCTAAATGAATCTTTTTTTATATCGTAAACCATGACATAACTATCTAATCCAAACCATATTTCATCATCAATCATGATACTGGAGTAGATATTATCTTTATTAAAATTAAGATAATTATCAGATAAGATATTTTCAAAATTATTGTTATCTATATCAAACTTGGCAATACCATTGAATGATTTATTTCCAATACCTGAAATCCATAGTATATCATCATCAATAATCGACGTTGGCACAGCACATGACAATCCATAAAATATTGGGGTTATAAGCTTATTAAATTCATCTATTTTCAATATATATCCATTAGAAAGAGACATCCAATTAATGCCATTATCTGATTTGTAATAAGATAAATATTTTGAGAAATTTCCTCTATTATCTGAAACTCCATTTGATGTTAAGAGCCATGCATCCTCTACAAAATAATCATTAAAATCAAACATCCTCCACCTTAATTCTCTAGAGGAAGTATCTCCCCAGTCAATCGATGATTCATCTGGTGTAGCATATATGCCTAATAAGATTCCATTCACATGATCTAGCTTAAAAAATCTACTATTTGATCGAAGCCATAAATAGTCTTCGCTTGAACCAATGTCAATAATTTGATTTCCAGATTTTAATGATAGCAAGTTATAGTTCAAATTAGTCCAACTTCCCTCTCTTGAGAAACTATACTCAATAAAATTATCTCCTATAGCCCATAAAATACCTGTATGCTCATCAAAATATACATGTTCGATTGAATTAGACTTTAGTCCTTGAGCTTGATTAATTGGCTTTGCAAACTGCTGTGAAAACTTATTTAATCTTAAAATTCCTGCACTCTCTGTACCAAAATAGAAGTATGTATAATCTTCTGATATAGAATTAACTGCACCCGCTGAAGCGTATTGCTCCCAACTAAAAACATTAAATCGATTATCAATTTGACCAAACAATGGTCCAATCAACAACATCAAACCTAACAAAATTAATATCTTGTTATCTTTTTTTGTTTTTACTGGACTTGTTACGCTTATATCCTTTTCTAACTTTTGATACATGTCCGTTATCCAAATATATGACCACATTCGCAAATTGTTTCACAAAATAATCACTGCTTGAAGACAAGATAATAGTGGTCCCTAAGATATTATTCATCTTCATTAACCTTTTTCGTAGCATCATTTCATTCCTAGAATCGAGGTATAGTCCATAATCATCGACAATAAGCACTCTAGGATCTTTCTCCACTCCTACGACAATCTTGAGCCAATGCTTTTCTCCATCTGAGAGCTTATTAATAGGAGTTTTCCAAATATGCTCCAGACTAAAATGCTTGAAATGTCTTGAACGAATTTCCTTTATTTTTGAGGAAAACATACTCTTCATAAATTTCTCTACAGTAGAACTTGTATTAAGCATATCTACATGAACATACTGAATCTCTTTATGTGTTTTAATTTTTCCAAAAAAATTGGTTTTAAATTTATCTCCCTGATAAAGAACGTTACCTCCTGATTCTTTTTGCAAACCTGAAAGAACTTTCATCAAAGAAGATTTTCCCGATCCAAAACTACCACATATACCATAAATCAAACCGTTATGAAACTTTAGAGTATTAATCTCGAGAGCTTTTTTGGATCCAAATTTGAGTTTTAGACCACTAATATCGTAAATCTGTTTTAATTCCATGTTTTCTCCTTAAAAAAGACAGAGAAACTATTCTATAAGTCTTCTAAATATTTTTCTGCATCTATCGCAGCCATACAACCAGAACCAGCTGCAGTAATTGCTTGCCTATAATGACTATCTTGTACATCGCCACAAGCAAATACTCCTGCTACGTTAGTTAAGGTCGAGCCTGGATTTGTGATTATATATCCTTGATCATCTAAATTAATTATGCCTTTAAATTGATCAGTATTGGGTTTATGGCCAATACCGTAGAATACTCCATCGCAATCAAAGTTTCTTTCTTCTCCATCAGTAGTGTCTTTCAATACAATACTAGAAACCCCATCTTTTTGAGAACCAAGAATGTCTGTTACTACTGCATTCTTAATAATTTCAATCTTTGGGTTATCTAGGACTCTATCAATCATAATCTTCGATGCACGAAAATCTTCTCGTCGATGAATGAGAGTTACTTTGCTAGCAAATTTTGTTAAAAAACTTGCCTCTTCCATCGCTGAATCGCCACCGCCGACAACTACGATCTCTTTATCTTTGAAAAAATAACCATCACATGTCGCACACGTGCTAATTCCATATCCCACTAACTCCTTCTCTGCTTCAAGACCTAACATTCTTGCAGATGCGCCAGTAGAAATAATGACTGACTCAGCAAGATGTTCTTCATCCTGAACATAGACTTTAAATGGAGAGCTGGAAAAATCAACTTTTGAAACATGTTTATAGAAACATTCGGCCCCAAATTTCTGAGCTTGCTTTCTAAATAGATCCATCATATCTGGACCTAAAACACCGTCAGGAAATCCTGGATAATTTTCTACATCTGTGGTAATTGTTAATTGTCCTCCGGGCTGATTCCCTTCAAAAACAATTGGATTCAAATTAGCACGAGCAGCATAGATCGCAGCTGTTAGACCAGCTGGACCAGAACCGATAATGATAGTTTTATGAATAGTTTTATCTGTCACTTAAATTAATTGTTTAATATTAACTCTTGTTCATGATTTGGTTAATACTATCAACTAATGCCTGCTCAGACTGAAGACCAACCTCTTGTCTCACAATTTCTCCGTTGTGAAAAAACAATAATGTTGGAATGCTGCGAATACCGTATTTTACGGGCACTTCTTTGACTTCATCGACATTTACCTTACCTACAAGGACATTATCGCTAAATTCACCAGAAATTTTATCTAAAATAGGTGCTATAGCTTTACATGGACCACACCATTCAGCCCAAAAGTCTACAATTACAAGCTTTTTTGCTTTCAGAACAAATTTTTCAAAGTTTTGATCTGTTATTTTGATAATTTTTTCAGACATAAGTTTTCCAAATCATATTAATAATTACCATGGAATTTATAAGAATAATTGAACTTGAGTAACAAAAAAATAAGTTAAATGATTTTTATGGTGAAAATTAACCCACAATTTTAAGAAATCTTCTCTTGCCAACCTTAATTATGAGTTCTCCACATCCTTTGTTGACAATATAAGTTGGGTCAGAACATACTTCTCCGTCTATCTTTATAGCGCTCTGCCCTATTAAACGTTTCCCTTCTGCTTTACTCTCAATCAGTGTTCCTGATAATAGAATATCAAGGATTCCAGTGTCATTCTCTAAATTAAAGACAGTGATATCATCTGGAATAGATTTTTTAACAAATATTTGGTCAAATGCCTCTTCTGCTTTCAATGCTGCATCTTCATCATAATAGCGCGTAACTAATTCTTTCGCCAAATCTCGTTTTATATCTCTAGGATTTATGGAAGAATCTTCTAATTGTTTCTCTATAGATGCAACTTTTTCTTTATCTGCAAATACAGCCAAGCTATAATATTTGCTAATCATAGAGTCGTTAATAGACATTGCCTTACCATACATATCCTCGGGAGAGTCATCGAGTGCAATATAATTATCGTAGGATTTTGACATTTTTTCTACTCCATCTGTCCCCTCTAATAGAGGCAATGTAATAATTGTTTGAGGCTCTTGGTCATATTCTCGCTGTAAATCCCTACCAACCAATAAATTGAACTTCTGATCTGTGCCACCTAATTCTACATCAGAATTAATTTCTACAGAATCCATTGCTTGCGCTAGCGGATATAAAAACTCATGCATTGAAATAGGAATTTCCGATTCAAAACGTTTGGTAAAATCATCTCTTTCAATCATACGTGCAACGGTATACTTACTACTCATTTTTATTACATCAGAGAAGTTCATTTTATTAAGCCAAGTGCTGTTAAATAAGACTTTAAGGGTTTTTACATCAAGTACAACCTTAGATTGTTCTATATATGATTCTGCATTAGCTTTCGCTTCCTCTAGAGTAAGCTGTGGGCGTGTTTTATTACGCTCAGAAGGGTCACCAATCATTGCTGTAAAATCACCAATTACAAGGATAGCTTGGTGTCCTAAATCTTGGAAATCTCTTAATTTCTGGAGAACAACACTATGCCCGATGTGGAGATCTGGTCTACTAGGGTCACAACCAAGTTTCACGACGAGAGGTTTGTTATTTTTAATAGAAGATTCTAGCTTATGTCGAAGGTCTTGAAGTGGAATTACTTCTTCTGTTCCCCTAGATATAATTTCTAACTGATCGTCTACTGGTAAAAATCCCATTATTTTTCACTCATTTCTCGTCGAGCTTCCCTATCTAAATCTTTCATTTTCAAAGCGTCTTTTTTCTGGTATGTTTTCTTTCCTTTGGCTGTAGCAAACTCAATCTTCGCTATACCATTCTTAAAATAAGCCTTTAAAGGGACAATTGTTAATCCTTTTTGAGCAACAACATTTTTCAGTCTAATCATCTCATTTTTGTGCAGCAATAATTCTCTATTTCTCGTCGGAGAATGGCCTGAAAAACCTGTATGAGAATATGAACTAATATGGGCTCCAATTAACAAAACTTTGTTATCTTTAATTGAAACAAAACTATCTTTCAAGTTTAATTTCTTTTCTCTTAAACTTTTAACCTCGCTACCGAGGAGGATCATGCCTGCTTCATACTTGTCAATAATTGTATAGCTATGAAAAGCTTTTCTATTGTTACTAATAATCTCTATATTTTTACTCATAAAAAAAGTTATGTTATTTTAATGTTATTTTCTTAAATTCAAATATTGCTATATTTATAAAGTTTTCAACATTATGTTGATAATAATTGTGTGTTAAGTTTTTTTGTAGCATATTTATATCAAAACTTAAAGAGAAAATAGAATTATGAGTAGTATTTATAAACGAAAAAGAAATGGTGAAAATGATGGATATGTAATGTATTCGATTTATGCTTACGATCCTTTAAAAAATAAAAAAAGGTATTTTAATATAACTTTAGGAAAAATTGGCCCTACCCTAACCTGGGATGATTGCTTAAAACAAAAAAAAGAGCTTGATCGTGTTTTTTCAATTAAAAAAGGTGGAAAACAGGAAATGCAGCTCAATAACGCCATTAAAACCTATTTAAAGCATAAAACCATACATTTTAATACAAAACCTCCTAAAAAGAGCTCCATACAGCTTCAAAACTACCACCTGGATACTTTTAAAGAAATAATCGTTAAAAGGTATGGATCTGGTATCATGATGAAACATATTGATGACAATATGTTAAACTGGTATTTAGAAATAAGAGAAAAAGAGTTAAAAAAGAGCTCGATGCTCGTTCACAAGAGAATAATAGATAGTTTTCTAAGATGGGTTAAAGACTGAGCGAGTGACGCGATTCGAACGCGCGACCCCAACCTTGGCAAGGTTGTGCTCTACCAGCTGAGCTACACTCGCATGTGTGGTTCATAATAAAACAAAATTATGGTTT
>JBJKZN010000010.1:0-11118 GCA_045560315.1 Fidelibacterota bacterium | reverse complement strand
TTTATGGATGGTATGTTTCATCCAAGCATGCACTTGAAGGTTGGTCAGATGTGTTAAGATTAGAAGTTGAACAGTTTGGCATAGACGTAGTAATCATTGAGCCAGGCATGATCAAAACAAATATTGGTAATTATTCAGCAAGATATTTTGAAAAATATAGCAAAAATTCAGAATATGAAAATTTTTATGGCTCTCCAGATGATAAAGAGGAAAATACGTTCGATAGTTATTCAGATCCGATAGTCATAGCAAAAGTAATTGATAAAGCAATAAGTGCTAAAAATCCTAAGACAAGATATTCAGCTGGTGCATATAGCTGGATACTTTTAACAATGAGAAGTATATTACCAGACAAATGGTTTGACAAGTTAATTGTAAAAATTACAGGTTAAGCTATAGTTTGAAGATTAGGGGCGATTAGCTCAGTTGGTTAGAGCATCTGCTCGACATGTAGAGGGTCGGGAGTTCGAATCTCTCATCGCCCACAAATCTTTCTAAAAAGGAAATAATGAAAAAAACATCTATAACACTATTTTTACTCCTTTCTTTTATTTTTTCGCAAGGCAAGTCTTATGAAATACTTGAGACAAATATTGTATCGAATATTTTAAAAGAAGGAATTGTTGAAATTGAAGAAACAAGAGTATTTAGCTTTAAGGGAAATTATTCTTTTGTGTACAGAGATATCCGAAAAAAAGGGTATGACCAATTGTATGATATTCAAGTATTTGAAGGAGAGAAACCTTACTTAAATACCGAAAAAGAAGAAGCGGGTAATTTTAGAATTGAATCAAGAGATGCATATTATCGTATTTATTGGTATCACTCTTCTGTCAATGAAGAAAAAACATTTACACTTAAGTATAAGCTAAAAAATCCTTTTACAATTGGTAAAACAGATGCACAGTTTCGTTGGGTGTACTTAGATGACAAGTTTGACAAGCGCCCAGGACGGTTAAGTTTGATACAAAAATTTGATGGTGATATTGATACAAATACGCTTTACTATTCTATAGAGCAACCAATTAGATCTAAGAAATATGAATCGATTATAGAAGAGAATGGTATTTTTACATTACATTCTGATTCTTTCTCAGGTAATAATGTCTTACAATTGCGCACCATTTTCCCAGCATCATATTTATCAAATTCATCTATCAACAATGAAGAGTTTTCCCTTGCTGGATTGCTATTGGAAGAAAGAAATCAAAGAATGGCTATCTACGGCATTATTACATTGGCATTACTTTCTTTATTGTTTGGAATAAGTTTTATTAGACGCTATTTAAATGAGCATGATGTATCAATTGATAAGAATCAAAACTTTACAGAATTTCCATCTAATCATCATCCCGTTCTAGTTGGATGGGTAATATGGCGATATCCAAGTGTTAGTCCATTCGGCATTTTGGCAACTTTATTTGAGTTGGCCAGTAAGAAAAAAGTTTATCTTGAAACAGTTGAATCAGGCAAGTGGATTTTTAAATCAAAGAAACTAAAAGTTAAGGTTTTAGATTCAAATACATCCGACTTATCAAATAGTTTTTCAAAATTATTGCTTGATAGAATCCTAACAATTGGAACCGATACTTATTTCTCACAAATATGGCAAAAATATACATTTTCGCAGTCTAAATGGAACAAAAATCGTTCTAAAGAAATTGAAAAATTAGGATGGGTTGATACTGCTGGAGATGAAGAGAGATTTAATGTTAAATTTCTTCAGATAATCCTTTCTTTTTTAATAATTGGATTAAGTATTTTTTATGGAATATTTTGGGGGCCATTTTTTGCCATTATTCCATCGATAATGCTAATTCCTATTTTCTTCGCATCAAGACTTAGCAAGGAAGGCGCAAAGTTAAATTTACAATGGCATGCATTTGGCGATGCTTTGCAAGAAAATAAGCTAAATATAAAAGACTTTGATCCAGACCTTTTATTGCAGTACTGTATTATTATGGGTCTTCAAGGTGAACAGCTTAAAAATATTATTAGTCAAGCACATGTTGATGGCGGACATCCATATGTTTGGTTTGGAGGAGATACGGCTTCCAGCATATCGTCTATTACTGGAGGTATTGCTGACATTGCAGCTACAGGAACTACCATTTCTGCATCATATGGCGGAGGAGGCGGTGGCGGTGCTGGCGGTGGCGGTGCTGGCGGAGGAGGCGGTGGCGGTGCTGGTTAGAGCATCTCAAAGTAACAAATGATATGAAATTAGAAAATATGAAGGATTTAAAATGAAAATAAAACAAAAAAAAGTAAGAGAATTTCTCTCAACAAAAATTCACGAATTAAACGATGTTGTTGCAGATCTAGATACACTTGTAACGGAAATGGGTTCAGAATATTTCCGAGTAAGTATTTTTGGTTCTGCGAGAATTGAACCCAAATCAAAAGAGTATAAAAAAGTATACAGATTGGCAAAAGAATTGTCATCTAATGGAGCAGATATTGTTACTGGTGGTGGTCCTGGGCTTATGGAAGCAGCAAATGCTGGAGCAAAAGAGGGTGGATCCAATTCAAAATCTTTTGGAATTAGAATAGAGTTGCCATTTGAATCAGGATTTAATAATCATATAGATACTAAATTTAATCACAAAAGATTCTCTTCTCGATTAGACGAGTTTATGAGACTTAGTCATGCTATTGTAGTGACACCTGGTGGCATTGGTACTTTGCTTGAATTCTTCTTTGCTTGGCAGTTGATGCAAGTTGATCATATTTCATCAAGACCAATCATTCTTGTTGGATCAATGTGGCATGGATTAATTGATTGGATCAAGAAAAATCCCTTAAAAAGAAGTCTTCTTAGCAAGGAGGATTTTGATAACATTTATGTTGTTGATAATATACAAGAGGTAACCAAGATGTTGAAACCTCATATCGAAGCATTTTATAAAGATAAGACTGAAAAATAAATCTTATTTAATATATGATAATTGAATCCTGATTTATTTATTCCTAGATTAGTCTAGGTAGCCAACTAAAATTAATCGTAAAAAGGAGACATTTATTATGTATTTAAAAGCATTAGAAAATAAACTCGATGAATTCCATCTACTTAAACACCCCTTTTATATTGCATGGAATGAAGGAAAATTAACCCAAGAAATTTTACAGGACTATGCTGAGCAGTATTATCAGCATATCAAAGCATTTCCGCGTTATATCAGCGCAACACATTCATTATGCGAAGATATTGATCAGCGTAAGATTCTCTTAGATAATCTAAGCGATGAAGAAGATTTTGAAAAAGATCACCCAATGCTTTGGAAGCAATTTGCATTAGCGGTAGGAGCAGATGAAAATGATGTAGAAACAATTAAGCAAGCAGACTTTACCAAAGATATGATTGCTAATTTTTTTAGACTTGCACGTTCTAGTTATGCAGAAGGCTTAGGATCATTATATGCATATGAGCGTCAAGTTCCTGAAATTGCAGATACAAAAATCAAAGGATTGATTGAGCATTATAATGTATCATCAGATGCAGGACTAGAATATTTTGTCGTTCATAAAGATGCTGATGTAGAGCATCGCGAACAAAGTGCGATATTAATGAATCAGTTATCTGAAGAAGATAGAAAACTTGCTGAAGAAGCAGGAATGTCTACAGTAAAGATGTTATGGGGTTTTCTGTCAGGTCTTTGTGAAAAATATGACATTAAAATGGAAGGAAATTAAATATGCGATACCTAATGATAGGTCTCTTTGTTTTCTCTTCAATGGTTTTTGCGCAGAATGAAGACTTAGCAACTAAGATTTCATCTGGATGGGGTATATATGGAGGGGTTCAATCTATGCAAGTGTCAGGCGTAGAAGATGATGCAAGCGGTGAAGAACTTGACAGTTTCTCTACAGATCGTTTAAGCTCATTTTATATTGGTGTTTGGAAAGGTACTGACTGGAAAATTGGTTCATTGCCAATCACTATTGGTGCTGAATTAGGGCATCGAGGGACTGTATCGAAGACTGATCTTGAATTTCCTGATGGTGCAACTTTAGATCTCGAAGCCGAGATATTAATTACCTATCTTGATTTATGGGCATCAGCAAATTATGCTATGTCAGATAAGTTTAATTTGTGGATTGGTCCTATGTTAGGTATTCATCTGGATGATAAAATTAAATTCTTTGGTCTTGATATTACAGAGAGCGAAGAGGTTGATTTCGACTTTGATGAAAATGATTATGGAATTCTTCTAGGTGCTGGATATTCACTAACAGATAATATGAGTTTGAATTTTGGTGTTTATCGTGGATTAAAAGATCATAATCCTGGAAAGTTTAATAATCTATTTTTGGATATTGGATATAGTTTCTAATCTCAATAGAACACTATTCACAGCAGCAATCTTGGTTGTATATTTTGTCCCAATCCATATTTTTTCCTACAGGAACACCTTCGAATTTTGCAATAAAAACAAACCAATGTTTTGTGAATGCTAGGCTAGGTACAATATATTTTTTTCTACCATCTTCTTTACATGGCCTCAAAATAAAATATCCTTTCTTTTGTCCTAAAGAAATAAAAGTAACAAAAGATGATTTCGATCCAAATTTTGGATGCAATCTGTTGTAAACATTAGAAGCAGTTACTGGAGTATCTTCAAGGAATTTTGCCATAATATATAACATAGCAACCCTTGTTTGTACAGACTTTAAGAAGAAAGTTCGCGCAGCTTCATGTTCTGGGTTCGATTCTGACGCAGTCATACCATCGAATATATTTCTTGTCTTTACTGCACAGCCCCGCTTTGTGATTAATGCTTTCACAGATTAAAATCTAATAAAATAAAATCTCGATATAAAGTTTTAATTTAATATCGTTTTGATTTGTTTGAAGTTAGTAGTATAATTAGCGCAATATTTATGAAGATAGAAGACATAAAAAAAACGATTACTATAGTTCATGATTATCCTATTCAAGGGATAGTATTCAAAGACATTACTACTCTATTAGAAGATCCTGAAGCATTTAAAGCGACGGTAGACTTAATGATTGAGAGAATCTCTCATTTAGAATTTGATAAAGTGGTGGGAGTTGAATCCAGAGGTTTTTTCTGGTCAGCGCCTGTTGCTTATGCATTATCTAAGTCATTTGTCTTAGCTAGAAAACCTGGGAAATTACCTAGAGAAGCTGCAGAGAAGCATTTTACATTAGAATATGGAACCAACAGTGTTCATATTCATAAAGATGCAATTAGCCCTGGCGATAAGATTCTTGTAGTAGATGACTTAATTGCTACCGGAGGTACTGCAATTGCTACAGCGGATTTATGTAGTGAATTAGGTGCAACCGATATCCATACATTATGCTTAATTGATTTACCACATTTAGGTGGATCGAAGAAACTTGCAGAAAAGTATGGTGAAGTGATTACTATTTTAGATTACTGATTACTCTTTATCAAACATAGTAGAGAATTGGAGAAATTTGATATAATCTCCAGCTATACTGAGTGTTCCATTAGCTAATGCACGTTTTGCATCTGTAATACCTAAAACAACACCTTTCCATGTGGATGTCTCAACTGTTACGGTAATCTCAGCATTTACTGGGATGTGATGAACAATTTCAGCAATATTATTGCGAATCATGATACCGAATTGTTTTCCAGTATCACTCATAGTAAATCCAACCGTAATCAATTTATTATTAGCTTTATCAGGATTTAATTTAGGAGGCATCGCTTGAAAGAAAGTCTCAATAGGAATCTCACGAATCTGTTCTTCAGATAGTTCGTATGTAAGTTCCGGAGTAATAACACCTTTCATTTCATACGCTTCAGACAGGTAATAATTTCTCGCAATAGGATTGGTTTCTTCACGAGATAATGCTTCCAATGATTCTGAGTATAGACTCTTCAATTTTTTATCATTTGGAAAGTTAATAACGCCCATATCGCTTAACTCAGCTGCCCATTGAAATTCTTGATTTGACATAGCATCATTAATTAAGCCTATAAGGTTATCTTTAGATCCAATAATACCTAATAATTTCTTACTACGCTCTTTTTTTGATAAAGGCTCTAAGTTCACGGCATTTCCATCAAAAAATCCTAAATAGCCATTATATACGTTACGAATACTCCAAGAAACCTTGCCATATTGTTCTCTTAAATCAAAGTTTTCTTTGAAGAAAGATGGGTATTCAAACTCTTCTACAAGCTCATCAGGCGTTTTTCCTTTATTGGCACCTCTTATCGCATAATCATGAATATATTGAATAGCATCACGATAAATAGTTAAACGACTTTGCACCTCTTCTTTTCCGGATAAATAAGGGCCATGTGAGCTCACCAAATACTCCGGGTTATAGGCACGCATTTCATCCACAGATTTGTACCATTTATAGGTATCTCTATATGATGTTCCTCTTATTGTATACAGGTTTGGAAAGCGCATGTAATAATTGTCGCCAGAGAACACTATTTCTTTGTCTTTGTAATAGATAATAATTTGATCATCGGTTTCACCAGGGGAATGGCTAATTTCTAATGTAACACCAGCAATGGTTAGAGTATTCAATTTACCTTCTAGTAATACTGTAGGATATATGACAGGAGGTTGTTTAAAGCTATAATCTAGCGTAAATCCTAATCCATGTCCTCGTTGAAGTTCTTTTGGTAGAAAGAAACCAAACTGTTTCATCCCTCTTTCTGTTAGAATTGGTTTGAGCAATGTATTTGAATTATAGAATCCTTTTTCAAAGGTTTTGTGAGCATATACCTCTGTATTTTCATCAATAAAAGGAGCAGCTCCTCTCCAATGATCAACATGAGAGTGAGTATAAAAAACAGCATCAATGGGCTGATCAGATATTTCCTCAAATCGTTCTCGAATTTCTGCTGCTAAGATGTCACTTTCAGTAACATCAATAATAATATTGCCACCATCGCCAACAATGAGTATTGAATTTGCCAAACCATAACCTATTGCAACGTACACATTGTCTACGACTTGATAGATATCTTTTTCAAAATAATATTCATCATCTGTTTTAATCTCCTGGTTAAAATCTTGAGAAATATCCGATATTTCTTTTTTTTCCTCGGAACAATTAAGTATAAGAGCGCATAATATGATTAATTGGAATATTTTATATGGCATTTTGAAATATACATCATTATAAACAATATTTTTAAATAAATTACGTAACAATTATGAGTCACATTTCGTTCGCAAAAGATAAGTTTATTCCTACTAGTGAGGTAAGTCTAAGTATTTCTGATAATTTCTTAAGTGTTATTAGAGGGTATCAAGTATTCACTTTTCTAAAGACAGTGAATGGAGGAAAACCCGTCTTTTTGGACCACCACCTTGATAGAGTGTTATCAAATGCACAAACGATGAATATGATTGTGAAGCAGTCTCGTGAAGAGATTAATGATATTATCAATGAAACATTAAATCATAACAATTTTGATGAATCAGAATGTAATCTTATGATCTTATTTGCTGGAACAAAAGCTACTGATACTTCCGGGCTTATTTCCGATAGCCCAGTAGATTTGTTTGTTATTATTACTCCAATAAAGATTTGTCTAGAAAAATATTATCGGGAGGGTATTGCTATAGGATGTTTTAAGGACAAACGTTCTGATGATGGAGAGCTAAAAACGCAATATAACTATTTTGGAGGCATTAAAGCGCAACAAGCATTGGTACAGAATGGTGAATATGATGAGGCGCTATATATAAGCAATAATCAAATTTTAGAAGGAACTACTTTCTCATTTTTCGCAGTAGAACATGATGGCAAGATTATTACTCCTAAAGCAGATGGAAAAATCTTGCGCAGTGTCACTCGACTCGCACTGTTAAATATCTTTAAAGAGCAGAAAATCCATGCAGAAGAAACTGATATGTTTATTGACAGTGTTTCTTCATATAAAGAAGCCTTTATTGCATCATCTAATCGAGGAGTTATTCCGGTACGATCTATTGACGGAAATATGGTGAATAATGGTCAAGTAGGAGATATTACTAAACAAGTGATGGCTCTTTACGCCCAAGCTATCAATTTTTAGTATTGGTTCTTTTAATAAGTGCACTTATATTTTGTTCATAATACCAGGAACAATATTCAAAAAGTGGTCGTTTATAGTATTATAAACAAATAACTCAAAGGTGAAAAAATGAAATATTTACAAGTATTAGTTTTATCAAGTCTGTTTATCTCTTCATGTGCAATGAATGCACCAACCGCATCTGCTGAATCTAATGATTTTACATTGGGTAAGGTTCAAGCTCAACTTTCAGAAGGAATGAGTTCCTCTGAGGTAGTAGCATTGCTAGGATCTCCAAATCTCGTAACTAGCACTCAAGGTGGTGGCGAAGCATGGACTTATGACAAAGTTTCTCAAGAGTCAGAGTCTTCAAGCGTGTCAGGAGCAGGTATGGGTACAAGCGGAAACTTTTTCGGTATTTTTGGCGGTGGAGCTAGTAAAAATTCCAATTCAAGCAAAAATTTAACCTTAATTGTTAAATTTGATGCAAATGGGATTGTTTCTAGCTATAAATATCAAAGCATTAAATACTAAATGAGAAACATATCTCTCGCTTTTACTCTAGTAGCTATTTTGCTATTTGTAGGATGTGCTTCTGGTGCATCTGATCGTACCACTGCTGTAAAGCGAGCAATCGAAACTAGAGAATATAATGTTGATACTAAAACATTAATGAGCGCTTCAGTAGGTGCTTTTCAAGACCTAGGATATACTATTGATGTTCTTAACAGTGATTATGGTCTTATTACCGGTAGTAGAACTCAAGGAACGCAGACAATAGAGAATGACTCGAGCATTTTAGAAGGGATAATGTCAGGACTTTTTGGATTTGATAATCGTTCTGATGACATTTTGGTTATGCCACTGAAATTATCAGCAACCATCACTATTAAAGAAGTGTCTTCAGATCCTCTTATTTCTTCATTACGAGTCAATTTTGAGAGCGGCGGAAAGAAATATTCTGATTTATTTTTTAGATCTTTTTTTGCTGCTATAGATCAATCGATATTTCTTCAAACAGAAACTGAGTAAAAATGTCAAAAAAACAAATATTCTCATTATTTATTGCTGTTAATTTTCTCTTAATTAGTTGTAGTTCATCGAGCTCATCAAAGAAGAAATCTGTTGCAGCACAACGCGCTGTTGAGACAAGAGAATATGCTGTAGATACAAAATCATTGATGACATCTTCTATAGGCGCTTTCCAAGACCTTGGATTTACTATTGACACTCTTAGCGAGGAATTTGGTTTGATTACTGCAAGCAAAGTCGAAGAAGAAGAGGAGGAAGATGATGAGGGGTTTTCAGCCGGACAAATACTAGGTGTATTGCTTATAATCGGTGCATTAATAGCTTTAGATGATATTCTGCCTGATAGTGATGATAGCGGCGGTGGCGGTGGAAGCACAACAACGGTTATCAAAGACTATAAGCTTACTGCTACATTAACAGTAAAGCCTATATCAGAAACCGAACCAGTTTTGTCATCTTTACGTATAAATTTTGGAGGTAGCGAAAGAAAACGATCTATTAGATTTTTCAAGGAATTCTTTACTGCTATCGACAAATCATTATTTTTAGATGAGAATCTAGACTCAGCAGAAGATATTGATTTAGAAAAAGACAATTAAACACCTTCTTATTTCTCAGATTTTTTCTTATACTTTAATGTCAGAAATTATGATAAGAAAAATCTCACATTATATATTCATCGCATTGCTCTTTTCAGCGCATCTCTTTGCATCCGCTGGAAATAAGAGTCATTCTGTTGAAATGTTAAGTAGGGGACGATCTATTCCTATTGCGATTTCAGATGATTTTTTGGTAACCGCTAAAACTTTCTCATCACTTACGTCTAGAACCGTTGATATTTATGAATTATATAGCGGAATAGGTTCTATGCAAAAAAGCGCAGAATTAACATCGCCAAATCCATTATCTGGAGATGATTTTGGATTTAGTATGGCATTACATAATAATTACCTATTGATAGGTGCTCCAGGGTCAGATAATGGTAATGGAGTAGTATATCTATACCGTAAAGATTATACAGGAGAGTGGATAGTAGTAAAAACATTTGAGAATCCTAACGCCACAACAGATCCAAGCCAATCTCAGAAATTTGGATACAATGTGCAGTTAAATGATAAGTATATTGCTATTGCATCACCGTTCTTCAATGATGGTATAGTATTTGTGTATGACTTTAATCCTGAATCTGAAAATTTTACTAGTGCAAGAACAACACCAATGAAGGTTGTAGATGTAAGGAAATTAGGAGATGTAGAAGGTTGTTATGCTGCTGGACCAGATAAGTTTGGATTTGGAGTATCAATGTCTTTTAACAACAACAAATTATTAATTGGTTCATTAAAAGAATTTGTTCATCTTATTGAGTTTAAAAATGGACTGACATCTTCAGTTAATATTGCAGCTCCAGAAGATGAAGAAGAAAATTATAAATCACGCTTTGGTCAGTCTGTTTATGTTGGAGATTCTAATATTTATATTTCAGCTCTGGAAGATCGCAATGGACAAGGAAAGGTATTTGTTTATCCTTACTTAGATACTAGCAATAGAACAGATGACAATCCTTGGACAAATTTCTATACTATTCAGCCATCAGATTTAGTAGAGAATAGCTATTTTGGATATCGATTTAGCGAATTAGATGATCAGCTTATTATCAGCACTTTTAATGAGTCTAAATTATATTTATATGATAGAAATCCATTTAACAACCAATTTGCTTTAAAAGAAGTAATCAAAAACGATAATTATGACAACTCTGCTTACTTTGGAAGAAATGTTGCTTTAATTAACAATTCACTCGTTACAGATGCGTATTATGCTGATGAGCTGGTATTATATAGCGATTTATCAACAAACAGACAATCCTATCAAAGCTTATCAACAAAAGGACCTATCCTATCTATTAATAGTAAAATAGAGTGTACTGGAGGGACTGCAGGGTCGTATGATTGCAACAATATTGATTTAATGTCATTTATGGACAAAACAGAGATTGGTGGCGGTAATAACACCAGCTTAAACGATATATGGGGATGGACTGATTCAGTTTCTAGTAAAGAGTATG
>JBJKZN010000009.1:0-11674 GCA_045560315.1 Fidelibacterota bacterium | reverse complement strand
TTTAGTAAAAAATTTTGCGGTTGAATTTTAGCATAAATACTATGAAATATCAAACTAAATATTACTTTCCTGTACTCCCAAAGCCACCTTCACCTCTGCTAGATTGAGATAAATCTTCTACTAACTCAAATTCAATCGGTGAACTATCCACGGCTACTAACTGAAAATATCTCTCTCCACTTTTCACGTGATAATCTTCGCTATATATATTATCTACCATTCCTACGAGCTCTCCTCTATAACCTCCATCAATCAATCCAATCGAATTAGCTAATCTAATGGGTGTTTTAGATATGCTAGATCTAGGAAACAGATAATATGCTTTATTATCTAAATTTTCACAGGCAATCTGTAAATGGATAGGTTGTGTAGAATGGCCAGGAATTACTTGATCATCAACAACAAATAAGTCTAATCCAGCGTCACCGGTATGAAAATGTGAATGATTTTCATATAGGGCTCTTGCTTTATCATTAAAAGGTTTAATTCTTAACTTCATTTTTATGTATTACTGTGCGAATAGGGTATGGAATTTCAATATTCTCCTCTTGGAAACGCTTATGAAGCTTTTTAATAAATGCATTCAGAATAACATTATGATCTCCAAACTTCTTTCCTTGAAAATAAATGAAGAAATTGATACTTGATCCAGCAAATTCTCTAAATCGAATTGTTGGTTTATAGTCCTCACTAACACAGTCTAGTTCATCATAAATATTGCCAGCTACTTCTAACGCTACTTTTTCTACGTGGTCTAAATCGCTATCGTAAGAAACGCCTATCTGTATTGGAACTCTGAAAGCTGCATCCATTGAAGTATAATTTTTTGATATCGATCCAGAAAGAACAGAATTTGGAATTGATATTACATTATTTGCTCTTTCTTGTATAGTGGTATATCTCCACCCAATATTTTTTACATATCCTTGATATCCATTGTCAAGCTCAACATAATCTCCCTCAGTCATTGTTTTGCTCAATAAAATATTGATTCCACCGAACAAGTCTGAAAGAGTGTCTTTTAAAGCCAAAGATACGGCTAAACCACCAACCCCTAAAGCGGTGATAAGTGGAGTAATTGATATTCCAAATGATTGTAAAACAAATAAAAATCCTAATGAGAAGATTGATGCATTAATCAATCCTTTAAAAATTCCTGTTGATGGAAGAGAACTATTATTTTTAGACCAAACATCAAGTAAGCCTATAGATACTCTTGAAGCAGTAACAGTCATTGATAGAACTAAGAAGGCAACAATTATCTTTGATAGATATTCATTGTATGGATCTCCAAGATCTGCGTCATTAAAAGCTATTGAAAGTGATGCAAGAAAAAACCAGAAAACAATAACAGAATTAACAGCATTGATAACTACATCATCACCCTTCCAGGTGCTATTATCTGATAACTTTTTTAGCTTACTAAACAAGTATCTTTTGAATATAATACCTAGAAATGTACCTCCTATTACCACTACAAGAGGCATCATATTTATATTTGTATATATATCTTCCATTTTATATAGTTTTTTTACTATCTGAGGCTACGTTACTAATAAAACTTAACTTCGTCAAGGAATGACCAATTTAAATTTTTGGTTCAGTCCAATCGTTATTTTCTTTGATTAAAGCAATTAATTCATCTACTGCGTTTTTGCTAGCAATATTCTTCTTAATTACATTTTGACCTTTATATAGAGAAATTAATCCAACACCCGAACCGACATATCCATAATCTGCATCAGCCATTTCTCCAGGACCATTTACGATGCATCCCATTACTGATATCTTAAGGCCCTTAAGATGACTAGTATGTTTCTTGACAAGCGCGGTTGTTTCCTGCAAATCAAACTTAGTTCTTCCGCATGAAGGGCATGATATATAGTCAGTCTTAAAAATTCTAGTTCTAGTGTTTTGAAGTATTGAAAAACTTAATTTATTGATTTGTTCTGAATGCCCTTTCGATTCTATCCATAAACCATCACCATACCCCTCAAGCAAAATAGATCCAAAATCAATTGAACTATCTACTATAATTTCTTCAAAATCTTCTTTATCATACTCTCCTGCAAGAACAACTGGATTCAAAATATTTTGATTTTCAAAAAAATTAAAACCTTCTTTTAGGTCAAAAATAGTACATCCATCAATATTCAATACAAAAACAACATTTGAAGGCATTGAACTTACTATAGAGTTAGTTAATCTTTTTATGTCTAATTGCACAAAATTTACCTCTTCAGATTGATAATCTGATTTTCTATAAGATTGCAACGACTCAAAGAAGGGAAATATATTCTTACTATTGTTATCAGCCAAAATAGTATGAGGTACAATATATCTTTGATTGCTATCGCCTTGAATATCATTTTCTGAATAGATATAATCAGGATGACATCCTTCAAAAGCGGTGCGAGAACTTGAAATCACTATTGGTACATTACTTCCTCCAACATTAGAACATCCATCTGTAGATCTTTTTAAATATGATACTGATCTAGAATCTTCGTAGTCAATTGCATGTTTAGCAGAAAGACTATCAATTTTTCTAAGAATTTTATCTGCAACAGGGATTTCGAACTCAGGGTCTTCAGTAAGAGATACTCTAATTGTATCTCCAATACCCTCTGACAATAACGTACCGATACCCAAAGCTGACTTAATCCTGCCATCAATGCCATCTCCTGCCTCTGTTACACCTAAATGTAGAGGAAAATGCATATCTTCCAAGTCCATCTTATATACCAATAATCTATAAGCATGAATCATTATAAGAGGGTTGCTGGCTTTCATAGACAACACAACCTGATTGAAGTCATTTTCCTTGCAAATCCTTAGAAACTCTAATGCTGATTCTACCATACCTAGCGGAGTGTCACCAAAACGATTCATTATTCGATCAGAAAGAGATCCATGGTTTGTTCCAATCCTCATTGCCGTATTATTTTCTTTACAAATATCAATAAGGGGTACAAATTTATCTTCAATTTTTTTTATCTCTTTAGCATAGGTAATATCATCATATTCTTTAACCTTAAATCTCTTGGTATCAACATAATTTCCTGGATTAATTCGAACTTTCTCAACGATTCTAGCAGCAGTAAATGCAGCTTTAGGTATAAAATGTATATCAGCAACAAGAGGGGTATCATATCCTTTTTCTCTAATTTTGGATTTGATGTTCTGTAGATTTTCAGCTTCATTAGTATTAGGGGCTGTAAATCTTACCAAATCTCCTCCAGCATCAATAATTCGTATAGCTTCTTCGACGCTAGCTTCTGTATCTAAAGTTGAAGCTGTTGTCATTGATTGGGTTACAATAGGATAATCACTACCAATTATCACATCTCCGACGCTAACATTGATAGTTTTTCTTCTCACTTCTATAAGATTTTAAAGGTTGTAAGAGACAATAACGCAAAGAAAATTCCAAGCAACCAGAAGCGCACCACCACTCTTGATTCAGGCCATCCTTTAAGCTCAAAATGATGATGTAATGGTGCCATTAAGAATAGTTTTTTTGGAGCACCATATTTCTTTTTTGTCCATCGATGATAAAGCACTTGCAAAATTACTGATAATGTTTCCATAACAAATACTCCACCAACAATAATTAACAAAAGTTCTTTCTTCAATAATATTGCTAATGTTCCTAATGCAGCTCCCATAGACAAAGAACCAACGTCTCCCATAAAAATTAATGCTGGCCTTGCATTAAACCATAAAAATCCAAGACAACCTCCAAGAAGCGCAGCTGCAAAAATTGTTAATTCGCTTGCCATTGGTATATATGTAATATTTAGATAATCAGAGAAGTCAACTCTACCAGATATATAAGACAATACTCCAAACACACTAACAGATATAGCAAGCAATCCTGTAGCTAACCCATCAAGTCCATCGGTTAAATTCACAGCATTAGATGTTGCAGATACAACAAGAATAATGAATAATGTGTAAATGAATGGATTAAAAAAATCAATTGAAACATACTTTAGAAATGGAACAAAAGTGAAGTAAGTATTATCTACGCCATCAGCAACATAAACACCAGAATTAATAATCATAAATGATATAAAAATACCAAGTATAGATTGGGCAATTAATTTATAACGTCCAGGCAAGCCACCAGCTTTTTTCTTAATAGATTTTAAATAGTCATCGTAAAAACCAACACAACCCATCCAAAGCATTGAAACACACATAATTTGTATAAATAAATTACTTATATCTGCAAAGATCAAGGTAGGTATTATTGTCGCAACAATAATAAGAACACCACCCATAGTTGGTGTACCTTTTTTCTCATGATGACTTTCTGGGCCATGTTCTGTGATAGATTCTCCAATTTGAAGCCTGGTAAGATTACGAACAATAATTGGACCAAAAATAAAACTAATTAAAAGTGCTAGAATCGCACTTGCTCCTGCACTAAATGTGATATACTCAAGTAAATTTCTTAACGAATTTAATAGTTCATTTAACATGATTTTTAATATCTTCTGCTACTAAGTCTAACTGCATACTTCTAGAACCTTTTAACATGATAGTATCATCATTTTCTAGAAAACTACAAACTTCAGTAACAAGTGTATCTTTATTGTCGAAATGTAAGCTTAAGGGAATCCTTTTACTATTGTTAAAAGTATTTTTTGCTAATTCTCCATAACAAATTATTCCATCAATTTTTCCTTCGCAATAATCAGCAATATTTTTATGAAAATCTATTTCATTTTCCCCAAGCTCTTTCATATCTCCAAATATAAAAAGCTTTCTTCCTTTAGTTTCATATCTTTCAAGATTATCAATAGCAGCTTTTACAGACTCTGGATTTGCATTATATGTATCATCAATTAACACGATTCCCCTAGATAAAGAATAAGTTTGTCCCCTTCCCTTCGGTAAAACAAAATCTTCTATTATTCGAGAAAATTCTTCCTGATTATTTTTATCGATAAGATCCTTACAAACCTCATAAGCAATAGAAGCATTTTTTAAAAATACTTTATTATTTGCAAGAGGATGATTTGATAGAATGATTGAAGTATCGATTTCATCACCATAATATCCTTTATTAGAATGATTAAAAATCGATTTCTTCTCTTTGCGGATATTATCGATTGATCCAAAACCTTCTAAGTGAGCACCAGAAATATTTGTTACAATTCCTATATCTGGCTTAACAATAGATGACAAATAATCAATATCCCCCACTTGATTTGCTCCAAGCTCTAAAACATAAATTTGTGAGGGATCATTTGAGAAAGAAAATATAGTTAAAGGAACGCCAATTGAAGTGTTAAAATTTCCTTCTGTCTTAGAAACATTATGACCGTTCTTAATAAGAATATGTGAAATTAAATCTTTTGTGGTCGTTTTACCATTACTGCCAGTTATAGCAATAGTTTTTCCATCAAAATCAGCTATCCACTTAGAACAAATCCTTCCAATAAACTCTATCACATTATCAACTGTGAAAACATTGCCACTGTCGTGTACAGATTCAGTGATTGCATAAATTGCGCCATTAGATAATGCCTCATCAATGAAATCAGATCCATCAAAATTTTCTCCTTTGATTGCTAAAAATAAATCATTCTCTTGAATATCTCGACTGTCCGTAGTAATTCCCTCAACTAAAGAAAGGTTATCCGTATTAAGTGAATCAGACAGATAACTAATAAACAAATCAACTTCAGTGATATTAACTCTCATAAAATTCCTCTATAATTTTTCTATCAGAATAATATAATTTTTTACCGCTAATTTCTTGATACTCTTCATTGCCTTTTCCAAAAATAACTAGGACATCAGAACCAGTTAGATCCGTTAATGCCGCTATCAAACCTGCTTCTCTATCATCAAATACCATACAGATCTCTTTCGAAAATCCCTCCATAACTTGACTATTAATATCATTAATATCATCAAACCTTGGGTTATCTGGAGCTAAATAACATTGAGTTGCAAAATCTTCCACTGCTTTTGCCATCTCTGGTCTTTTTGATTTATCTCTATTACCACCAGCACCAAATAAAACCTTAATATTTTTATCATTATAGACATCTCTAAGAGATTTTAAAACATTGGTATAGGCATCTGGAGTATGTCCATAATCACTGATAATGACAGCTGGCCCTTTATTAGATATAACCTCATATCTTCCCGGAATAGATTTGCATGAAGCAATGCCATCTCTAATAGCATTTATGTCAACTCCTATTTTAAAAGCAATACTAGCAGCCAAGATAATATTCTCAAGATTGTATTTTCCTACTAATTTTGAAGAAATATCTATAGAAGTACCTTCAAAATTAAAAGTAGCACTAGCCCCTTTATGATCTAAGGTAAAATCGGAGCAATAAAAATGAGCTTCATTGCTATTGAGAGATATATTGTGAGTATTCGGATACTCATTGCAGATATCTTTTCCATAACTACTATCACCAAGTATTAAGCTTGAACCACTATCCTTTACCAGTCCAAATAACTTTTTCTTTTCATTGAAATAATTATCAATTGTACCATGATAATCTAAATGATCTAAGGTAAGATTGGTAAAACCTGCAAAATCAAATCTAAGATTATCAATCCTTTTTTGAGATAAAGCATGTGATGATACTTCTAGTATAGCAAAATCATACTTTTGCTCTACTGCTAAACTAAGAACTTTAAAGATATTTACAGAATCAGGTGTAGTTAATCCAAAATCTTCATTGACTATATTTGGAATAATGCCCAAAGTGCCTATTTGTAACACTTTTTTTCCATGAGATTCTAGAATACTCTTCAAAATGAGAGTTGTAGAAGTCTTACCATTAGTACCTGTCACCCCAATAAGTTTAATTTTATCTTGAGGGTTGTTGTAAAAATTAGCTGAAATTCTTCCCAACGATTCTCTTGCATCTTCTACTTTAATAATCTTATTAGTGTGCTCAACATCTTTTGAATCGCTAATCACGCATATTGCTCCATTAGCTAATGCTTCACCTATGAAGCTATTACCGTCAAACTTAGATCCATTAATAGCAATGAATATAAATCCAGGACCAACTTCTTTTGAATTTGTGCTAAGTCCTAATACGTGCTCATCAAATAATGAATTATCAAAATCTGCGACGTCATGCAGGACTTTATTTATTTCGATTGGGGTCATATATTGTATTTTGTTCAGTATCAGGAATGTACGGTGGAACGTGCATATAACGAATATAGTCATTAATATCTCTTTGGTCCCACGCGTCTTTAAAATAATTATCTACATCTATATAACCTTTCCTAGAATTATAATAGGTAAATTTTTCTCCAGTGCTACCAAAAAATCCAACTGAATAATTATCATTGTTTTCTTGAATATATTTATTGGCTTCCATCCAACCTTCAATCCCTGCATCCAAATACAACGAAGATGAAGTATTGATTGGAAGTAACATTCCAACATTATTCTTTCTAGCAAAACGGTCGTACGTCGGTGCATTTAATTTTAGAGAATTAGACACTACATCTAACTTCAGAAATTCACTTAAAGTATCATTCGTGTTAATATCAGCAACCAACATAAGTTCAAGATCAGTCATTTCATCTGATAAAGAAGCTGGAATAGAAACATTCTTTTTCTCAACATCATCCTGACCCATCAGAATAGAAGACAAAAACACAATAAAAATATATTTACTCATCGAGCGTTACCTTTTTTCTATTTTTCTTCAATACTGATCTCTTTTTTTTACTTTCAATCCTTTTAACTTGAGAACTTCTAGAAGGTTTCGTAGCAATTCGTTTTACAGGAATCTTTATATCTGAAAACAAACTTTCTAATCGTTTAATAGCATCTATCTTATTTTTACTCTGAGTTCGATGTGATTGTGCGAGAATAATCACGTCACCATTTTTCGAAATTCTATTCTTATATTGCTCACAAAATCTATCTTTAATATCCTCTGGAATGTCAGAATTGAGGATATTATATCTCAACTGAACAGCAGTAGAAACTTTGTTTACATTTTGACCTCCAGGTCCTCGAGATCTTACAAAAGAAAGGTGCAATTCTGATTCTTTAATTTTTATCATCAATTTTTTTCCTAAATTTAATCAAAATTTATGGACAAAATTACAAAACATCGGATTTCGGTATATGGTATTAATGGATGTCATGATGCAATGGAATCTAATCTAGTAGAAATTAATCAAATTTATCTCGAAAAAGATTCTCCTGCATATAATCATGAAGGTCTCCAAGAGTTGGTTGCAAATATACCTCAAGATAAAGTTGTTATACTTAATGGGGTTAGTTTCAGAGAAAAAATTGATACTAATAGATCTCAAGGAGTATTAGTCAAAGCACAGATATCCAGTTTCTATTCTCTTCCAACAACAGAAAAAAAGAATGCATGCTATGTTATATTAGATCAAGTACAGGATCCTCATAATCTAGGTCAAATACTACGTATTTGCGCAGGAGGAAGTGTAGATGGGGTGATTATAACGGATCGAAATAGCGTATCTATGACTAGTGCTGTAGCTCAAGTTAGTCAAGGTGGTTTTGCTAAAATACCTCTCTACTCTGTAGTAAATATCAATCAAGCTATTGGGCATTTTAAAGATAATGATTTCTGGATTACGAGTTTTGAAAATAATATCGATTCACAAGATTGGTATTCAATAGATTTAAAAGGTCGTTCAATATTGATTTTCGGTGGAGAAGGTAATGGAGTGAGCAAGCAAGTATTAAAAAATTCTGATTTTACTGCTACTATTCCAATGTCAAATAATATGAATTCTTTAAATGTTTCTTCTGCAGTTAGCGCAATTGTCTATGAACGTCTAAGACAAATACTATCTTAATGCTCTACTGAGCATTCAGTTGCTAACATTCCACATTCACAAAGCTCTTTTGCAAAGTCTTCGGTGGCTTTCCAAACTCTCCAGACATTCTTATAAGATATCTTCTTAATATCTTCTTCAGAATAACCTCTCTTTAATAAATGATATATTAGATTAGGAAAATCAGAAGGATCTTTTAAGCCATATGGAAGTGTATCTCCTACCCCATCATAATCTGATCCAAAAGCAACATGATCAATGCCAACTAGGTCTACTACATGATCAAAATGATCTGCTACATCAGTCACATCACAGAATACAGGATTTTCTTCAGCGACTTGCTTAGCAAAATCTTTGACTTTCAAGTCGTCAGATGTCAGATTATTGTCTTCCATAAATTGATTTACTACTTCAGAATTTCTGCGACGTTTATCTTGTGATTCTTTTGTAACAAATGATGAACCAAAATTGATTTGTATGACTCCGCCATTTTCGGCAAGACGTTTAATCATATCATCGCTCATATTGCGTTCAAATCCTGGTGTGAAATGTCTAGCAGATGAGTGTGAAGCAATTGCAGGGACTTGTGTTACATCCATAACTTGATAGAATGCTTCATCCGATACGTGAGAAATATCAACCATTATACCAACCCTATTCATTTCTTTAACAACTTCTGCGCCAAAGTCACTCAGACCATTATGAGTTCTTTCTCCAAGATTATATGAAGAATCACAAATATCATTATCCTCAGAATGAGTTAATGTGATATAACTAATTCCTCTTTCACGAAAATGCTGGATGTTTGATAAATCACCCTCTAATGGAGCACCGTTTTCCATCCCCATTGGAAGTGCTATTTTTCCTTCGATAAAAATTCTTTCGGCATCTGCAACATTGTGTGCTATTTCAAACTTATCAGGATGATCTGTTGTAATTTGTTCAACTGTCGCAATTAATTCTTCTGCCATTGCCTTAGCTCCACCAGTAACTTGGTATGTGGCAGGAACATATATCGACATAAAAGGAACGTCTAATCCACCCTCTTTTGCACGAACATAATCAAAATCTCCTCCAGGAGTTCGAACAGATAAATCTTCATATCCTCCTTTATGTAAACGCCAAGGAATATCAATATGACCATCAGTAATGATATACTTTTGTGCTAATTCATTTGCTTTCTTCATGAGCTCCTTATCATTGCTATCAGCGCAGTTAGTTAAAATTAGAGTGCTTATAAAAATAAGAATAATTTTTAATGATTTCATACTTGGTTTTCCTTTATCTGTTAATCGGAGGTTAGTAGCGGGAGTAGGATTTGAACCTACGACCTCCGGGTTATGAGCCCGACGAGCTACCAAGCTGCTCCATCCCGCGATCTGTTCGTATAATAAGTAAAAAAAGAAAAAGGGGGAACCTTTTTTTATAGAAATCATATACTAAAATGAGGAGCAGATTAAAGTTTAAAATTACCTCTTAATTCCTTTCATTTACCCTTGGTTAGGTTTTAGTTTGCTCCTCTGCCATCTAAGACTCTTTTCGGACGAATTCCAATTCCAGTAACAATTACATAAGAAGTAGAATTGATAGTTTTTGCAATTTCGTTCACATCAATTGTTCCATGGTCATTGGAGCCAAAGATTAAAACTTCATCTCCGTACTCAATATCTGCTGATCCAATATCAATCATGAGCTGATCCATACAAATTCTTCCCGTAATCTTAAAATTTTGATCTTTAAACTTTACAAATCCATCGACATACCAAGGACGTGGTACTCCATCTGCAAATCCAGCTTGTACAACCGCAATTCTTGTATCCTTTTCAGTAGTATATACTCCGCCATAGCTAATATGGGTTCCTGCTTTGACATCTCTTACCTCTACCACAGGTGCAGTAAAGGTCATGACTGGTTTAATTGGTAAATCTTGCGGCACTTCATCGGATGGAAATCCGCCATAAAGTAACATTCCAACTCTCACCATATTAAATCGAGATTCTGGAAGATTTAAAATGGCTCCGCTGTTACTACAATGAATAAACGTAGGATTGATTTCTAATTTTTCTGCAATTGCTAAGACATCATTGAACTTATTAAGCTGATCATTGGCATAAGAAAGATCTCCTTCATCTGCCGTTGCAAAATGAGAGTATAATCCTTCGATTTCAATCCCATCAATTTGATTTGCTTTTTGTAAAAATGCTTCTGCTTGTTCTAATGGCACTCCTAAGCGTGTCATACCTGTATCAATTTTTAAATGCACCTTAATCAAACCGCCTTGATGAGTTGTCAATGCCTGTAAATCATCAAAAGATGATACATTTAATGTCAAATTATGTGTTACAGCTTCGGAAAGTCTATTTGGATCTAATTTTGAATAGATAAGGATATCAGTTGTAATACCTGCATCACGTAATTCAATTCCTTCTTCAAGTGTAAAGACTGCTAAATACCTTGTCCCTTCTTTTTCTAATACTTTTGAAACCTCCACAGCGCCATGACCATAACCATTTGCCTTTACTGTAGCTATCACAGGAGTATTTCCTACTTCATTGCTAAGCAATTGATAGTTTTGTGCTAACTGTTCTAAATCAATGTGTACTTTTGGTCCAATATAGCTCATTTAGTGCGCCTCATACCAAGATGGTCCAAAACCACAATCAATCTCTACTGGAACATCCAGCTCTATTGCATCTTTCATATTTTTTACTACCATTTCTGATACATAATCTAATTCATCTTTATGTACCTCTAAAAGCAATTCATCATGAACTTGTAAAATCAATTTCGATTTTAAATCTTTTTCTTTTAAATCTTTATATATCTTAATCATTGCCAGCTTAATCATTTC
>JBJKZN010000008.1:0-11718 GCA_045560315.1 Fidelibacterota bacterium | reverse complement strand
GGAAGCTTGTGGTGGTGGTGGATCCTCGCCTACAGGCCCTGAAGATAATGGTGGTGGTGACAATAATGGTGGTGGTGACAATAATGGTGGTGGTAATGATACTGGCTATAATTATGATGCTTCTACAGGAACAATTACTATTAATATAACTATAATCTATACTATTCTTCAAACTGCTGGGAATGGAATTCAATTAAGTGGTAGTGATACATTTGATGATAGAGGAATAATTGTCCTAAGAACAAGCAATGCGGGTGTAAGAGCCTTATCAAGAAGATGTACGCATGAAAATAATACAGTGAATATTAACAGTGTGGGTAACAATTTATTATGCCCTAGCCATAACTCAATTTTTGATTTAAATGGAAATGTGGTATCAGGTCCAGCAACTAGTCCATTAACAAGTTATAACTGCTCCTTAAGTGCGGATGGCACGATTATCACAATTACAAATTCTTAATTAATTCTTTATAAATCTAATCTTTCAAAGCTTCTGTAATGACTTTCTCTATTTTTTTTGTCTGAGATGACAGTTCTTTAACATATGCTTTGTCTGTTAGTTTTGATCTGTCTTTTTTTGATTGTATTGAAGGAAGAATTTTAATCGTAATTGGAACAGGTCTCATAAAGCGCTCTCCTTTAGGCCAAGCTTTTTCCGTACCAATAATTGCTGCAGGCAAAATAGGGATATCTAATCCCAGTGAAAATCTTGCAGCTCCCTTTCTAAAGCGTTGCAATTCTCCAGCTTCGCCTCTAGATCCTTCTGGAAACATAATAATATTGTTACCTAAACTGATAAACCCTTTTGATAAAGTAAACGTATCTTCCAAATCAAGAGATTCTGGATTTTGTCGTCTACTAATTGGAATAAGGTTAATAAAGTTTTTAAAAAATCTTCTTCTGGAATCATTATCAAACCAATAATCTTTTGCTGCTAAAAATCCAAAATGTTCATATCCTAATCGAGTAGAGTATGCTAAAACAGCAATATCCATATGACTATTATGGTTGCTTACAAAAATAAATGGGGTGTCTTTAGGAATATTTTCTTTTCCAATGATTTTAACTGGTGTATAAAATGTCAATACGGTATTAGCATATAAATCAAACACAAATGATAATATCTTAAATACAATAGATCTAGGTTTTACTAGATGGTTATATCTTGGGTCTTCTAAAATCGAATACTTCATACTTTTTTTTATGCGTTTATTCTTTTAGCTAAGAAAACATAAAGGCTAGGACAAAATTTATTAACAAGAATTCCAAACCAAGCAACATCGCTCCATTTAGAAATAATTGCTTGTCTCTTTTTCTTTTTAATAGCTTTTAGAATTATCTGTGCTGCTTTTTTAGATGATAATCCAACAGGTTTTTTACTCTTAGATCCAAAAGGAGTTCCTTCAGAATCTAATTTATTCACTCCAAAATTTGTTTGAACTTTTCCAGGCGCAATTAAGGTAATAAAAATATTACGTTCTTCCACTTCTATCCTTAGTGAATCAAAGAATCCATGCAATGCAAATTTTGCAGAAGAATATGCTGTTCTTCCCTTGGAAGTAATTAATCCTGCAACACTAGTATTGGTAGCAATGTGACCTCCTCCATTCTCTAGCATATGCCTTAAGATTGACTGTGTAAAATAAATGACTGAAAAATAATCCAACTGCATTAATTCATGAAATACACTTAGATCTGTTTCTTCGAATAAACTCTCTGAACCAATGCCCGCATTATTGAAGAGAATATCAATAGGACCTTCCTTTTCAATAATTCTGCTAACAAATGAATCAATGTCATCAATCTGCGACAAATCAAAAGGATAGATGGCATATTGATTCTGATCATATGAACCAAAGGATGCTTCCATTTTTTCTTTGTTTCTTGCTACTAAGATAACCTTAGCACCAGATGACAAGAATGCTTTAGCAGTTTCTTCTCCAATTCCAGACGAAGCTCCAGTAATAATTACCGTTTTATTTTTAAAAGACATAAAGGGAATATACTACTTTTGGTCCTTTGTGTTAAGCCAGTAATAAAAAGGCAATCCGAAGAGTAAACTTCCTAATAAAGAGAATATAATTAACCAATACCACTTATATTTACCAATAGGATGATGCTTAAAATAATAGGCAAGCAATAACATAAGCATAAACGCTTCTATAAAGAGTGCAACTCCAATCGTATTTGATAGAAAAACGTTATAATCAAATTCAAAAAACTGCCAATAGAGAAAAAGATTATTCACTACCAATAGCCCTGTCGCTGCAAAAAAGAATAATATCTTTTTATTCATTGTATATCAAATTAAGCTATTCATTATTATCAAAGAAGAATTTTGTTAATTGAACCCAAACTAATGTTCCAATCACAAACGATACTCCGAGTAATAACGACTCATTAGGATATGAATTGAATGATCCAAATTCATTGCCCGAAAATCTAGTAATCGCTCTACTAAATAATACCATAAACGGTATTAACATATAATTATTCTTAATGATAAACTTATACACCATAAATAATAGCACAGAATAAATCGTCATTAACAGCATAGAAGGAAGAATATTGTACTGAATTTCAATTGCGCTACCATATACAAACATCACTAAGAGTATCCCATAGATATTAGACTTTGCACTATTGGAATATCCATTTGTCCATTCAAATAAAGTTTTCGCAAAAAACAGACTGAATCCTACCGAAACCAATATCCCATAAAGATTGAATGTATTGATTGCCGGATAATAGATCCCTGAAAGTGCTATTCTAGGGAAATTAGGATTTAAGTCTAATTGAAATGATCCTACAACTGCTGCAAACGTTGTACTTAATAATGCGGCTACTAATCCTCCAAGCATAGCATCAGATAATGAACTACGATTTAGGGTTGGTTTTAGCATTGTATTCAAACTACCAAAAAATAGAACTTGAGCTGATGCAACAATCAGTAGTCCTATTACACTAGATATGTACATTGTACTCATGAGATTCCCTATTGGTTGATCTGTAGGTAATGTCATAAAAAAGGAAGAATCATTGAAAAATGCAATAAGAGCACTGAGGAAAACTATTCCTCCGAATAATAATCCTTTTCTAAAATTTAAATTACTATCCATCATCATCTTAAAAGAACGCATCAAGAATAGACCACCAATAAATAAACCACCTGGAACAGAAAATAGCATAGCAAGAATTCCTGAAAATCCTTCTCTATCACGCTTCATTCTTCCCCATTCTTCAGGCACATTAACAGATTGTGAAAATCCAGCAAGCTGGTCACCTGCTACAGTAATAATATTTTCGAACTGAGTGCCTTCATAACTAACATCTTTATCTTCTGCATAGGTAAAGGTCCAATCTAATCTTTCTGGTTTTTGTGATTCGATAGCACTTACTAAACTGAGGTCACTTGCATTAAGATTAAAGTGGTCAGATAATGCTTTATCTGCTATCACTTTTGCATCAGCTTGACTCAGTGAAAGCCCCGCTTCATTTTCGGGAAATTTATTATAAAAACGGATTGGATTACCGTCAAAGTCTACAGATACAACAACTTCCCTTGCACGCTCTTCTACCTCTCCATCAAACTTAGCAAATCGCACTTTCCATCTTGGAGCTAGTACATAAGAACCTAAAAGATCTTTAAATGTGTCTGAGCCTAACTCCTCCCATACAAAATCTGATGCTGGATATGTTTCTGTTACCATAGCATACCCCTGATATCCTTCAGGTAATGTAATATTTTGATTAGCAAGGAAGTCTTCCGCAATATGAATTGCCTGTTCACGATTAATAGTTGGTGAATCGATAGCAACATCAGAATCATTAAATTTAAATGTTGTCATTGCAATCACAACAAGGAGTATTGATCCTAATAAGATTTTCTTATTTAATGGAGATCCATCATCTGCTATAACTGTAGTTGTTTTTTTATTATCTGATATTGCAGGTGGTGTAGGTTTAAACCCTTTATTGAGTGAATTATCATCTAATTCAGACCATCTATTTGCTTTCATTCTAAAATATAGAATCACTAGTAATGGAATAGCACCACCAAGCACTGTCATAAATTTATCTACCATATAACCGCTTGAATACCAAATAGGCAGTGAAAATAATACAACATCATATAAATAATGTGTAATCGCACCAAATACCACTCCTAATTTCAAATAAATCATTCCATAAACAATAATAGATGGTAAAAATAATTCTATTACTCGAGCATAGGAAGGTTGTGCTGGATAATTTGCATGGCCAGCTCCAAAAATTAATGCCTGAATGATCATAGCAATAACTAGTCCAGTAAAGCGCATATTATATCGTTGCCCAATTAATACACCTGCTGCAATTGGTAAAGCACGAAATAACATTTCTTCCCAAAATCCTGCTTGCAATGAAATAGCAAGTCCTGTATACCATGGGAAAATTGATGCAAGATAATTTGGATCTACCATACTGCTTGCTGGTGACCAAAATCCAAAATATTTCTCCATTAATAAATAGAATCCACCAACAATAGCTAGCTTGATTGGTACAATTAAGTAGGCAAAGATTGTATCATTCAATACACGTTTTGAGTTTGCAACATTCATTGTCCATGTTTTCCATAATTGTATGTGTTCTGGAAATGCTCTTCTTGTGAGTGATTCAGCAATAACAAAAGTTGCTCCAAAAAGTAGAAAATTCACTACTCCATTTGCTAGTATGCCTAACATGTTTTCTAATATAAATTGTGACTTGCTTGTAGCTGTATCATAATACATCCACATGGTTGGATAAAAGTTTAGATTTACTAAAGTGCTCGTTGTTGCAATCACTGCTGCAGCTAACATAGAAGATTTCCATCTTAACCATCCAGTACGGTAAAAGATAACTAATGCACCTACACCTATTACTAACATATAAATACCTAGGAATGCAAAATTTGCAAACATAGCAATGGTGTCATTATCTGATCGTATATTTGCAAACTCACGATTAAAGGATTCTGGAATAAATGCACTCGGCATAACAGAGCTTACCATTGAGCCTGAAACACCAATATTTAATCTATACTTTGCATCTCCTATATCTTGTAATTCATGCTCAAATACAAAAGAATGATCTACTCTTCCATTTGGCATTTCTTCAAAAGAAGATTCTAGGAGCGAGTAATCTGAAAAATTTCCAGACCAATGATCATTTACTTTAAGTGCAACCAAATTGAGGGCATCTTCTTCTGATAAGCTATCAGAATCATGGTCTTCTGGAATCTTAACACGATATCCATTAGCAGATCCATCTGGCTTAAACATGAACGTTGCTTCTGCAACTTGCCCTTCTTTAAATGTTCTTACAATCCAGTTGTAGGGTGAAAAAATATCACTATCGATAATGGATTGAAATTTTTCTCGACCACCTTGTTTCAATTCTACATAATCACGTAAACTAGAGGTAAAACTATATTCTGAAGCTTCATCAAGGTTATCACCCAGAACTTCAAAATCTTTTGTAGCAGCTTGGGCTTCTGTTATTGCGGCATCTCTGTCCATTGAGACATTAACATTAAGTGCTCCAATAAAATCATTCCAATAATAAGACAACCCTAGAATGCTCGCAATGGCAACAATACATGTGATAGATAAAATTTTATTATTTGTCATACTTTCCTCTTGTTTGTAACTGATACAGAATATAAAAAGTTCTCAAGGAATAATTATAAAAAAATATGTAACATACAATATTAAATAATAGAGGTAATAACTATGAAGAAAGAGAATTTAACCGAAGAACAAATGATATTTCAGGACGCAGTGCGTACCTTTTTTGAGCGTGAATCCAAACCACACCATGAACAATGGGAGAAAGATGGAATCGTCTCACGTGATATCTGGAAAAAAGCTGGAGAAAATAATTTTTTTGGAATAGATGTCCCTGAAGAATACGGTGGAATGGGAATTGATGACTTTCGTTATAATACAATTTTAATTGAAGAAGGCGTTCGAGCTGAAAATCCTGGATTTGGACACTCTGTACAGAATGATTTAGTCGTTCCATACCTCATTAGACATTGCAATGAAGAACAAAAGAAACGTTGGCTACCAAAAATTTGTAGTGGAGAAACAATTGGTGCATTAGCAATGACCGAACCAAGTGGTGGTAGTGATTTAGCAGCTATTAAAACAACAGCTAAAGATATGGGTGATCATTATATCGTTAATGGAAGTAAAACATTTATTACGAATGGAATCTTAAGTGATTTCGTGATTGTTGCATGTAAAACTGATTCAAAAAATGGAGCGCATGGTATTAGCTTAATTGTATTAGAACGTGGCATGGAAGGATTTGAACGTGGAAATAAGCTGCATAAAATTGGTCAAATAGCGCAAGATACCGCTGAGATGTTCTTTAAAGACGTAAAAGTCCCTAAAGAAAATCTCTTAGGCGAAGAAGGTAAAGGATTCTATTACATGATGGAAAGTCTTCCAAAAGAACGACTATCAATTGCAGCAGGATCAATTGCTGTAATAGAATTTGTGCTAGAACTGACAATACAATATTGCCATGAACGTAAAGCATTTGGACAGAAAATTGGTAGTTTCCAGAATTCTAAATTTAAACTAGCTGAAATGGCAACCGAAGCAGAAATAGCTCGTACATTTTATGATCAATGTGTTTTTGAATTAAACGATAAAAAACTTACTCCAGAAAAAGCTGCAATGGCTAAATGGTGGATAACAGAGTTAGAATTGAAGGTTGTTGATCAATGCTTACAATTACATGGCGGTTATGGATATATTCTTGAATATCCAATCGCAAAAGCTTACATCAACTCAAGAGTACAAACAATTTATGGTGGAACCACTGAGATCATGAAAGAGATCATTGGAAAATCGTTAGGATTTTAATATGGGAAATAAATTAGAAGGAAAAGTAGCGCTCATTACAGGATCAGGTCGTGGGATTGGTCGTGAATTAGCATTAATGTTAGCAAAAGATGGTGCACATATCGTTGTAAATGATTTGGATTCTGATCCAGCAAACCAAACAGCAGAAGATGTTATTGCAATGGGTGGAAAAGCTGTAGTATGTGCCGGTAGTGTAACTGATGATGATTTTGCAGAACGATTTATTAATACAGCACTTGATTCATTTGGTGGTTTAGATATCATAGTGAATAATGCTGGATATACATGGGATAATGTCATTCAAAAAATGGATGATAAACAATGGGATGCAATCTTGGATTGTCACTTAACTGCGCCGTTTAAAATTCTTCGAGCTGCTCAACCGCACATTAAAAGACTATTTCTTGAAGAAAAAGAAAAAGGAATCACAAATTTTCGAAAAGTAGTAAATATATCCTCTACTTCAGGAATGTTTGGAAACGCTGGTCAAATCAATTATGCAACGGCAAAAGCTGGAGTAGTGGGTATGGCAAAAACGATGGCAAAAGAATGGGGTCGTTATAATGTAAACGTCAATGCTGTAGGATTTGGTCTCATTAAAACACGCTTAACTGATGCAGACGCTGAAAAAGAAGAGTCCTTGATCGATATTGAAGGAAATAAAATTAAAGTTGGAGTCAACTCTGCTGTTTTTCAATCAGCAAAAACAATGATTCCTTTAGGAAGGCCCGGTACCCCCGAAGAAGCTGCTGGTGCAATTTATATGTTCTGTATTCCTGAATCAAATTATGTCACAGGACAAATTCTCATGTGTCATGGTGGTGGATTTGGTTTATAATTAATGAAATATTTTTTTCCTCTATTTCCATTTCTTTTAGGCTGGGTTTTATTATTATACACAGAAACATTTGCTTCAATTAGTCTAATCAATGGTCTTTCACAATTATTATTATTTGCACTTGTAGTGTGTTTACCTATATGGCGTACTGGACGTATGTCATATGTTGATATCGGTTGGCCATGGGGAGTAGCTCTTATTGGCATCATCACTTTATGTTATGCTGAAGGTCATAGTCTTCGCATTATGGCTATTAGCATCATGTATATCCTTATTGGTAGTCGTATGGGATTGGGTTCATTAAAAATGTGGAGCCTAGGAATGTTAAATAAAGAATTTCCGCGTTACGAATATCAAAAACGACGTTGGAAAAGAGCAGGAAAGAATAATACTGCTTTAGCAATGCAAATCGACGCAATCTTACAAGGTTTAGCCAATGCTTCTTTCCTAGCAATGCCAGCTTTTATCATTGCAACTAATACAAGTAACCCTAAAGAATTGGGTTTACAAGTTGTAATACTTGAAATCATTGGAATTGCGATATGGTTCAGTGCTTTTATAATGGAATCAGTTGCAGATATGCAAAAACTGTCTTTTTTAAGAGAAATGAAAAGATTAGGACAGAAAAATCAAGTGTGTAATGTTGGATTGTGGAGATATAGTCGCCATCCAAACTATTTTGCTGAATGGATGGTCTGGAATGGAGTTATTATTGCATCTATCCCATCATGGATTATGTTATATGATAAAGAATCTCTAATTGTTTGGGTGCTATTAGGCTTATCCCTACTATGGACATCTAGATTGATGTATATGACATTAGTTTATCATACAGGTGCAGTTCCATCAGAATATTATTCGGCACAGAAACGTCCTGAATACAAGTCTTATCAAGAAAAAACGAATATATTCTTTCCTGGACCTAAGAAAGCCTAGAAATCAAAAAGGTCTCAATATTTTGAGACCTTTCCAATTAACTAGTTATGTATAACTATTACTGATCTTCTTTCTTTAAAGCAAGCTTATAGTAGGCAATATAACCGACACCTATGGCAAACGGAATAGATCCTAATAATCCCGCTGCATCAAATAAACCCTCAAACATAAATCCTATTATAATGCACAGTCCAATTATTCCCCAAATAATTCCTTTACGCAAATAATCTAATGGAGTTTTATCTGAACCTACCAATGGTACATCAACTCCCTTTTCAATTGCAGTCATGATTTCTTTATGTAATAACGAGCGATTGTGGTTTTCTCTTTGTAATCCAACCCATACTATAAATCCTATCAATGCAAAAAATGCAAATGGAACAAGTATGCCTAATTGTGCCATGGTCATTATTCTTCCTCGCTATCAATAGATATCACATCTTTGCCATTAACATTGATTCTTATTTTAACATTTTCGCTTCCATCATCTATATCTTCTTCGATATCAATTTCAAAGCTTTGATTTCCTTCAAGAATTTTAGTTCTTTGTTCTTCAAATTCTTCTTTAGAAATGATGTCTTTATCAAGCGCTTCCTGTAAATCTAAAAGCTCTTGACCGGTTGAAATATTTTTATTGATATGCAACTCTGCTTGACCTTCATTAAATGAACCACACCCAACAGTTAATACAAGTAGCATGATTATTAATATTTTTGTTTTCATTAAAATTTCTCCTTTTTGTTTCATTTGTTAGTTAGACTTCGCATAGTGAAAAAAGTTGCAAAACTAAGTATAAAAATTTCAGTGCAACTTTTTACATGAAACTTTGGTCTAAATACATTGGATTATAAAACAAAACATAAAATTTTTATGCAAGCAATTAATACATATGGATCAAGATTATACAACATTTCACTTTTTGTGCTTAAAAATGAAGTACTAGCAGAAGATTCTACTCAGGAGTCTTTTCAGAAAATATGGAAAGCGCTCGATAATTTTTCATTCAATTCTTCGCTATACACATGGATGTATCGTATTACTTACAATAATGCATTGACCACATATAATCGAGAGAAAAAACATAAAGGACAGGATGTAGAGCATGAAGGTTCTGTAAAAGATTTTGACTTAATTAATAGTATTACCTTAAAAGATGCTATTGAAAAATTACCGTTAACTCATCGAAAGGCTATTGTTATGTTTTATTTTTTAGATCACAGTATTAAAGATATTTCTGTGGAACTTTCAATTAAAGAGAACACAATTAAGTCTTGGTTGAAACGCGGTAAAGAACAATTAAAGGAGTATATTAATGAGTAATGAGAATTATCCTAATATGTTTGATGAACAAATTGCTAATCCAGAATTTTTAAGCTCATTACATTCTATTGCGAAAGAACCATTATCACATAAAATATTATCAGGTATAGAGCCATTTAGACTCTTGACTGGAGCTGTTATTTTATTCTTTTATGGAAATAATATAATGGAAGCATTGTTCAAAATATATTTCTATTATGCAGAGCAAATAAATATGAAAATAGTAAATATTCAAATAGCCAGCGCCTATGCGCAAGATTTGGCAACTATTTTGATGAAATAAAAAAGGGGAATTATAGCAATATGAAGAAAGTATTAGTAACGGGAGCAACAGGATTTATTGGATTACATTGTGTGCAACAATTATTGAATAAAGGGTTCCAAGTAAATGGAACGCTAAGATCGCTTGATCGTAAAGACGAAGTAATGGACGCTTTATCATCTCATAATACTTCTACAGAACACCTTACTTTATTTGAAACTGACCTATTGGATGATAAAGGATGGGATGAAGCTATTGAAGGTTGTGAGTATGTATTGCACGTTGCATCCCCATTTGTTCTTACACCAGAAAACGAAGATTTCTTTGTAAAACCAGCAGTTGAAGGGTCATTGAGAGTTCTAAAACTTGCTAACAATCATCGCATTAAAAAAGTAGTTCTAACTTCTTCGTTTGCTGCGATGGCAGATACGCTCGAAGAAAAAGAATCATTTGATGAATCAGATTGGTCTGATCCAAATAAAGTAGGTATTCGACCATATGGAAAAAGCAAAACTTTAGCAGAAAAAGCGGCGTGGGATTTTATGTCTTCAGATAATCCATCATTTACCTTAACTGTTATTAATCCTGTTGCTGTCACAGGGCCTTCATTATCAAAAGATATTGGTACTTCAAATGCGATCATTGGTCAAATGATTAATGGAAATGTACCAGGAACATCAAAAGTTCATATCGGGTATGTGGATGTAAGAGATGTTGCAGCAGCGCATGTTACTGCAATGCTCAATAAAAAAACTGATGGAGAGAGAATTATTGTATCTGAAAAAACATTATGGATGGATGAAGTTTCAACTGTTCTTAGAGATGCTGGATTTGACAAAGCTCCAAGTAAAGTTATGCCAAAATGGTTAATGAGCATTATGTCTATTTTCAAAAAAGATTTACAGTTTATTGTGCCATTAATTAATAAGAGAAGAGGTATTCATAGCACAAAAGCTAAAGATCTTCTTAAATGGGAACCGATTAGCGCTGAAGATTCAATTGTAGCGACAGCAAAACAGTTGCAAGAATACAATCTAGCGTAACAAGCTATCAATCACACTTGGATCTGCTAAAGTAGAAATATCACCTAAATCGTCTGTTTCATTTTGAGCAATCTTCTTTAAAATGCGACGCATAATCTTACCTGATCTTGTCTTGGGAAGTCCGTCGCAGAATTGTATGACACTTGGTTTGGCATGAGGACCAATAATCTTTGTGACTGTCGATAAAATATCAGTTTTAATGTCATCGGATGGCTCCACTCCTGTCATTAAGGTAACAAAAGCATAAATCCCTTCCCCTTTAATATCATGAGTATATCCAATGACAGCAGCTTCTGCTACTCCGCTTGCAGCACCAATGGCTCCTTCAACTTCTGCGGTACCAATACGATGTCCTGAAACATTTAATACGTCATCTACTCTACCCGTAATCCAATAATATCCATCTTCATCAACAAAAGCTCCATC
>JBJKZN010000007.1:0-12591 GCA_045560315.1 Fidelibacterota bacterium | reverse complement strand
GAGAAAACAGATATATGTATCAAGTTTTCAACACACGCCGTTAGTAGCATGCACGCTATTACTAAGAATGTTTTTTTCATTATTTATGAAATTACTGTGAAATCTTTAGATGTTTTGTTAAGCACAATACAACTATCATCTGTAACAACAATATCATCTTCAATACGTACGCCACCTATATCTTCAATATATATACCTGGCTCTACTGTCATTACATAATTAGACTTTAAAAAGTCTGTACTTACCTTGCTAAATCGAGGGTCTTCGTGTATTTCAAGACCCAATGAATGCCCTAGCCCATGATCAAAATATTTACCATATCCCGCATTGCCAATATGATCTCTTGCTAGCGAATCAATTTCTTTACAAGAAACTCCTGCTTTAATTCCTTCAATACTTTTTAACTGAGCTTGTAATACAATATCATAAATCTCTTTTTGCTTTTCTGAGTAGCCTTTTGTTGCTACTGTTCGAGTCATATCTGCATGATATCCAGCATATTTCGCTCCAGAATCAATTACTACCAATTCTCCTGCTGCAATTTTCTTATCAGTTGGTCTTTGATGGGGCATAGCTGAATGAGGACCGCTACCAACAATCGGTGAAAATGCATCTGCATCAGAGTCTCCATACTTTCGGTAAAGAAAGGAAAGTTGATTACCAATTTCCTGCTCTTCAACCCCAATTTTTATCATTGGAAACACTTCGGCAAATGCTCTGTCTGTAATTTCTACAGCTGTTTTAATTGCTTCAATTTCTTTTTGATCTTTTTCCATAGCCAAAGCTTCTATACACCCAACAATATTTTCCCACCTTACATGAGATAATGCCTTGTTAATGTTTGAAAACATTTGATGAGAAACGTTGTTTCCGTCAAATCCAATTGTGAGCCCATTAGATAAAAAATTCTTTTTATTGATTACTTCTAAGTGTGGAATGCTGTCAATAGTAATATTGGCACCTCTTACTTCGTTTTTAGATTGTACAACATATCGACCATCAGTAATAAACTCACATGTATCGGGGCCTACCAACAAAGATCCACTAGATCCAGTAAACCCACAAAGATATCTTATGTGAACCATGTTCGTTACTAACATACCATCTACACTTTTTTCTGCTAATACGGTACGCAACTTATCTTGTCTTCTTGTAAAATATTCTTTGCTCATTTTTAATCCTTCTTTTAGTTAAGCGTATTTAATAATTGTTCTGCTTCTGAAATCTGTTTTTTTGTTTTTGAATACTTAATAATAGTTCTCAAGCTTTTCTTTGCTTGTATTTTTTTACCTTGCTGTATCATTAACTTGATATATGAAATAGTAACCATGCTATCAGGTTTTGTATTATTTTTCTTTTTAGGTTTTACAGGCTTATAGTTAATAGAAAGTTCTGGATTTAGTCTTTTCAACTCCTTGACTACAACTTTTAAAAAAGAGGAGTGTGATTTATTAAGTATGTCGAATAAAAGGAGGTAAGCAGCATAGTGATTTTTGTCGTGCTCGACCACTGATACAAGGTGTTTTTTTGCTTCTGTAAATTTTTTGCTATTAAAAGCTTTTTCCCCTTTAAGGTAGGTAGTATGAATATTAGAGATCATCTTCTATGTTCTTTAACCCACTCTTCAATATACTCTAAAGAAACTTGCACCGGAGTCCCAGGCCCAAATAGTTTTCCTACTCCTATTTTTGCTAGCTCGTTGCTATCTTCTTCTGGAATAATTCCTCCGCCTGTTACCAAAACATTTTTTAATTTAGCATCTTTAATCAATTCCATGACTTTTGTAAAAATAGTCATATGTGCGCCTGATAAAATAGATAAAGCAATAACATCTGCGCCTTCTTGAATTGCAACCCTTACAATGCTTTCAGGGGTTTGACGTAGTCCAAGATAAATTACATCCATCCCTGCATCTCTATACGCAGCAGCAAGCACCTTGATGCCTCTGTCATGTCCATCAAGACCTGGTTTTGCCATTAAAATTCTAATTGGTGGAGTTAAGCTCATAATAGGTATAATTTAACTAATCCAGACGTTTGATTCCCCTAATAAATCTCTTAACATAATAAGAAAATGATTGCTACTAGACACCCTAATTTTCTTAGAAACAATTCTACGTGAAGACCCATCTGGGTTTTTCATGTGTACAACAAACAAACTATCTCCTGGATTGTCCAAAGCATATTTATGTACCTCGTCAATAGTCTCTTTTTTAACCTTTTTCCCAATTTTGATATTGATTTCTTTAAGCTTGAGTACTTTCTTTGCATGGTTGATTGGAACCACTTCATCTACAATAATCTTTAAATCAGAAAAATCATTTTGTGAGGTAGAGGTTCCTACTAAGAATACAATATTTCCATCGTTAATAATTTCTTTATATTTTTCAAAGGCATCATGAAAAATAATTGCCTCAACTTGGCCTCCCAAACAATCTAAATTAAAAAATGCCATGGGTTGATTTTTTTTATCATAATGTAGCTTAAAGCTAGAAACTGCTCCTCCGATTCTAATTATGCTATTTTCTTTTAAATATTTTTTCTCAGTAAAATCATAATTACTTAGCTCTTCTAGCGTATCAGCATATTTCAATAATGGATTTCCTGATATATAAAGACCTAATACCTCTTTTTCTCTTTTCAATTTTTCTTGATTACCCCAATCTTCTATATCTTGGAAATCAGGTTGTTTTACTAAATCATCATCACTAGAGAATAAATCAATTTGATTTTTGTTTGATGCCTTATCTACTTGCTGTCCATAATTAATTGCAGCATCTACTGATTCAAATAATTGTGCTCTATTGCTAGATATAGAATCAAACGCTCCAGCCAATATCAAGCTCTCTAGAACTTTTTTATTTACTAGGCGTTGATCTACTTTTGTTACAAAATCAAATATAGAAGTAAATGGCCCATGTTCTTTTCGCACTTTAATGCATTGTTCTAATGCTTTGATTCCTACATTTTTAATCGCATTTAAACCAAAAGAAATCTCCTTATCATTTAAGGGTATAAAATTAATATCTGACTTATTAACGTCTGGTGCATTGACTGTAATGTTTAGTTTTCGACACTCGTTGATTAAAACTACCACTCTATTAGTATTGGTCATCTCACTAGTCAAGTTAGCTGCCATAAATTCTGCGGTATAGTGAGTTTTAAGCCAGCCAGTTTGATATGCAATATAAGAATATGCTACAGAATGGCTTTTATTAAATCCATATTGTGCAAATTTGTCAATTAATTCAAAAATTTGTTTTGCTTTTGTTTTTGTTAAGCCATTCTTTACTGCTCCATCAACAAACTTCTCTGACATTTTATCCATCAAAGATCGAATCTTTTTACCGATAGCTCTTCTCATTTCATCCGCTTCTGATAGCGTAAAACCAGCAATAATATTTGCAATTTGCATTACTTGCTCTTGGTATACTATAATGCCGTGTGTTTCTTTTAGCGCTTCTTCAAGAAGGGGATGAACATATTCTACTTTTTCTTCTCCATGAGACCTTTTAATATAACGATCGATGTTCTGCATAGGGCCAGGTCTATAAAGTGCATTCATAGCAATTAGTCCTTCAATTCCTGTTGGCTTTAATTTTTTAAGGAAATCTCTCATCCCAGCAGATTCGAACTGAAATACTCCAACAGTTAGTCCTTTAGCAAACAGCTTATATACTTCAGGATCATCCATTGGTATAGTATCAATATTAATATCTTCACCTAGTCTTTCTTTGATGATATCTATGGTTTTATCAATAACGGTTAAATTTCTTAGGCCAAGAAAGTCCATTTTTAATAGACCCACTGACTCCAATTCTTTCATATCATATTGAGTGGTAACATCACCTTGTGAAGATTTATATAATGGCACGAAATCTGTTAAATCTCCTGGGGCTACTACTACTCCCGCAGCATGAATTGATGCATGTCTTGTCATTCCCTCTAACACTTTAGCATTATCTAATAAATCTTTATATGAAGTTTGCGATGCTGTGCGTAACTCTGAGCTCTGTTTGAGTGCTTTATCTAATGTAATATTAGGTCCTTCGGGTATCATCTTTGCAATTTTATCTACTTCTGAATAAGGATAGCTCATAACACGACCTACATCTCTAATAACGCCACGTGCATTCATTTTACCAAATGTAATAATTTGAGTAACAGAGTCGTCTCCGTATATGCTTTTAATATAATCGATAACTTGACCTCGACGTTCAACACAAAAGTCAATATCAATATCTGGCAAACTAATTCTATCAGGATTTAAAAAACGTTCAAAAATCAAATCATGTTTTAAAGGATCAATATTGGTAATGTCTAAACAGTATGAAACAAGGCTACCAGGCGCAGAACCTCTTCCTGGACCTACTGGAATTTTGTTCTTCTTTGCATATTGAACAAAATCTGCTGTAATTAAGAAGTAACTTGCAAAACCCATCTTTTTAATCACAGACAATTCATAGTCTAGCCTAGTCTGCATTTCTTCTGTATGGTCATCAAATTTTTGCTCCATACCTTTTTTACACAAAACCTCTAAATACCCATCAATATCTTTAGACTCTGATTCATTTGGAATCTGATACCATGGGAGATGGTAGTCATCCATTGGGATTTCCAAATCAATGCTATCTGTAATTGCTCTAGTATTCTCTAAAGCTTCAGGAAATTCTTTAAACAAAGAAAACATTTCATCTTGTGATTTAAAATAAAATTCGCTCCCATCATATTTTAATCTTTTGGTGTCACTTAATTGTTTACCTGTACCGATACATATATGTACATCGTGTGCAACATGGTGTTCTTTTCTTGCATAATGTGCATCATTTGTTGCAATAAGTGGTAGTCCCATGTCTTTTGCTAGCTTTGATGCCAATCTTATATTTTGTATTTCTTCAGGAATTCCATGATTCTGTAATTCTATGTAATAACGCCCAGGAAAAATGCTAGAGTATTCTTCTGCAACTGCTTTTCCTCTTTCATAACCGCTATATAAAAGCGCTTCTGGCAAACTTCCTTTTAAACAGGCGGAGGTACAGATAATTCCTTCATTATATTTTTTTAAAATTTCTAAATCTACTCTTGGTTTATAGTAAAATCCTTCGAGATAGCCGTGAGTTACAATTTTCATTAAGTTTTTATAGCCCTGTAAGTTTTGTGCAATTAAAACAAGATGATTATAGTTCCCCATGCCGCGAGATTTATCTTTTGTTAACCTACTTCCTTTTGCTACATAAACCTCACAACCAATAATAGGTTTAATATTATTCTTTTTTGCCTGCTTATAAAATGAAATGGCACCAAATAAATTGCCATGCTCAGTAAGTGCTACTGAGTCCATACTTAGGTCATCCATAGTTTCTAGTATAGAATTAATATTCTGTGCACCGTCTAATAGGCTATGATCTGAATGGTTATGTAAGTGTATAAATTCGCTTTTCATAATTATTTAAGATATAACTTAACTACTCTTTTATTTCCTTCTAAATCTTTAAAAAATATACCTTCAATATTGTTATTATTATTAATCATATCAATGATTTGATGGGTAATTTGAGAATTAGGTATCTCAAAATACATACAACCATCTTTTTCTAATAATTCAGATAGGTTATTTATAAAATACTTATAAAATTTTAATCCATCTTCGCAATCAGAAAGTGCGTTTAGCGGATCATGATTTTTTACTGAGCTATCTAGCTTGTCAACTTCATTTATCCCGATATATGGAGGGTTACTAACGATAATATCAAATTTTTTATCAGACATTTGAAAGATATCTTGTTTCAAAATTTGAATATTAGATATTTTTAGTTTTTTTGCATTCTCATTAGCTGTCTTTATTGCTTTATCTGAAATATCTATAGCAGTAACATCAAAATTATTATATAGGCTAGCAATAGTGATACCTATACACCCACTACCGCATCCTATATCTAACAATGTTTTTTTTGCATTATCTTCAAAGTCATCCTGAACACAATCAATAATTAATTCCGTTTCTGGTCTTGGTATAAAAACGCCTGGTGGCGTCAAAAATTCATCATTGTAAAAAGAAGCTTTACCAATAACGTGTTGCACGGGAACGTCTCTAGCCAATAGTGAAAATAATTTTTCTAGTTGTTCTATTTGATTTTCAGATATAGAACAATTATTTGTATATAATTCAGCTTTTTTTATTCCCAATACAGCATCAATAATCATTTCTGATTTCTGTTTATATTCATTGATGCTATTATTTTTTAAGTCTTTTAATTGTTTATTAAAAAAATTAACCAATGAATAAGAAGATTGCATATTATTGAATCTTAGAGTTGTCCTCTGCAAGTTTTAATTGTTCTATAATATGATCTAACTCTCCTTCAAGAGTTGCTTGCAGTTTGTGTGTAGTATAGTTTATCCTGTGATCAGTAATGCGCCCCTGTGGGAAATTATATGTTCTAATTTTTGCTGAACGATCTCCTGTAGATACTAAACTTTTTCGCATCTCATCTCTGTCTTTGTTCAGTTTTTCTTGCTCCAAAGCAAATAGTCTTGCTCTCAATACTTTTAATGCTGATGCCTTATTCTTATGTTGTGAACTTTCATCTTGGCAAGTCACAACCAATCCTGTGGGTATGTGTGTAAGCCTAATAGCAGATTCAGTTTTATTAACGTGTTGACCTCCGGCACCACTTGCACGATAAGTATCGATCTTAATATCCGTCGCTTCATTAATATCGACCTCCGCTTGTTCTGCTTCTGGCAATACTGCTACTGTTGCAGCTGATGTATGTACACGACCGCCCGATTCTGTCTTTGGAATTCTTTGTACGCGGTGTACTCCTCCTTCATATTTATAAATACCATAAGCTTTATGGCCTTCTACACTAAAAATAACAGATTTTAATCCTCCAACACCCGTTTCATGTATATCCATAATATTAACAGATAAATTATTTTTTTCTGCATATCTAGAATACATTCTAAATAAATCGGCTCCGAATAAGGCAGCTTCATCTCCTCCTGTACCAGCTCTTATTTCAATAATAGCACTTTTATTATCATTTGGATCATCTGTAATTAATATTTTAATTAAAGCTTCCTCAAGAACTGTTATTTTATTTTGTAAGGCAGATTTTTCTTCTTTAATGAGATCTTCATAGCCTTCTTCGCTGTCCATTGTTTCTAGTTCTTTACTCTCATCTATAAGAGCAACAAATTGGGTGCTTAAATCATATACTTCTTGGAGAGCGCTTTTCTTTTTTGAAAGACTGGCAAGTTTTTCTTGATCTAAAACATTAGAAGGATCCATCATCTCTTCCATAATATTGTCATATTCTACAATAGTACTCTGTGCTTTAGATAAGATGTCCATAGATTATAAAAATTTATTAATAAAAAATGCTTAAGAAGCTTTTTTATTGTACTTACGGTTGAATTTTTCAATTCTACCAGCAGTATCCACTAGTGTGCGTTGCCCTGTATAATATGGATGTGATTGGTCAGAAATATCCAATTTGAATAATGGATATTCTTTGCCATCCTCCCATTTAACAGTTTTATCTGTTTGGACAGTAGATCGTGTCAAAAAAGAGTAGTTACATGAACTATCTTCGAAGACAACAAGTCTATATTCTTCTGAATGTGTATCTTTTTTCATTTTAATTCTTTTAAACTTTTTTCTATTCTTTTAATTCCATTTTTAATGATTTCACTGCTTGTGGCAAATGAAAGCCTTAAATAACCTTTTGCTCCGAAACCATCCCCTGCAACTGTTACAACATTTGCAGTGTCGAGAATATAATCAGAAAGGTCGAAAGTGTCTTGTAAAATTTTACCATCTTTTGTTTCCTTATTTAGGTACGATGAAAAGTCTGGAAACATATAAAACGCACCACCGGGCATATCACAATGAACTCCCTCTAAATCATTAAGAGCATCAAACATCACTTGGCGCCTTTCTTTGAATTTCTTCTTCATATCTAATATAGGCCCTTGATCTCCTAAAAGAGCAGCAACAGATGCTTTTTGTCCAATTGCGTTAGGGCAAGAGGTAGTTTGGCCTTGAATTTTAGACATTGCTTTGACAATCATTGGATCTGCAGTAGTATACCCAATACGCCATCCGGTCATAGCATATGTTTTTGACATGCTTCTAATTGTTAACAATTCAGCGCCTACTTCGTTAAGATTGTCTATAGCAGTAAACTTCCTATCATATACTAACTCTTCATATGTTTCATCAGAAATAACAATCCAGTTGTTTGCCTTACTAATTTCTAATATCTTGGTAATAGCTTCATCTGACCATACTCCTCCAGTAGGATTACTTGGAGAATTAATAATGACTCCTTTAATTGATGAATCAATTTTTTTACTTAAATCATCAAAATCAGGTTCAAATTGTTGTTTGGGTAAAGTCTCTATTAATAAAGGCTCTGCACCCGATAGTCTCACAAATTCTGGGAAAGAAACCCAATATGGTGAAAAAACAATTACCTTATCTCCATCTTGGAATAATGCCTGACAAGCAACAGACAGTGATTGCTTACCGCCATTTGAAACAATTATTTGGTTAGTTTCATATAAAATACCTGTCATATTGTTTATTTTTGTTTGAATAGCCTCTTTTAACTCTAACATACCAGATCCGGGGGTATACTTAGTATAGCCATCTTCTATTGCATTTTGTCCTGCTTTTATGATATGTGGTGGAGTATTAAAATCGGGCTCTCCAACACCAAAATTAATCACATCTATGCCTTTTTCTCGTAATGCTGCAGCCCTTGCAGTCATTTGTAAGGTAAAAGATGGTTTGATCTTATCAACTAATTTTGATAATGATATGGGCATGTTTTACTGGCTCATTAAATCAAGAAACTCTTGATTGGTTTTAGTTCTTCGCATTCTTTCTAATAAGAATTGCATTGATTGTTCTGTGCTCATTTCGCCTAACATTTTTCTTAGAATCCACATTCTTGATAAATGTTGATCAGATAATAACAGTTCTTCTTTTCTTGTTCCAGATTTAATGACGTTAAAAGCAGGATAAATACGTCTATCGCTTAATTCACGATCTAAAACAAGCTCCATATTACCGGTGCCTTTGAATTCTTCAAAAATAACACCATCCATTTTACTGCCCGTATCAATTAACGCGGTTGCAATAATGGTTAAGCTACCGCCTTCTTCTGTATTACGAGCTGCTCCAAAAAATTTCTTTGGTTTTCTTAGGGCGTTAGAATCAACTCCACCTGAAAGAATTTTTCCACTGTGGGGTATAACTGCATTATGTGCTCTACCTAAACGCGTAATACTATCAAGCAAAATAACAACATCTTTACCACACTCTACTAAGCGCTGTGCTTTATAAAGTGCCATATCTGAAACCTGAACATGTCTTTCTGGTCCTTCGTCAAATGTAGAAGCAATTACTTCTGCATCAACGCTTCGCTTCATGTCTGTTACTTCTTCAGGGCGTTCATCAATTAACAGTATTAATAGAACTGTGTCAGGGTGATTTCTTCTAATTGCATTAGCAATTTTAGAAATTAATATAGTCTTACCTGTTTTAGGCTGTGCAACTATTAATCCTCTTTGTCCTTTACCAATAGGTGATACTAAATCCATAATCCTCATTGACATATCGCTTGTGTTGGATAGATTAAATTTTTCGTTGGGATGTAGCGGTGTATACTTATCAAATGATCTCTGATTGCGTATTTCTTCGGGATCTCCTCCATTTACTTTGCTGAGCTTCAACAGTGCGTGAAATCTCTCTTTAGATTTTGGAGCTCGAGTACTTCCTTCTACAAAATGCCCGGTTTTTAACTTAAATCGTTTAATTTGTGATGGACTAACATAAATATCTTCTGGTCCAGGCAAATAATTATCATTTACGCTTCTTAAAAATCCATACCCATCTGGTAAAATCTCTAACACTCCTGCAGCCATTTTTTCGCTCGCTTGATTATGATTAGAGTCTTTCTTTGAAGGTTCTTTTGTGGGTGTTGGCGCCTCTTCTTTTTCTTCCTTTGGTGCAGCGCTAACCATAGCCTTCATTAGTTCATCCTTTGACATAGAAGAAATCTTCTCTATGCCCATTGTTTTTGCAATTTCTTTTAAATCGCTTAATTTTTTTTCTTTTAAATCGTTTAATTTCATTAGTTCCTCTGTTAATTGTGAAATGTACTTCTAGGGGGAAAACACCTTGAACTGCAAATTACATTATATCGTGCCATTGTCAAAGAAAAAATCAAAAAAATTATATACGTCTTTTGCAATATAATGACTACCAAAAACAACCTTTCCGCCCGCATAATTCATTTTATCTATAGCGTCAAGAGCATCATTTAAATTTTCCATAAATTCAAATTTTTCTAGCAGTGGGTTCTCTTGTATTTCTTTCTTATTCAGAATATCTTTAGAAGAAATAGTAGAAATAATGATCTTATCAAAAGACTGATCAAAAATTTCTATTATTTTTGGATTAATCTTGTCTTTTTTTAATACTACAACACCTATTGGTTTTCTCTTATAGATTTGGTGCAAATCTTCTACTAACATTTCTATTCCGTTTTTATTGTGTGCTACATCATAAAAGAAGTCTTCTTTCATTAATTGCATTCTGCCTGGCCAAGACCAGCGATCTAAGCCTATTTGAATATTTTCATCTGTAATGGAAGGAGAAAAATCTTTACATGCCTTAATCGCTAAAATCGCATTTTGTGCTTGGTATGAACCCCCTTGTGGTAAAGAAAATTTTTTATTTTGATAATCAAAAGAGGTTGATTGTGGTGAATGGTCATTAATTATAACATCTTTTTTTTGAATAAAAGATACTTGAACATTTTTAGCGCTAGCGTGCTCTTGAATGACATTTAAAACGCGCTTATCTGAATTAATAGTAATAGAAGGTGTATTATCTTTAAAAATTCCACATTTTTCTGCTGTAATCTCTTCAAGAGAATTTCCTAAAATATGTGTATGGTCATAGTGTATTTCAGTAATAATGGTCTGAACAGGAGATAAAACATTGGTAGAGTCAAGCCTGCCACCAAGACCCGTTTCAATAATAGCAATATCTACATTTTTTTGCGAAAAATAATCAAAGGCTAGGGCAGTGGTCGCTTCAAAAAATGTAATGGAACTATCAAGTAAGGTTTGTTTATGTTTTTCAATAAATTCTATAATTTCTATATCAGATATTGGCTTTCCATTGATTCTTATTCTTTCATTAAATCGTATTAAATGGGGCGAGGTATACAGACCAACTTTATAGCCATTTTCTTGTAAAATTTTTGAAATAATTGATGACGTAGAGCCTTTCCCATTGGTACCAGCTAAATGGATGGTTTGAATTTTATGATGTGGGTTACCACAGGTTTCTAAAAAACTTTCTATGTTTTCTAGTCCAAGTTTAATTCCACGATTATGTAGGCTATATAAAAACTCTAAAACTGGATCAATCATATTAATTGGTATCTAGAGTATTTTGATACTTTTCTATTGCCCTATAAATTGAGGTTGCCAAAGCATCTTTATATTGTGAGCTTCTTAATTTTTTTTCTTCTGAAGGGTTCGATATATATCCCAATTCAATCAAAACATTGGGCATAGATGTGTATGCTAACACATAGAACCCAGCTTGTTTTACGCCCCTATTTTTACTTTGAAGCCTTTTATTCATTTCTTCTTGAACTAATGCGGCAAATCTTTCACTCCCATTAGCAAAAGAAGCTTGAGTGATAGTTGCCGTAATTAGAGCTTCATCTGTCAATGTTTGAACATCGCTTCCTTCCAACGCAAGCACTGCATTCTCTCTAGCAGCAGTCCTAACTGCAGCTGCATTCTTGTTAACACCAATCAGATAAGTTTCAAATCCGTGGGCTCGCTGATCTTCCGCAGAATTAGCATGAATACTTATAAATAGTTTCCCATTTTGTGCGTTGGCAAGCTTTGATCTCTCTCTTAGCCCTATGAAAGTATCTTCATCTCGAGTTAAAATGGTATTGATTTTCATATTTCTTTCAATTTTCTTTGCTAAGCGCTTTGCAACATCAAGAGTGACATCTTTTTCTTTGGTCCCCCTATAGCCAATTGCACCGGGGTCTTTTCCGCCATGTCCAGGATCAATAATAATGGTGTCAAGTTTCCATTTATTTTTTTCTTTTTTTAAATCAACATTCATGTCTACTGTTTCTGGTGATTTTTTGCTTATTGAATTAAGAGATATGGACATTTTACTATAATCAACAGAATATTGATCTGCGCCATGAAGCAAGAGAATATTAAAAAAATCATCGATTGGAGCATAGTATTGGTCATTATTTTTAAATAATTTGCTTTTCATTTGATATGTTTTATCCTCAATAACAATAAATGAAATGTTGTTTGATAACTTGATTTTTAATCCCTGCACATAGATAACAATTTTTTCTGTTTTGTTATTTACAAATGACCCATTACCAACAATTTCTCCGATATCATTTAACGAAATATAATATTGATTCTTTTTGATAATATCTGCTTTGCCAAGCAGGGTGTTGTTTGCCCCTAAGATGGTAATCGTTTGTTGATTATTTGCTAAAGCAATAGATAGCAAAAGAAC
>JBJKZN010000006.1:0-13103 GCA_045560315.1 Fidelibacterota bacterium | reverse complement strand
TAAAGATTCCAAGGCTTGAAGTTGTTTTAGCTGGGGAAAAGTATTTTACAGATGAACTGAACATGAACATATCAAAGAAACCTCAAGATTCAACTGCAAGCGATATGTTTTTGAAGATTGAAGTAAGTGATCTTGATGTTAGAGTGGGAGAGCAAGTCATTGTTACATATACATTTTTTACAAGAATTGCATCAAAGGTATTATCAACAGAATTTCCAAAGTATAAGGATTTCTGGGTTGAGAAATTATTTGATCCATCAGGAAAACAGATTACCCCAGATGCTTGGAATGATGTAGACATTAATGGATATAAATACAAATCTATTAAGATATATGAAGTTGCACTATTTCCACTATCAGAAGGAGCCTTTGATCTTGATTCTATGATTATGAAGATTGAAACTAAGGAAAAGGACCCTGGATATAGAAGATTGTTTTGGGATGACCCATTTTTTGATACATTTTCACAAAGAACTAAGGCAAGAATTCTTGTTTCAGAACAGAAAACAATCCAAGTTTCTGAATTGTCCAATCAACCTCAGAATTTTACTGGCGCTGTGGGAAATTTTATTATCGATTCATCTATTTCTTCCGATAGCGTAGAGAATGGCAATCCAATAACTTTCTACGTCAAATTAAAAGGAGAGGGGAATTTAGATAATATTGGTAGGCCTGAAGTAAAATTTCCAGATGAATTCGATGTATTTGATGGAGAAATAAAAAAAGAAAGAGATATTACTGACTCTGTATCAGGGGCGATTAGCTGGGAATATAATTTGATTCCTAGAAGAGAAGGAGATTATATAATTGAACCTGTATCAATTTCTTTTTTTGATACACAGCTAGATAATTGGAATTTAGTAACATCAAATCCAGTTAATTTGAGTGTTTCTAAGAGCAGTTATATTAGAAAAGATTCTAATAGCAATCAAATAGCTGATAACAAAGATATTAGATACATAAAATTAGATAATCCTAATTGGAGAACTACAAATTCTAATAATATTTATAATATGTCATTTTTTATTATCATTGGATCTATTCTTATTCTTCTAACACCACTATTTATTAAGCCATTAAATCATATTATTCATAATCAATCGGTAGTATTCAAGAATAAGACTGCCTTATCAAATGCAATTAAAATTTTAGAATCCTCAGATAATCTATACAAAGATTGTCCTACAGTAATTAGAATATTCTTTAAAGATAAAGATTTAATTGACTCTGTTAATTTAGACTCGCTTTTACTGAAAGATAAAGTTCAAGGTAAAATCCAATTAAAAGATTTAAAGACTGTTGAAAGCATTTTAGATGAATGTAGTAAATATAATTATGCAGATATTTCTGTAAAGGAAAATATAAAAATTCAGAAAAAAACTATAAAAGTGTTAACTAGGATTAATGATTATGTATAAGGTATTTAATATACTCTTTTTGATGTTGGGAATGGTTTATTCTCAAAACATAGACTCATTATTCTCTAGCGGAAATGACTCTTATAATAAGAATAAATTTGATGCTGCTGTTGGCGCATATGAAAACATTCTAAACCAAGGATTCTACAGTGCAGATTTATATTATAATCTTGGGAATGCTTATTATAGATTAGAAGATTTTGCAAATGCAAGATGGTCCTATGAGATGGGGATAAATATTGATCCTAGGAATAAGGATATGATTCACAACTTAATATTAACAAAAAAGAAGATACCGAATACAATAGAACAACCAGATTCACAAATTCTAGATTTAATTAATAATTTTTTAATAAGTTTTACATATAGCGATTTTGTACTTTTTAGTTCGATAATGCTCTTATTGTATTCTATTTGTTTTATCATATATAGGATTATGCCATCTAAGCCCATATTTGTATCATGCTATTTATTTATAATATTATTTTTTATAGGCACATCTTTTTCTGTAATAAAGTTTTTATGGGAAAGAAATAATAATTTTGGAATTATTCTAAATGATGAAACTAAGCTATACTCCGCTCCATTTTTGAATGAGAATATTAAAATTTCTATATTTTTTTCAGGCAATAAAGTAAAAATCGAACAAACAACTGATAAATGGATAGAAATATCTTCTATGGATGGAAGAAAAGGTTGGATTAGACTGGAAGATATAAGAACTTTAGGTTAGTATGAGATTCTTAATTATTGTATTTGCCACAAGCTTTATCTATGGACAGAGTGATTTTATTCTTCCAAGTGATTTTGTAGACAATCCACCGAATCTTCCTAATGTAGTTTTGCCTTCTTTCGATGATAATAACGATGCTGATGTTACTGTTGATACAAGTTTCACTAATTCAGTGAAAGGTTATCGTATACAAGTTGCAATTTCACAAAAGGAGAATGACTTAATTGATATTAAAGAGCAACTTGAGTTAATCATAAAAGAAAAGATTTATATTAAGTTTGAACTACCAAATTATAAACTGCGAATTGGTAATTTTGATAGCAGAAAGAAAGCAGAAGCTTATCGCAATAAAGTAATTCAGCTTGGATATCGATCTGCATGGGTTGTTCCTACTCTAATTGAATTGGATTATTAATGTCAGGTCATAGTAAGTGGTCAACCATCAAACGAAAAAAAGGCGCTCTTGATCAAAAAAGAGGAAAGCTATTTTCTTCCGTTGGTAGGGAAATAACAATATCTGCAAGACTTCTTGGTGGAGATATAGAAGCAAACGCTAGGTTAAGACAAGCAGTCAAAAAAGCAAAATCAATAAATATGCCCAGTGCAAATATTGAAAAAGCTATTAAAAAAGGTACAGGAGATCTAGATAATGTTACTTATGAAGAAGCTTCATATGAAGGATATGGTCCAAATGGTATTGCTATTTTTATCGACACTATAACAGACAATAAAAATAGAACGGTTGCAGATGTAAGGCATGTGTTATCAAAATTTGGAGGCTCTCTTGGTCAATCAGGAAGTGTCGCTTGGAATTTTGATAGAATGGGTATTATCTTGATTGAAGAATCAGTTGTAGATGAAAATAAATTATTTAATCTCTCTATTGAGAATGATGCTAAGGACTTTAAAAGAGAAGATGGATATTATAAGTTATTTTTTGATCATGATATTCTCTATGAAAAGATTGATCTAATCGAGAAAATACCAATAGAGATTGATTCTTCATTTATTGCACTGATACCAAAAGATTCTATTAAAGTTTCAAAAGAAGAAGGCGAAAAGGTTGAAAAGTTAATTGATGCTCTAGACGATTTAGACGATATTCAGGATGTTTACTCAAACTATGACATTGAGGAATTATCATGATTATAATGGGTTTTGATCCTGGGTTAACCAATACGGGATATGCTGTGCTTGAAAAAAAAGCAAATAATATTACCTTAATTGAGTCAGGTTTAATCAAACCTAAGAAAGGAAAAGTACTTTCAGCGCGGTTATTTACTATTTTCTCAGAAACTACTAAGTTAATTGAGAATTTTAGTCCTAATTTGGTAGTTATTGAGAATGTATTTTATGGTAAAAATGTACAGTCTGCCATAAAATTAGGGCAAGCAAAAGCATCAATAATGCTTTCAGCAGAGAAATGCGATGTTGATTTGATTGATTATTCTCCTCGAGAGATTAAACAATCAATTGTAGGAAATGGATCAGCATCAAAAGAGCAAGTTGCTTTTATGGTAAAAAAGATTTTTAAACTAAATGACCAGGCTTTCCAAAGCACTGATGTTTCAGATGCTATTGCTGTAGCTTGGTGTGGAGCTAATAGGAAAATAATAAAATGATTGATTCAATTACAGGTATTATCCAAAGAAAAGAACCTACAAACCTCTTTATTGATATGAATGGTCTTGTTTTTAATATATCTATCTGTCTTAAAGACTATGAAGAGCTTCCTGATTTGAATCAAGAGATTACTATACTCACTTATTTAAATGTAAGAGAAGATTTGATGGAGCTTTATGGTTTTTTAGAGCATGATAGAAGAAATTTATTTATCCAACTGATAGGAGTTTCAGGGATTGGACCAAGAACAGCTATTAACTTACTTTCGAATATTTCTGTTGCACATTTCAAGGACAATATTGTTGCTGAAGATGTAAAATCTTTAAGCTTAATTCCGGGTATTGGTCCCAAGACTGCAAAAAGGATTATTCTTGATATAAGAGAAAAAATAACAAAAGACAAAGCAACTACAGAAGATTTAGATGTTTCAAAGATTAACTTTACATACGATGATATTTATACTGCACTTTCTTCTCTGGGCTACAGAAAGAATCAAATTGATAAGGCAATCAAGCAGTTAACAAAAGAAAATAGTTTTGAAGGCAATATTGAAGATGTCATTAAAAAAGTGTTAAGTATAATTCGATGAGCGATTTCCTCAAAACAACATTATACGATTGTCATAATAATTTGAAAGCAAAGTTGGTTCCTTTTGCAGGGTTTTTAATGCCTTTACAGTATACTGGAATCATCGATGAGCATAAACATGTTAGATCAAAGGTTGGTTTATTTGATGTAAGTCATATGGGTGAATTCATTGTAAGCGGAGAAAATGCTAAAGAATTCTTACAGAAGGTTACTATTAATGATATAGATGCTTTAAAGCCTGGAAAAGCGCAATATACTGCGTTATGCAATGAAAATGGTGGTATACTTGATGATTTCTTAATCTATCATTTATCGGACCATTATATGTTAGTAATTAATGCATCTAATATTGATAAAATTTTTAGTTGGCTTCAACAGCATTTATTCGAGGGAGTGACATTGAAAGATATATCAAAGGATACGGGTCTATTAGCAATACAAGGTCCCATGTCTAGAGATGTATTACAGAGTTTTTATCCAAATATTGATTCATTAAAATATTATGAAACATTAATGCCGGATGCTGATGGAACAATTGTTGCAAGAACGGGGTATTCAGGTGAATTAGGTTTTGAGATATATGTACCAAATAATAAAATTATTGATTTATGGAATCAATTATTAGGTGCGTCAGATAACATACGACCTGTTGGTTTGGGATGTAGAGATTCTCTGAGATTAGAAATGGGATATTGTCTATATGGCCATGAACTAAATGAATCAATCAATCCTATTGAAGCAGGTCTATCTTGGATTACAAAGATAGATACAGGATTTATTGGATCGGAATCTCTTTCAGATATTAATATAGAGAAAAAATTAGTACCATTAGTGTTAAGTGATAGAGCAATTCCTAGAGCAGAATATAAGATCTTCGATGATAATGATAATGAAATTGGATTTATCACAAGCGGAGCAATGTCTCCTAGTTTACAATTGGGTATTGCTTTAGCTTATATAGACTTACCTTATGCAAAAGACTTAAATTCTTTTAATATTAAGATTCGGAATAATACATTTACTATGGATAAAACAAAACTTCCATTTTACAAAGATGGAACATATTTAAAATAATGGATAAGAAAAGAATACAGATTATTGGATGGTTGCTAGGTTTTTGCTCTCTATTGATTTTAGGATCGATGATTGGTTATGATGCTTCTGAAGAACCTTCTCTAGTGTCTAGCTCTATTAACAATCCTTTTAATATTGTAGGAGTTTATGTTGGATATTACTTAATCAAGCTAGGTTTTGGATATGCTGCATATATGATTCCTATCATTGGATTAACTGCATCTTTCTATCTGATATCAAATTTTAGTTTTATACTATCAAGACTTATAAGCTACCAATTAATATTCCTTCTCTACCTATCAATCACGCTGGGATTATTTCAAAACTACAATCTTTTTTCATCAGATATTAGCTATGAATATTCAGGTTTATTAGGCGGTCTAGCGCTCAGTCTATTGCATGATTGGATCGGATTAGCTGGAACCATAAGCTTTTTAAGTATCTTATGGATACTGCTTTTTGTAGGATTCTTTAATTTAGATCTTTATAAGGTTTTTCAATCTATAACATCATTTATTGAATCTAAAATTGATTCATTAAAAAATATCGAGTGGAAAACTAACTCAAACGAAAAAGAGCAAGTAGAGACAGTAGAAGATAAAAAGATTATTGACGATGAATCTTTTCTTGATAATATAAGCAAACAAGATTCAGAAAAAGATATATCGACTAATATTTCAGAAGACATTCCTGAAGAATCAATGGTCTCTGAAGAAGTTAATGAAGAAGATATTGATACAGTAGATTTAGATTCTGAGATGTCAATTGAAAAAGGCGTTATTGAAAAAGAAGTGGATATTGATCAGAAACGATCAAATTCTATTATTAGGAAAGATTGGAAATTTCCATCTACAGATTTACTAGAGCTTGTTTCAGATCAATCAGAGGAACTAAGTAGTGATTATCTTAAAGATAGAGCCGAATTCTTACGTAATTCTATTTCAACTTTTGGAGTAGAAGGACAAACAGGTTCAATCAAAACAGGTCCAATTATTACATTATTTGAAATAGAGCCAGCAGAAGGCGTTAGAGTAAATAAGTTTGTTCAGCTTTCAGATGATATTGCAAGAGTAATGGAAGCAGATAGAGTAAGAGTCCTAGCTCCTATACCTGGAACATCACTTGTAGGAGTTGAAATTCCAAATGATAATCCTCAAACGATTTATTTGAAATCTGTCATTAATTCTGAGAAATATTTACAGTCAAATGCAAAGTTAAAGCTAGCTATTGGTAAAGGTATTCTTGGAGATATTTCTATTCTAGATTTGGTAGAAATGCCACACCTTTTAATTGCAGGAACAACCGGATCAGGAAAGTCTGTTTCTTTGAATACTATTATTGTTAGCCTTCTTTATCAGTTAAAACCAGATGAAGTAAAATTTGTAATTATTGATCCTAAAAAAGTAGAAATGTCTCTATATAAGGGTCTTGAAGATCATTATTTATTGAAATTTGATGGGATTGATGAGTCAATTATTACAAAGAAAGATAACGCTATTCTTGCTCTAAGATCGCTTGAAAAAGAAATGGATGCAAGGTATGATTTGCTTGCTGAATCTGGCAAAAGAAATATCGCTGAATATAACAGTATGATGAAAAAATCTAAAAAAGATCTTATGCCATATATTGTTCTTATGGTTGATGAGCTTGCTGATTTAATGATGTATAGTCCTAGAGATGTTGAGGCTCCTATAGCTAGGCTAGCTCAATTAGCAAGAGCAGTTGGTATCCATTTAATTATTGCTACACAAAGACCTTCTGTTGATGTTATTACAGGTGTTATTAAAGCAAACTTTCCTGCTAGAATAGCATTCCAAGTAGCTACAAAAATTGATTCTAGAACAATTTTAGATGTTAATGGCGCAGATAAATTAATTGGAAAAGGAGATATGCTTTATCAGAAACCAGGATCTTCATCTCCTGTAAGAATGCATGGCGCTTTCGTAACCTTAAAAGAAATAGAAAATCTGGTTGAGTATATATCAAAGCAACCAAAACCAAATGAAATTATTCTTGAGACTGTTCGAGATAATACAAGCACTTTGAATGGCAATGAAGATGGTATTGAGGATGAGCTTCTTGAAAAGGCAATTGAAATTGTTGTAGTAAGCAAACAAGGATCCATTTCGTTATTACAAAGAAGGTTATCTGTGGGTTATTCTAGAGCTGCAAGGTTGGTAGATGAGATGGAAAGATTAAAGATTGTAGGACCTTTCACCGGTAGTAAGGCACGTGAAGTTCTTGTAGATGAATCTTATCTAGAAACAATCAAAGATGATCAAGAAATATAGCTTAATTCTCTTAATTAGCGTCTCCTTTACGCAAAATATAATCGAAAAAGATATCGCTCTATTTATCGATAGTATCAATAATAGAACTTTAGATTTAGTTATTGAAAAAGATAATGTTGATAGCGATGCAAAATTATCTGTTCTAAATGAAAATATTTATTTTGACACATCAAGTGAAGACGGAACAATTGCTATCATAGATAGTGTAAGTATTGTAACATACGACTTTAATAATGAAGTAATAATAATGGAAACTGTAGATAATACATTTTTAGATATCTTTAATAGCAATAATCTATCAAAATACAAAGTAGTGCAAGAAAGTATCCAATATGGAATATGCAGTATTGATTATAAATTGGAATCTCTATTAACATCCGTTGAATTTGATATAAATTCAAAAGAGATTATATCGATTGAGGTAAGAGACGGTGATGTCGTTTTATTTAAATCTCGCATAAAAGATATCTCTGGGTTTAATAACTCTATTGAAGGTAATAATTTTGATGATTGGAAAGTATTAGATTGGAGAGAAGTTAAGTAAGATGTTTGATGCAATATTTTTAGATAGAGATGGAACAATTAGCCATGATCCTTATGGCTATATTAATAGTCTTTCTGACTATAAGTTTTTTGACTACACATTTGAGGCTTTAGAGATATTAAATAAGCACACTGATAAATTTGTCATTGTTACCAATCAGTCAGGATTGTCTTCAGGTAAGATTGATATAGAAAATCTAGAAGAGATAAATCGTTTTATTTATCAAGAATTTAATAAAAGAGACTTGCCTTTGAAAAAAATATACTTTGCTGAAGATTATGATGAAAGCTATCACTCAATGAGAAAGCCTGGAATTGGAATGTTTGCAAAAGCCAAAGAAGAATTTGATATTGATTTATCAAAAAGTTTAATGATTGGCGACTCTGTAGTTGATATGCAAGTAGGAGATAGGCTTGATATGAAAACTATTTTCTTATTAACTGGTTTTGGAAAAGAATATCTAAACGAAGTAGAAGAAAAATGTAGTCCTAATTTCATAGCAAAAGATTTATTACATGCAGCAAGGGAGGTTACATCAATATAGGAGTTATATATGGAGGCAATTCAGAAGAAAGTGAAGTTTCTATAAGATCTGGAAAGGCTATATCTAGTGCGTGCAATAAGATAGGTCATCATATCTCTGAATTTCATATATCAGAAAATAGCATTGATAGCATTCTTCCTTCGCTTAAAGAGTTAGATTTTACTTTTTTAGCATTGCACGGAGTTTTTGGAGAAGATGGGTCTATTCAAGAGATATTGGATAAAAATAATATCATATATAATGGCTCTCAATCATCTTCATCTAAGAATTGTTTTGATAAAAATTTTACGAAAGAAATTGCCCAAGACAATGATATTTCAACACCTAGTTTCGCTATTATAAACGAAGAAAGTTCTAATATCGATTCTTTTAAGTTCAGTAAGTGCGTTATTAAGCCAAACAAACAAGGAAGTTCAGTTGGATTTTCTATTATAAATGATAGCAAGGAAATTGAAGATGCATTACAATCTGCTCTTGAACATGATAGTCATGCTCTCATAGAAGATTATATTGAAGGTCGTGAGATTACCGTTTCTATATTAGGTAACCAGGCACTTCCTGTAATAGATATACAGCCAAATCATGGCATATATGACTATAGAGCAAAATATACAAAAGGAGAAACACGGTATATTTGCCCTGCAGAAATTGATAGCTCTTTATCAATAGAAATCCAAAACGCTGCACTAAAAGTTCATCAATTATTAGATTGCAAAGTATACTCAAGAGTGGATTTTCGACTAGATAAAAACAATAAATTTTGGTTATTAGAAATAAATACACTTCCAGGCATGACAGAAACAAGCCTATTTCCAATGGCAGCAAAAGCTAGTGGATTATCTTTTGAAGATTTAATTGATAAAATTATTAAATTGTCTTTAGAAAAATGAAACTACAATTTTATAATTCAATTACATCTGAAAAAGAGGAGTTTAAACCAATATCAGACAATGAAGTATTGGTTTATGGTTGTGGTCCAACAGTGTATAATGCTCCACACATAGGAAATTTTAGAACATTCGTTTTTTATGATTTACTCAATAGAGTTCTTATGCAAAATGGATATACTGTAAGGAATGTTATCAATATCACCGATATAGATGACAAGATTATCGATAGAATCAATAATGAAGATGTTACATTTGATGATTTGACCAAAAAATATGAACGCCTTTTCTTAGATCAGTCAGCATCGCTTCATATTTTACCTTCCACTATCAACCCTAGAGCGTCAGAATATATATCAGATATGATCGACTTTATTACATCTCTAATAGATCAAGGCGCTGCTTACGAGGTAAATGGGAATATATTTTTTGATACAAAAGCATATAAAAAGTATGGAAAATTTGTGAATGTTGATGATGGAAATTTATCGATAGAAGATGATGGCCTGGGAAAGAAGCATCCCAATGATTTTTCATTATGGAAAGCATGGAAAGAATCTGATGGTGAAATCACATGGAAATCAGATTGGGGTAATGGTAGGCCTGCATGGCATACAGAATGTGCTGTATTAGGTACAGAATTATTAGGCAAATCTATAGATATTCATTGCGGTGGAATTGATTTAAAATTTCCGCATCATGAGAATGAATCAGCTCAAGTAGAAGCATTGCTAGGTAATCAGTTTGCAAACTACTGGCTTCATGCAGAACATCTAATTTTTGATAGTGAAAAAATGAGTAAATCTTTAGGAAATACATTAGATATTTCCGATTTATTGGAAAAATATTCTCCGGAGACACTGAGATTATTTTTGTTGTCATCTCATTATCGATCAAAAGTATCATTTTCAGATAAAAAATTAGACGATTCATCAAAGATGATAGATAAGATCAATAGATTTAGGAATAATTTTGATTTAGATGCTATTGATATTGAAGGTAGAGAATATAGCAATTCTCACCTAGCTTTTTTAGATGCTTTAAACGATGATTTGAATACCCCAGAAGCTCTTGGTGTATTCTTTGATTTTATTAACAAGATGAATAAAAACATAGATAATGAGTTAATGACGGAAGATTTAAAGGCGGAATCAAAAATATTTATCAATTTATTTAATACAATTTTTAATACTATCAATACATCTTTACCTAATAAAGATAATATACCTGAAAATATACAAAATCTTGCCTCTTTAAGAGAAGAGATGAGAGATAAGTCTGACTGGAATGAAGCAGATAATCTAAGAGAAAAGATCGAAAAATTAGGGTGGATTATTGAAGATACAAAAGATGGTCAGAAGCTCCTCAAAAAGAAATAATTTGTTTTCCTGCTAATTCTTCTTATATTTCGTCGCTTTTACCTACGCGTGCGTGTATAGGTGTATATAAAATTGCATTGCCGGTGTAGCTCAGTTGGTAGAGCAAGTGATTTGTAATCACTAGGTCGGGGGTTCAAGTCCTCTCGCCGGCTCAGTTTTTTAGGTAGAAGTAAGTTATTTGAAAATTTTTTGTCCTACTATCAGGTAGTATTGAGTATTAGGATTTCGGGCAAATGGCCGAGTGGTTAAAGGCAGCAGACTGTAAATCTGCCGACGTAAGTCTACGGAGGTTCGAATCCTTCTTTGCCCACAAGGTTTTGCGAGTGTAGCTCAGCTGGTAGAGCATCAGCCTTCCAAGCTGAGGGTCGCGCGTTCGAATCGCGTCACTCGCTCAAGAATTATTGCCTGCGTAGCTCAGTAGGTAGAGCACTTCGTTGGTAACGAAGAGGTCACCGGTTCAATCCCGGTCGTAGGCTCACAAAAAATTGAAAATTTGTATTTTATAAAATAAAGGAGATAAGAAGATGGCTAAAGAAGTATTTAAAAGAGATAAGCCTCACTGTAATGTTGGTACAATTGGTCACGTTGACCATGGAAAGACTACGTTAACTGCAGCTATTACGCAAACTCAAGCGAATTTGGGATTAGCTGAACAACGTTCTTTTGATACGATCGATAATGCACCTGAGGAAAGAGAAAGAGGAATTACAATCCAAACTGCTCACGTAGAGTATGAGACTGCAAATCGTCACTATGCTCACGTTGATTGTCCTGGTCACGCCGATTATATTAAAAATATGATCACTGGTGCTGCACAAATGGACGGTGGTATTCTTGTTGTGAGTGCTGCAGATGGACCTATGCCTCAAACTCGTGAGCACGTTCTTTTAGCTCGCCAGGTTAATGTTCCAAGTCTAGTGGTTTTCATGAACAAATGTGACCAAGTAGATGATCCGGAACTTCTTGAGCTAGTAGAAATGGAGCTTAGAGATCTATTAACTGAGTACAAGTTTGATGGAGATAATACTCCAATCATTAAAGGAAGTGCTTTAAAAGCTCTTGAAAATCCTAGTGATGCTGAAGCAACAAAATGTATTGCTGAGCTAATGGAAGCTTGTGACTCATACATTCCTCAACCAGAAAGAGCGCTTGATAAGCCGTTCTTAATGCCTGTTGAAGACGTATTTAGTATTACAGGTAGAGGAACTGTTGGAACAGGTAGAATCGAATCAGGTAAGATCAAAGTTGGTGACGAAGTTGAGCTTATCGGTTTAGGTTCTGATATGACTACTACTGTTACAGGAGTGGAAATGTTCCAAAAAACACTTGAAGAAGGAGAAGCAGGGGATAACGCTGGTCTTCTAATGAGAGGTGTTGAGAAAGACGATTTAAAAAGAGGTATGGTTGCAGCTGCTAAAGGTTCAATCACTCCTCACACTAAGTTCAAAGCAAATGTATATGTTTTGAAAAAAGAAGAAGGTGGCAGACATACTCCATTCTTTAACAATTACAGACCTCAGTTCTATTTTAGAACTACAGATGTAACTGGAGTAGTTACATTACCTGAGGGAACTGAAATGGTTATGCCTGGAGATAATGTTGAAATGTCAGTTGAACTAATTACACCGATTGCTATGAATCAAGAGCTAAGGTTTGCTATTAGAGAGGGTGGACATACAGTAGGGGCTGGCGTCGTTACTTCTATTGAAAGCTAAACTGTGGCAGGCAATAGTAAAAGAGCAATTGTAAGACTTGAGAGTTCTGCAGGGACAGGGTATCGCTATACTGTTACTAAAAATAAGAGTAAGCATCCCGACAAACTTGAATATAAAAAGTTTGACCCTGTAGCTCGCAAGCATGTTCTTTTTAAAGAAATAAAATAAAATAGCAAATAGGTGAGTAGCTCAATTGGTAGAGCATCGGTCTCCAAAACCGGGGGTTGCGGGTTCAATTCCTGCCTCACCTGCAAAAAGGGAAAAGTATGTTGAAAGCGGTAAAAGATTTTTTAAATCAAGTATACCT
>JBJKZN010000005.1:0-13541 GCA_045560315.1 Fidelibacterota bacterium | reverse complement strand
AGAATGTTCATGGTGATTTATATGGAACACCATTAGATAGCCTAGAAGGATATATCGAACAGGATAAGTCTCTATTTCTAGAACTAGATGTCAAAGGAGCAATAAGTCTTAAAAAAATATACCCATCAAATACGGTATCTATTTTTCTTTCACCTCCAAACATAGAAGAATTAAAACATCGACTAGTCAATAGATCTACAGAATCTCAAGATGAAATTGAGAAAAGATTGAGTAGATTTGAAGAGGAAGACAATTTAAAAAAAGAATTTGACTATACACTTATTAATGATAATTTCGAAACCACGTTTGAAAAACTAAAAAAAATGATTATTTCATTCAGAGAAGAGGATTAAAAATGGCAGTTGAACCAATTTCTTTTAAAAAACTATTAAAGAAAACTGACGATATATATGAAGCAGTTCTTGTTGCGTCTAAAAGAGCAAAACAAATTCTGCAAGATCGTGTTGTAAAGCAAATGATTGATGAAAATCAAGAAATTGTAGATGATGATGGAATTTTTGCTGAACCTGTTGTAAGAGAAGATATTGATTATGACAAAGAAGAAAAAGTCACAAGCATAGCTCTTAATGAGTTTTTAGACGGAAAAATTGATTGGAAGAAATCAGACGAATCAATTGAAAAGTAATTTGAGTGTAAAAAAACAATATCTTTCTCAAAATAAAGAATTGTTTGGTAAAGAAATCTTCTTAGAACTAGAAAACACCTCGAAACCACTAAAAAGCGTAGCAATTGATGATACTTGGTATCATGCACTGCAAAGTGAATTCTCAAAAGATTACTGGAAATCCCTAACTAACACTATACGTGGTCTTTATAAAGAAAAGACAGTATACCCAAATCCTAAAAAAGTTTTCAATGCCTTTGATTCTACTCCGCTTGATAAGGTTAAAGTAGTTATTATAGGTCAAGACCCATATCATGGTCCTGGTCAAGCACATGGATTGTCTTTTAGCGTAGAAAGTGATACTAAAATACCTCCTAGCCTAATGAATATTTATAAGGAATTGAATTCAGACTTAAATATATCTATTCCAAGCACTGGTAACTTACAGCCTTGGGCAGATGAAGGAGTTTTGTTATTAAACACAATATTAACTGTTGAAGCTAATCAGGCTAATTCTCATAAGGGTTTAGGTTGGGAAAAATTCACTAAGGCAATTATTAAAGTTATAGATGAAGAGTTAAAGAATGTAGTATTTATGTTATGGGGAAAGCAGGCGCAATCATTTTTATCTATGATTGATGAGCATAAACATCACATTCTTTCTGCTCCACATCCTTCTCCATTATCAGCACATAACGGATTTATTGGATGTAAACATTTCTCTAAAGCTAATGAGTATTTAAAGAAGAGTGGTAAAGCACCTATAAATTGGACTATATAACAAATTATCTTGTCACATGTACAAAACATTGCTAATCTATTAAAGAAGTGATTTAGACGTGTTGAAAATATGTGGATAAATACAATTTTAAAGAAAAATGGCAGATAAAAAAAATAACGATATAAATTTACAACCACAGGCTATAGAAGCAGAAGAAGCTGTTCTTGGTGCTATGATGATTGATGAGGATGCTACTAATAGAGCAATAACTTTATTAGGATCTAGTCATTATTTCTACAAAGAATCTCATAAGAAAATCTTTGATGCAATGCTTGTTTTATCATCTACAAGCAATCCAATTGATACAGTTTCAGTATCTGATGAGCTAAAGAAGACAAAGTCATTAAAATCTGTAGGAGGTTTGTATTACTTAACAGGCTTAGTAGATAAAGTTCCTACTTCTGCAAATGTTGAAATGTATGCCTCAATAGTTAAAGAAAAAGGAATTCTTCGCGACTTAATTTCTGCATCACATCAGATTTCTAAGAAAGCGTTTGATGCAGGAGATGCCGTAGGATCTATTCTTGATGAAGCTGAGCAATCTATATTTAATCTTACCGAGCAGAAGGATACTAAGATTTATTCACATATTGAGCCAATATTAGCAGATACAGTAAAAAGATTGGAAGGAATTGCTTCAAATCCAGGCGGTATTATTGGTGTGCCATCAGGCATAATTGATTTGGACAAAGTAACTTCTGGATTTCAGAAAAGTGATTTAATTATTATTGCAGGTAGGCCTGCTATGGGTAAAACAGCTTTAGCATTATCAATAGCTAGGAATGCTGCGATAGAAAATAATTCACCTGTAGCTATTTTTAGTCTTGAGATGTCAAGTGACCAATTAGGTACTAGGCTTCTTGCCTCAGAAGGAAAAATAGACCAATCAGAAGCAAGAAGTGGAAGATTGCCTAAGGCAAAGTGGAAGAATATTAATATTGCTTCTGGAAAATTAGCACAAGCTCCTCTTTATATAGATGATACGCCTGCGTTATCAATTTTGGATTTAAGATCAAGAGCTAGAAGACTAAAGAGGGAAAAAAATATTGAATTGATTGTTGTAGATTATCTGCAATTAATGCAAGGTCCTAAAACTGAGAATAGACAGTATGAGATTTCATCTATTACACAATCTTTAAAAGCTCTTGCAAAAGAATTAAATATTCCTATTATTGCTCTCTCTCAGCTTTCAAGAGCAGTAGAATCTAGAACAGATAAAAGACCTCAATTATCAGACCTTAGAGAGAGTGGTGCGATTGAACAAGATGCAGACGTTGTAATCTTTCTTTATCGTCCTTATGTGTATAATGAGAAAGATGAAGAGAAAGGGTTGGCATTCTTAATTGTTGCAAAACAGAGAAATGGTCCTACTAAAACTGTGAGAGCTACTTTTGTAGACACATATACGAGATTTGAAAATTATTCTGATTTTTTTGAATCTAACGATATGAGTTAATAATGAAAGCAGAAAAACAGGATAGTTCTCATCAAAAATTGATAGAAAAACAAAGCAAAAATCTTATTGCAAGAATTTCTTCCAAAGATAATAAAGCGATAGTAAAAAATGCTTTAGATTTTTCTATTAATATGCATGAGGGTCAAAAAAGAAAATCAGGACTTCCTTATGTTAGTCATTGTATAGATGTTGCTAATATTCTATTAGATTGGAATATGGATTATACAACTATCGTGAGCGCTTTATTGCACGATGTTGTAGAAGACACTGATGTTTCTTTGAAGGATATCGAAATACAGTTTGGTTCTGATGTAGCTTTTCTTGTTGATGGGGTGACAAAGATTGATCATATTACTTTCAGATCACAAGAACATAAGCAAGCTGAAAATTTTATCAAGTTATTTATCTCACTTGCTAAAGATCTTAGAGTAATCATCATCAAATTTGCAGATCGTTTACATAATATGGAAACAATTGAATATCTTTCTTCAAAGAAAAGAAAAGAAATTGCATTAGAAACAAAAGAAATTTTTGTTCCTTTAGCTCATAGGCTTGGTATGGCTAATCTTAAGTGGAAGTTTGAAGATCTATCCTTAAAATGCTTAAATTTAAAATCGTATAATAGTATTAAGAAAAAAATTGAAGGTTCTTCAAAATCAAATAAAAAGATTTTAGAATCTACAATTACGCCAATCAGAAAAGAGTTAGATTCATACAAGATAGAATCTGAAATCTCAGGTAGATATAAATCAATATCTTCCATAAATAGAAAAATAGAATTAAGGAATAAAAAATTTGAAGATATATATGATTTATATGCTATCAGAATTGTAGTTGATAAAATTGAAGAATGTTATCTAGCATTAGGAGTTATCCATAGTATATATCCACCGGTTCAAGATAGATTTAAGGATTTCATTGCTACACCAAAAACAAACGGATATCAATCTATTCACACTACGGTAGTGACCAAAGATAGCAAGCTTACAGAAGTTCAGATTAGAACCAAGGAAATGGACTATACTGCAGAGGTAGGTGTTGCTGCACATTGGTTATACAAAGAAGGCTCTGAAATGAACAGTCTTGATGAGCAAGTTCCTTGGCTCAGAGATTTACTAACAATGATGAGCGGCGATAATGCTGACGCAGAAGAAATGATCGAGCTATTAAAAATTGACATGTTCGAAGATGAAATCTTTATTTTTACTCCAACAGGAGATCTAATTAAGCTTCCAATTGATTCAACGCCATTAGATTTTGCATTTGCAATACATAGTGAGTTAGGTTTCTCTTGCGTTAGAGCCAAAGTTAATAAAAAACTTGTTCCATTAAGTTATAAGTTAAATAATGGCGATATAGTAGAGCTTGAGACAAGCAAGAAACAGAAACCAAATAGTGGCTGGTTAAATTTTGTGAAAACTTCAAGAGCTTCTCATGCAATTGGAAAGTATCTTAGAAAGATTGAAGAAGAAGAGAGTAGAAAGATAGGACTTCAATTGCTTGAAAAAAACCTAAGAAAATTAAAGCTTCATGAAAAACTTAGTGACATTAAAAAGCAGTATAGTGATATAGGATATAAGAATTTTAATGAACTGCTATCAGATATTGGTAGAGGTGGATTAACAGTAAAAGATGTTATATCAAAAATGTTCCCAGATATCAAAACATCTAAAGAAAAGGTTTCTTCTGATAAAGAGTTTATTGATTCTGCAAGGTCTGATTTTGAAGGAATTAATTTGGATGGAGTTAACAATCTTGTTGTTGATTACGGAAAATGCTGTAATCCAATTCCAGGAGACAATGTTATAGGTTATATATCAAGAGGTAGAGGTTTAATTGTACACAGATTATCCTGTTCGAACTTATCTTCACTATCCGAATCAGATGACAGAATTGTTTCTGTAAATTGGGATACAAAAAAGAATATTTCTTTTAAAGCAAAGATGCATATCACATGTATTGATTCTGCTGGTGTTCTAAATGAGATTGCTGATACAATTTCAAAAAATAAAGTCAACATATTAGATGTTAAGACGGATGTTACAGAAGGAGGTATTGCAAATATTTGGATCATTTGCAAGATTGAAAGCCTACCTCAACTAGAAGTGATTATGAAGTCTATTTCAAAACTAAAAAAGGTAGACTCTGTTGAAAGAGTGCATTCTTAAGGTATGAGCAGAATTATAGGAATAGATTTTGGTTTATCTAAAGTGGGTGTAGCAATTTCTGACCCATCTGGTATTATTTCTATGCCATTAGAAGTAATTCGTTATAAAAAACAAGAGGATTTAATTAAAAGCTTAAAAAAGATTGCATTAGAAAAAAATGTTAAAACTTTTATTATTGGCTATCCATTGAATATGAATTACAAAGAGAATTTTATGACTGAAATAATTGATAAATTTAAATACACAATGGAAGAAAATAATTTTGAAGTACATCTAGAAGATGAAAGATTATCTAGTGAGTACGCTAAGAAGATTATGGTACAGCAAGATATTAAAACTGGAAAAAATAAAGAGATGGTTGATGTGTTAGCTGCCTCTATTATTCTTCAAACTTATCTTGATAGAAAGAAATAATGAAAAAAAACAAACTAATACTCCCATTACTGTCAGGATTGTTAGTGGGTCTATCCTATCCACCATTTACTTTAGGTTTTCTTGCTTGGGTTGCTTTTATTCCTTTATTTCATGCTATATCAGAAGAAGATAAGGTAAGTCAAAAAGTATTATTTGGATTTATCTCTTGTTTGGTTAGTAATTTGATTATTCTAAATTGGATGGGTCTTAATTCTGGAACATCTCCAGTCATAGCAATCATTTCTTACTTAGGACTATCTTTATATCTAACTCTTTTTTGGGTGGGATTCATTGTTTCTACTCATTTTATTCCAAAAAAAATGGAATTAATTTTTACTCCCTTATCTTGGCTATTTTTTGTTGAATTTTTAAGAAATATTGGTCCTTTGGCAGGTCCATGGATGAACTTATCGTTGACACAATCTGAATATATAAGAATTATCCAGCTAGCTAGTCTCAATACACATATGATATCGTTTATTGTGATTTTTTTTAATATAATTCTATACAGATATGTCATAGAAAGAAAGGCAATATTTCTAAAGTACTTTGCATTAATTCTATTTGCTATTTTAGTTTTTGGGAATTATCAGATTAACTATCAGAGTAATAGGTTATTAGATAGCTCAATAAAAGTATCAATAGGTCAACCTTCTATTTTTCCAGATGAAAAATGGGATCCAAATTTAAGACTCAGAAATCTTGCAATTATGGATTCGTTATTAACAAAATCTCTTGAAGATAAAGCTGAGATTATTGTCTGGCCAGAAGTAGCGGTAACTTCATATTTAGCAAATAACTCATATGATAGGGTTAGATATCAAGAGAAATTATCTAATACTTATTTGATTACTGGAATACCAGAAAGAAGATCTGTTGATGGAGTCAATGAAAATTTTAATAGTTCTATTATACTAAATCCAGACGGATCATTTGACACATATCAAAAGATATTTTTGGTGCCATTCGCTGAATATGTTCCATTCTTTAAAAATTGGATTAATAAAATGAATCAGTTTGATGATATAGGGAGTTTTTATCCCGGTTCAGATTATAAAACCTTTGATATCAAAAATTTTAAAGCATCAATTTTAATTTGCTATGATTCTAGTAGTCCTAGAATTATAAAAACTATGGTTGATAATGGAGCGGAGATGCTTTTTATAATTACAAATGATTCTTATGTAGGTCAATTTATGCCATATCAACATTTTCAATTAGCAAGACTAAGAGCTGTTGAACAGAGAGTTCCTGTAGTTCAAAGTGCTAATACGGGTATTTCAGGCATAATCTTACCATCTGGAGAAGTGATATATCATTCAAATCTAAATGAAAGAATTGTATTTACTTTTGAGGTTCCGATTTATGAGTAGATATAAAATTACAATTCAATATGATGGGTTAGATTTCTCAGGATTCCAATCCCAAAAAAATTTAAACACCATTCAAGACAAAATTGAACATTCTTTGTCTTTTTTAAATGAAAATAATTTGATTCGATTGTCAGGCGCAAGCAGAACAGATTCTGGAGTACATGCTTTGGGTCAAGTAGCTCACTTTGATCTTAACACAGACTTATCTTTAAATGCTATTAAGAGAGCTATAAACGCTAGGTTGCCTATTGAGATACGTATTATAGATATTATAGAGGTTGATAATCAATTTCATTCAAGATTTGATGCGATTAAGAAAGAGTACTTATATCAATGCTGCTTAACAGACAATCCATTGCTAGCCAAAAATCATTTTATAGTAAAAAAAATCAACTTCGAAATATTGAAAGATCTCGAAACTGAATTGTTAGGAAAACATGATTTTCTATCTTTTTCTAAGTTTGATATAGAAAAAAAGAATACAATATGTGAAATATTCAAATCAAAATGGACATTGGAAGATGATAAATTATTTTATATTATTGAAGGGAATAGATTTTTGCACCATATGGTGCGATATTTAGTAGGAACGATGATAGGTTGCATGGAAGGGAAGATTGCAAAGAAAGATTTCCTTTCTTTATTGGATAATCCAATAAAGAACGCAAGACTACTCAAGGCTCCTGCGCATGGATTAATATTGAATAGAATTTTTTATGAAAAATAAAATACTAATTATAGCTTTATTGTTTATGACTAACTGCACTCAGTCTGAAGGGACTGTTGATACTGTTTTCAAATCAAAAGATACAGCTATTACTGCAGCGATAAAGCATGCTAGTCCAGGAGTAGTTAGTCTCTATAGAAATCAAGAATTAGCTCAGATAAATCGTTGGACAGGACGATTGAGATCCATCAAGCCGATAGAATCAACTGGTTCTGGTTTTATTATAAGTAAAGATGGATATATTTTAACAAATGCACATAATATAGTTACTGAGCTTTCAGACCCATCTTTGTCTACAACAAATATTAGGATTGATGTGGTCATCCCTGGAGGAGATCATTATGGAGCTTCTATAGTAGGAGTAGACACTAGATCAGATATAGCTTTGCTAAAGATTGAGGGTGAAAACTTCCAGTACTGCGAACTTGGAAATTCAGATGAAATAATAGTAGGAGAATGGGTAGTTGCATTAGGAAATCCAAAAAGTTTATTTGCTGCTGCAAATTATCAACCAATAGCATCAGCAGGTATTGTAAGTGCTGTAAATACAGATTTTGGTATTGACATAAATACTAAGAGATTAATGAATAATATGATTCAGACAGATGCTTCTTTGAATCCAGGAAATAGCGGCGGTCCTTTAGTAGATACAAACGGAAAAGTTTTAGGTATTAATACATTTAGAAGAAACGATTCGGAAAGTCTTGGATTTGCAATTCCAATCAATTATGCAAAAAAGATTGGAGAGGAATTAAAATTAAAAGGTTTTGTTGATAGAAGGTTTTCTTTTGGAATTAATGCAACATCATATCGATATGGAAATGATGGTGAGATAGGATTATATATAAACTCCATTGATTATAATAGCTCTGGAGATAATAAAGCCTTATATAAGGGTGATATCATTGTAGGAGTGGAAGGATATCAAATACAAAGTTATGATCAACTCCAACTTGTCTTAGCTAATACCGATGCGAGGCCAGGTGATACCATTGAGTTAAGAATTCTAAGAGAAAATGATATAAAAGTGGTTAAATTAGTATTGGGAAGTACATGAGAAATAGAAACATTAGTTTAATAGGTTTAGGAATATTATCCGGAGCAATGATCGGAACGGTATTAGGTCAATTTTTAGGCTTTATTCTTCCTGAAGGCAGCACAGTTAAACAGTTTTTCCTCACTACATTTGATTTTTCTTTTGGTTCAATTGGTAGTGAATTATTGTTAGATTTAGGTATTATTGCAATTGATTTGGGAATGATTGTTAGATTTAATGTTTGTAGTGTTATTGGTTTTGCAATTGCATATTATTTATTAAGATACTTTAGATAAAAAAAGAGGTTTTGATATGTTTAATTTAGGTACAGGTGAATTAGTAATAATTTTTCTTATTCTTTTGCTCCTTTTTGGAGGAAAGAGACTTCCTGGTTTAGCGAGAGGTTTTGCTAAATCATTAAGGGAATTTCGTGGTGCATTAGATGACACGAAAGAGGAATTAAGAAAATCTGAAAAATCCGAAGAATAAATTAGATGTCCCCATCTAATGCTTTAAAACAAAAACTTGTTTCACAGCAAGAAAAGATTGCTAATAGCAAAACAAATGCTATCGTAAGAACAAGATTTGATAAAGTGTCATCCAAAATATCTGATAGCAAAGATATCTTAGCAGGTAAAACTATATTAGTGAAAGATAATATTGCTATAAAGGGAGAACCTTTAACATGCGCATCTAATCTCCTAGAGTCTTACAAGTCTCCATATAGCGCTACTGTAATAGATCGTTTAGAATCTCACGGCGCTTTGATAACAGGACAAACAAACATGGATGAATTTGCAATGGGTTCATCATCAGAATATTCAATTTATGGCTCTGTAAAGAATCCTTATGATTTAACAAAGGTAGCAGGAGGATCCAGTGGTGGTTCTGCTGCTGCTGTAGCAGAAGATCTCTGCGATATTGCATTAGGTTCTGATACTGGAGGATCTATAAGGCAGCCAGCTTCATTTTGTGGTATCTATGGACTCAAACCTACATATGGAAGAATTTCTAGATATGGTTTAGTGGCGCATGCATCATCTTTTGATACCATAGGAATATTATCAAAAAATCTGGAAGATATAACATCAGCTTTCAGCGTAATGTCTGGAAATGATTCTAAAGATGCAACATCATCCAAAGAACAAGTTCTATCTTTAGAAGAGTATAATAAAGAGAAGCTTCCTAAAAATGTTGGTATTTTGAGCGATGATACTCTTTCTGATATTGATGATGAAATTGTAGATAGATATCATATAATTCTAGATTTTCTAGCAAAGCAAAAGGTAAATCTTATTGAGATTGAATTGCCATATTTTGATTATTGTGTTGCCACTTATTATGTATTAACTATGGCTGAAGCATCTTCAAATCTATCTCGATTTGATGGGATAAGGTATGGAAGAAGAGGAGATTCCAAAGATCTCAATGAAACATATCTCAAATCAAGATCTGAAGGTTTTTCTGAAGAGGTTAAGAGAAGAATTATGACCGGGACATATGTTTTATCTTCAGGATATTATGATGCATATTATTCAAAGGCTTTAAAAGTGCGAAGATTGATAAAGGATAAATATAATAAGTTGTTTTCTGATATAGACTGCTTATTTATACCAACTACCAGTACGACTGCGTTTCCATTAAAAAATAATTTAGACAATCCTATTAAGATGTATCTTGCTGATATTTTTACTGTTCCATTTAATTTAATAGGGTGTCCTTCGCTTAATATTCCAGCTGGAATAATAAAAGAAAAATTGCCTATAGGATTTCAAGTTGTCGGTAATGCATTTAAAGAGGAAACTTTATTCAATTTTGCGCATTCATTGAATAAGGGAGAATTATTTAAATAGGCGATAAATGGAATTTCTACATCCAAATTTTTTGTATCTACTGGTTGTATTGGTATTACTATCAATATTTAAGAAATTTTACTCTTCAAATAAGACTGCATCTTTCCAGGTATCAAATACAAAGCAATTAAAAACTTTTTTTGGAAGATATGGTTCTTTTAAGATTGGTTTATTTAGACTTCTTTTTATTACTTCTCTTGTTTGTTTTATTGTTGCAATTGCAAGGCCAAGAATATCTACAAATGATAAAGATGTAACAATAGAGGTTATAGATATCATGCTAGTGTTAGATACTAGCAGTAGTATGTTAGCAGAAGATTTTAAACCGAATCGTTTAGAGGCAGTAAAGCAGGCAGCTAATGATTTTATTGATAATAGAAGAGGTGATAGAATTGGACTTTTAGTTTTTGGAAAAGAGACATTTATTCAATGCCCTCTCACTGTTGATTATGGTGTTTTGAATAACTTGTTAAGCGAAGTAACTGTTGTAGAGCCTAAGTATGATGGGACTGCAATAGGAATCGCTATAGCAAATGCTGTTAATAGATTAAGAGCAAATGATTCAAAAAGTAAAGTAATCATATTATTGTCTGATGGAAGTAATAATTCCGGAGCGATTGATCCTATAGCAGCAGCAAAAATAGCTAAGGAATATGACATTAGGATTTATACAATAGGAGCAGGAACAAGACAAGCTGTAACACAAATACCTGGCAGAGGATATATCAGAAATGAGATTGATGAAGAATCGCTAATGGGAATTGCTTTAGAGACTGGCGGAAAATATTTCAGAGCTATTGATAAAGAAAGTCTTACAGGAATATATGCTGAGATTAATGATTTAGAGAAGTCTGAGATTGTAGTCAATTACTATTCAGAATATCAAGAAATCTATCTATGGTTCTTATATACTGGATTTGTGCTTTTATTATTAAGTGAACTATTTAGAATTATTTACTTTAGAAGAATCATATGACATTTGAAAACCTAGACTTAGCTTTTTTATCCTTATTGTTAATACTAATAACTTTATTGGGATATTACTATAAAGGAAGATCTAATAAGGTTTTTGGATCAGATAATTTTAATCCAAAATTTATAAATAATTTATTTTCTAGAGGAAATTTGCAGACAATAAGGTTCAAATTTTTCTTAAGATATTTTTCCATGTTCATTTTAGTTTTTTCAATAGCAGGATTGAAAACTGGAACTACAGTTAAGCCAGTAGAAAGAAAAGGTGTAGACATAGTATTTTGTGTTGATGTTTCTGCAAGCATGAATGCTCAAGATGTCAAACCTTCTCGAATTGATAAAGTAAAATTTGAGATTAGTAAAGTGATAAATAGTTTAAAAGGTGACAGATTAGGTATTGTAGTTTTTTCTGGATCAAATTTCTTGTATCTACCACTAACGATGGATTATGATGCTGCAAAGTTATTTGTAAAGAGCATAGACACTGATATGATTTCTTCAAAAGGAACTGCTATCGGGCAGGCAATAGAGACATCTATTGTTGCATTTGATAAAGACAGTAAGCAGCAAAAGATGATATTTCTTTTTTCTGATGGCGAAGATCATAGCTCAAGATCTCTAGACATGATTACTACTGCGTTGTCTAATGATATAACACTTCACGTAGTGGGAGTAGGGAGCGTAAAAGGATCACTCATACCAGATACAAAAAAAGAGAACGTTTTTCTAAAAGATGAATCAGATGAATTAATCATGAGCAAGTTAAATGATGTGTTCTTAGGAGAAATATCAAAGATTGGGGAAGGCGATTTCTTAAGAATTTCAAATAGCGAATCAATAAGTGAAGAGGTAAATGCAATTATAAGCAAAGGAGAAGCTTCGCTTATTAGTTCTTATGAATTTGCAGAATATGATCACAAGTATCAGTATCCGTTATTTTTTGCTATATTTTTCTTATTTATCGCATATATTTTACCTTCAGGAAGAAAAGTCAAATGAAAATATTATTTATAGTAATCGTTTCTATTTCAGGGTTATTATCTCAAGATATGGGATACAAGATGTATGAGAATGGAGATATTAGTTCAGCCTTAGATTATTATAAAAAGTTAGCTAATCTTAATGATGAAAACTTATCTAATGAGGAGTTGCTTTACAACATGGGCACTATCTATGCACAAATGGATAGTGCAAGTCAAGCAATCTCTATCTTTGAACAAGCATATAATGATTCAACTGATTTTTCTTCAGACCTAGATTATAATTATGGAAATACACTCTATCGCTCTCAAAAACTTGAAGAAAGTTTAAAAGCATTTAGGGAAGCTTTACTAAAAAATCCTAACGATATGGATGCTAGAAAAAATTATGAGTTTGTAAGAAATGAGATTGAGAAAAATAAAAATATGCAGAAAAAGAAAAATCAGAGCGAGGAACCAGATAAGGAAGAAAACGATAAAGATAAAGAAAAAGATAATGAAAGAGACAAGAAAGATAACAGTCAAAAAGATCAATCTAATAATCAAGAAGATAAGAATGATTCAAACAATAATGATAATGGACCGACCGATAATCAGAATTCTAAATCACCAAATCAAGAAAATCAACAAAATCGTGAGATTCAATCAAAACAAAGCGCTGAAAATATCCTAAATGCGATAAAAGAGAACGAGAAGGTGAATAAAAAAAGAAAACAAACTAATTATAGCAACGAATCAGGTAAAGACTGGTGATTAGGCATCTACTGTTCAGTTTAGGTCTATTCTCTTTTCTTGCTTCTCAGGATATTGAAACCTTTGTAGTTAGTAAAAATATTAATATAGATGAATCTTTTAATTTCACAATTAAGATTAAAGATATCGATGTGGACCCTGAAGTTGATATTTCCCCAATGCTAGATAATTTTTCAATTATTATGGGTCCTAACCTAGGAAGTGAGTATAAGTTTATTAATGGAAAGAAAAGCACCTCAAGATCTATATCATGGACTATTATAGCTAAAAAATCGGGACAGATAAAGATTCCAAGGCTTGAAGTTGTTTTAGCTGGGGAAAAGTATTTTACAGATGAACTGAACATGAACATATCAAAGAAACCTCAAGATTCAACTGCAAGCGATATGTTTTTGAAGATTGA
>JBJKZN010000004.1:0-40695 GCA_045560315.1 Fidelibacterota bacterium | reverse complement strand
GAAATGAATAAAGTTTCTTGGCCAAGCTACTCTGAATTGAGAGGATCAACTTATCTGATTATTATTTTTTTCTTAGTGTTTGCATTATTTTTGTTTGGAATTGATTGGGTAATTCAAAAATTGGTAAGAGTGGTATTATGAATTGGTATAGTTTAAGAGTGATGTCAGGTAAAGAGGAAAAAATTAAAGATAGTATTTTCCGTGAACTTGCATATGAAAAAGAAATAGCAGAAAACGTTGAAGATATCTTAATACCAACTGAAAATGTAGTAGATATTAAAAATGGGAAGAAACAGGTAAAGAAGAAAGTATTCTTTCCTGGATATATTCTTTTAAAAATGGAAATGAATAACGAAACAAAATTTTTTATTGAAGGAATCGATGGTGTAATGAGTTTTGTTGGACCTAAAGGTAATCCACAGTCATTAAATGATGTTGAGATTAAAAGAATCGTTGGTTCTTTTGATCCGGATGACGATTCAGTAGATGAAATTGAAGAAATACCGTTTAAAGTTGGAGATTCTGTCAAGGTTACTGATGGACCTTTCAAAGATTTCAATGGTCTTATTCAAGAGATTAATGATAGAAACAGAATTAAAGTTAACGTCAATATTTTTGGTCGTCCAACACCTATTGAATTAAGCTTTAATCAAATATTAATAGAGAATTAAAAAAATGGCAGAAAAAGAAAAAACAGGACTTATTAAATTACAAATTCCAGCTGGGCAAGCAAATCCTGCTCCGCCTGTAGGACCTGCTTTAGGTCAACACGGCGTGAATATCATGGATTTTTGTAATGCTTTCAATGAGGCTACAAAAGAATTACAGGGGATGTTAACTCCTGTGATTATAACAGTTTACAAAGATAGATCGTTTACTTTTGAAACAAAATCTCCACCAGCATCTACTTTGATTATGAAAGAATTAAATATGAAAAAAGGATCTCAAGAGCCAAATAAAGACAAAGTGGGATCAATAACTATTGCGCAATGTAAAAAAATTGCTGAAATGAAAATGAAAGATTTAAATGCTCATACATTAGACCATGCAGCTGAGATGATTGCTGGGACTGCTGTTAGCATGGGGCTTGAGGTGGATAGATGAAAACTACAAAATTTTCAAAATTGTTTTTAGATAAAATAGACAATTCTAAGTTTTATGATATAGATGAAGCAATGTCTTTGCTGATGGAATTTAAAAGACCAGCTTTTGCTGAGTCTGTTGATGTTGCATTTAATTTAGGAGTCGATCCTAAGCATGCAGAGGAAAATATCAGATTAAGCTTAGTTCTTCCTCATGGAGTCGGAAAAAACGTTTCAGTTTTAGCTATAGTTAATTCTGAGAAGGAAGCAGAAGCAAAAGAAGCAGGAGCAGATTTTGTAGGAAGCGAAGAATATCTTGAGAAAATTAAATCAGGATGGACTGATGTTGACAAGATAGTAGTTACTCCAGATTTAATGGGAAAGCTAGGAAAGTTAGGTAAAGTATTAGGCCCTAAAGGGTTAATGCCAAATCCTAAATCTGGTACAGTAACAAATGATATTGCGAAAGCAATTAAAGAATTAAAAGCAGGTAAGTTAGATGCGAGAGTTGAGAAAAATGGTATTTTACAATCTTCAATTGGTAAAACATCGTTTTCAGAAGAAAAGCTGAAAGAAAACTTTGAAACTCTTCGCTCTGCATTGATGTCTGCAAAACCTAATTCATTTAAAGGTAAATATTTGAATTCAATTAGTATATCCTCGACATTAGGTCCAGGAATTAAAATAGGAACTGAATAATTATGCCAAGCATTAAGAATATAGATAAAGTTAAAGACTTAAGCGATAAGCTAGGTAAGGCGAAGGCAGTATATTTTACTGATTATTTAGGCCTAGATGTGGTTAGTATCACTCAATTGAGAAAAGAATTTGTGATGAAAGATGTAGAATTTACAATAGCAAAAAACACCTTAATTAAATTAGCTGCAAAAGAAGCAGGTATGTCAGGTGTTGATGATTTTCTAACAGGGCCAACAGCAATGGCTGTTAGTTATGAAGATCCTACTAACCCAGCACAAGTAATTAAGAATTTTTTAAAAGATTTTGATAAGCCTTCAGTGAAAGGTATGATTTTAGATGGAGAAGTATTCGACGCAAATGAGTTTGAAAGAATAGCTAATTTACCATCAAAAGATCAGCTTTTATCTAAATTGGTCGGAATGTTAAATTCCCCAATGTCAAAACTGAGCAGTACTTTAGGAAGTCCTGTTTCTGGCTTATTAGGAGCACTTGAACAATTAAACTCAAAGAAAGAAGGGTAGTTAAAATGAGCACTAAAAGAGAAGATGTGTTAAAGTATCTTGAAGAAGCAAATATGATTGAAATATCTGAGCTTGTAAAAGATATCGAAGATAAATTTGGCGTAACAGCTGCTGTACCTGTTGCTGCAGTCGCAGGAGCGGCTGGTGGTGGAGATGCTGCTGCAGATGCTGCTGAAAAAAGTGATTTTAATGTAGTCTTAACGGCTGCTGGACAATCAAAGATCGCTGTGATTAAAGTTGTTAGAGAGATTTCTGGGTTAGGACTTAAAGAAGCTAAAGAATTGGTTGATTCTGCTCCTAAAGCTCTGAAAGAAGGCGTTGCTAAAGATGAGGCAGAAGGTTTAAAGTCTCAACTTGAGGAAGCCGGAGCTACAGTAGAATTACAATAATATAAATAAATATATTAATTAACCAATTTTTTGGAGGAATAGGTATTTTGAACTTAGATAAGTTGAATAACAGACATAATTTTGAAAAAATAAAAACAGCCGTAGAACTACCAAATCTTCTCGATTTACAGGTAGGTTCTTTTCATGATTTTTTACAGGAAGATGTTAAACCAAAAGACAGAGTAAAGTTTGGTTTGCATGAAGCTTTTGATAACATTTTTCCATTACAAGACAATCATGAGAACTATATACTTGAATATAAAAGCTATACGATTGGAAAACCTAGATATACTCCAAGAGAATGTGCAGATCGTGGTATTACTTATAATGTACCTCTTAGCGTCAAATTACGCTTAAAGATTACTGACGAAAAAGATAAAAAGAAGTTTTCTCAAGTCATAGATCAAGATGTTTATTTTGGTAATATGCCATATATGACCGGTAAAGGTACTTTCATCATTAATGGAGCTGAAAGAACTGTCGTAACTCAACTACAGCGATCTCCTGGTGCTTTCTTTGATCAAAAATTTCATCCAAATGGTGCAAAGCTTTTTAATGCTAGAATTATACCGATTAGAGGTTCTTGGATAGATTTTACAACAGATATTAATGATATCTTGTTTACTATCATTGACAGAAAGAGAAAGTTTCCAGCAACTTTACTATTAAGATCTTTAGGATTTAGTTCTGATGAAGATATCTATAACGCATTTGACTTAGTTCTTGAAATGGACCCTTCTAAAATAAAGCAAGATAATCTAACTGACTATGTTACTGTTGAAGATACTATAGATATGGAGACAGGAGAATTAGTAGTTGAGGCAGGAAAAGAGTTAAATGAAACTATTGTCAGTGCTTTAAAAAACAATAAGACAAAAACTGTTAAGCTTATAGATGTAAGAAATAATATCGATAGTATGATGATTTATAATACTGTCAAAAAAGATCCTACCAAATCTACAGAAGAAGCATTGCTAAAAGTTTACTATTTGCTAAGAGGTAGCGAAGCTCCTAGCGCTGAATCTGCTCAGAAATTTATCGATAGAATGTTTTTCTCTCCTAAAAAATATGATTTGGGTCAAGTAGGAAGATATCGCCTAGATAAGCAGTTTAACCTGGACAACAAAGGAAGCGATTCTGTTTTAACTCATGACGATTTCCTTATCACCATTAAATATTTAATATTAATGAGAAAAGGATTAAAATCCCCCGATGACATTGATCATTTAGGGAATAGAAGAGTAAGAACAGTTGGAGAGCAGCTCAAAGTACAGTTTAATTCTGCTTTAGCTAGAATGGTAAGAACTGTATATGAGAGAATGAACCTAAGAGAATCTGAAACAATTACACCTCAAGATTTAATTAATTCTAGATTAGTAACGACTGTGATTAATACGTTTTTTGGAACCAGTCAATTATCTCAGTTTGGGGATCAAACAAATCCGCTAGCAGAAATTACTCATAAGAGAAGAATTTCCTCTCTTGGGCCTGGAGGTCTTTCGAGAGAAAGAGCAGGTTTTGAAGTTCGAGATGTTCACTATACTCATTATGGAAGACTATGTCCAATTGAAACCCCTGAAGGTCCGAACATTGGTTTGATATCATCTCTTGCTTTAATGGCAAAAATTAATAGACATGGATTTATTGAAGCACCTTATAGAGTGGTAGATAGTCAAGTAGTAAAAGATGAATTTCTTTATCTTTCAGCTGATGACGAAGATAGAACAAACATTGCGCAATCAGGTTTAAATACTGATAGTAAAAATAAGATAAGCGACTCAAAAGTTAGAGTGAGATCTAAGGGAGATTTCCCTATTGTAGATCCAGAAAATGTGCAATATACAGATATTGTACCAAACCAAATTTTGAGTGTTGCAGCTGCTTTAATTCCATTTGTTGAGCATGATGATGCTAATAGAGCATTGATGGGTTCAAATATGCAACGTCAATCTGTGCCATTAATGAAAACGGAATCACCTATTGTAGCTACTGGAATGGAGAGAAAGGTTGCAAGAGATTCTCAATCTGTAATTATTTCACCTGTTTCAGGTACAGTTGTGCATGTTGATTCAAATAAAATTGTGATTAAAGATAGTAGCCATCCTGATAGCACATTGCTAAAAAAAGATGCAAATCTCTTTACTATAGATTTAATTAAATATGCTCGATCTAACCAGAACACATGTTACAATCAAAAAGTAATCGTTACAGAGGGTGATAAAGTAAAGAAAGGTCAAGTCATTGCTGATGGAGCTTCAACAGATAAAGGTGAGTTAGCTTTAGGTAAGAATGTGTTAGTAGCTCTAATGCCTTGGAATGGATATAATTTTGAGGATGCTATTGTTATAAATGAAAGACTTGTAAGAGATGATGTGTTTACATCTATTCACGTAAATGAAATTGAGCTAGAAGTTAGAGATACAAAAAGAGGACAAGAAGAATTAACTCCTGAAATTCCTAACGTAAGTGAAGAAGCAACATCACAGCTAGATGAAGATGGTCTTATTCGAGTGGGAGCTATTGTAGAGGAAGATGACATATTAATTGGTAAGGTGACTCCTAAAGGTGAAACAGACCCTTCTCCAGAAGAAAAACTTCTTAGAGCAATTTTCGGAGAAAAGGCAGGAGATGTAAAAGATGCTTCTAAAAAAGCTGAACCTGGTGTAAAAGGTGTAGTTATTAAAACTGATCTTTATGAAAAAACATCCAAGCAGTCTAGAGCAGAGGTAAATGAACAAATTAAAGCATTGCAAAAGAGCAAGAGAGACGATGAAAGGTCTTTAAGAGCTAGCAGAGATGAGCTTCTTAAATCTATTCTTAGCAATAAAATAACTCTTGGAATAAAAGCTTCTAGAGACGGAAAGGTTCTTGTAAAGAAAGGAAGTAAATTGACATCAAAGAAATTAGATGGCTTTAATTTTCAATTATTCTCTACTGAAAATCCATGGATTTCAGGTGAAAAAACTTGGGAAAAAATACTAAATATTCTTAATTCCTTCAATCAAAGTCTTGCTAATCTTGATACAGAATTAGAATCAAATATTTTTAAACTTAAAGAGGGTGATCAGCTTCAGCCAGGTATTTTAAAGTTAGCTAAAGTATATGTGGCTAATAAAAGAAAAGTATCGATTGGTGATAAGATGGCCGGAAGACATGGTAATAAAGGGGTTATTGCTACAGTAGTTCCTGAAGAAAACATGCCTTATTTAGAAGATGGTACCCCAGTAGATATTTGTCTAAATCCTATGGGGGTTCCTTCTAGAATGAATTTAGGCCAGCTATATGAAACTATGTTAGGGTGGGCTGGAAAAATACTTCATGAGAAGTATGAAACTCCAGTTTTTAATGGTGCGACACCTGAAGAGGTAGCAGCAAAAATGAAAGAAGCTAAATTACCAGATACAGGTAAAGTTACATTGTATGACGGTTTAACAGGAGAAAAGATTGATAATCCGGTATTAGTAGGTTACATGTATATAATGAAATTATTCCATATGGTTGATGATAAAATGCATGCTAGATCAACTGGTCCATACTCACTAGTAACTCAACAGCCTTTAGGTGGTAAAGCACAATTTGGGGGACAGCGATTTGGTGAGATGGAAGTTTGGGCGCTTCAAGCATATGGTGCTGCTCATATTTTAAGAGAGATTTTAACAATCAAATCAGATGATATTGAAGGTAGATCAAAAGTCTACAGTGCGCTTGTTAAAGGAGAAGATTTACCTGATCCAACAACTCCAGAAGCTTTCAATGTATTTATGAAAGAGATTCAAGGTCTTGGATTAGACATAACTTTAGATTAAAGGAAAGAAAATAAATGTACAAAGCAAATAACAGTATTTCACTTAAACTGGCTTCACCAGAAAAGATTCTTGAAGGATCGTTTGGTGAAGTTCTAAAACCTGAAACGATTAATTATCGCTCTTATAAGCCAGAAAAAGATGGACTATTTTGCGAAAAAATCTTTGGTCCAGTAAAAGATTTTGAATGCCATTGCGGTAAGTATAAAGGTATTAGATATAGAGGTATTATATGTGATAGATGTGGAGTAGAAGTTACTACAAAGAAGGTGCGTAGAAATAGAATGGGCCACATTACTTTAGCAGTTCCAGTTGTACATATTTGGTTTCTTAAATCAATACCTAGTAAGCTAAGTTATATATTAGGTAAAAGCGCAAAACAGCTAGAAAGTGTCATATATTATGAAAATTATTTAGTAATCAATCCAGGTAAAAGCGGTCATAATCGTTTTGACTTGCTTACAGAAGAAGATTATTTGAAAGCAGAGACCGAATTTGGCTATGAAGCTTCTTCGCAAGAAGAAAAAGAAGAAGAATCTCACTTCCATGCAGCCATGGGTGGAGAAGCTATCAAAGACGGATTAGCTGAAATGGATTTACTAAATCTTAAAAAAGAGCTAGAGCTGATTAGCACGACAACAAAATCGAAACAAAAGAAAGAAGATGCATTAAAAAGATTAAAAGTAGTGAAAGATTTTGCTAGAGATAGAAACAATAAACCTGAATGGATGATTGTTTCAATTTTACCTGTTATGCCTCCAGAATTAAGACCTCTAGTTCCGCTAGAAGGTGGAAGATTCGCAGCTAGCGATTTAAATGATCTTTATAGAAGAATTATCATTAGAAATAATCGTTTAAAACAATTGATGGATATTCAAGCTCCCGAAGTTATTCTAAGAAATGAAAAGAGAATGCTTCAAGAATCTGTTGATGCGCTTTTTGATAATACAAAAAGAAAAACTGCAATAAGAAGTGGATCGAAAAGACCGTTGAAATCTATATCTGATATGTTAAGAGGTAAGCAGGGTAGATTTAGACAGAACTTACTAGGTAAAAGAGTTGATTATTCAGGTAGATCTGTTATTGTTGTTGGCCCTGAGCTAAGAATGACTGAATGTGGAATTCCAAAGAACATGGCATTAGAGCTATTTAAGCCTCATCTAATAAGAGAATTAATCAGAAGAGATTTAGCTGCAACACCTAGAAGTGCTAAACTTATGATCGAGAATAAAGAGTCATTTGTATATGAAATTTTAGAAACAGTAGTAAGAGATCATCCTGTATTATTAAATAGAGCACCAACTTTACATAGATTGGGTATTATCGCTTTCCAACCAATATTAATTGATGGTAAAGCAATTAGAGTTCACCCACTTGTTTGTTCAGCATTTAATGCTGACTTTGACGGTGACCAAATGGCAGTTCATGTACCTTTATCTGTTCCAGCTCAATTAGAAGCTAGAGTGTTAATGATGGCTAGTCAAAATGTTTTACACCCTGCAAGCGGAAAACCAATCACATTACCTTCTCAGGACATGATACTAGGTTGTTACTACCTAACAAGAGAAAAAGCTGGACAAAAAGGAGAAGGAAAAACCTTTGGTTCTATTGATGAGGTGAAGATAGCATATGAGAATGATAAGGTTGGATTACATGCTATTGTAAATGTAAGACATAACGGAAATTGGCATAAAAATACAACTGCTGGTCGTGCAATATTTAATGCGATTATTCCAGAAGAGTTAGGTTATTATGATGAAATGATTTCAAAGAAGAGATTAAGTTTTATTATAGGAGAGTCTTTTGTAAAAGCTGGCAATGATAAAACGGTAAAATTATTAGATGACCTCAAAGATATTGGATTTAAAACAGCAACAAAGAGCGGAATATCTATATCTATAAGTGATATCATTATACCAGATGAAAAACATGATATCATAGATAAAGCAGAAGAAGAAGTAGATAAAATACAAGGGAGATTTAATCGACATATTCTTACAGAAGGCGAAAGATACAATAAAGTAATAGACGTATGGACAAAAGCAACGAGCGATATAGCTGGCGAGATGATGAAAGGATTAAAGTCTGATGATGAAGGATTTAACTCAGTCTATATGATGGCAGATTCTGGCGCTAGAGGTAGTGGAGACCAAATAAAGCAGTTAGCTGGGATGAGAGGATTGATGGCAAAACCAAGAAAGTCTATGATTGGTGGTGGAGAAATTATTGAGAGTCCAATTCAGTCTAACTTTAAAGAAGGTTTATCTATTATGGAATATTTCATATCAACTCATGGAGCTAGAAAAGGTTTAGCTGATACAGCATTAAAAACAGCAGATGCTGGATATCTAACACGAAGATTAGTTGACGTTGCGCAGGATGTAGTTATATCAGAGGCTGACTGTAAAACAATTAATGGTATTACCGTTGCCGATCTTAAAGAAGGAGAAGAAATTGTTGAATCTCTATCAGAAAGAATTCTTGGTAGAACATCATCTGAAAAAATTATTATTGATGGAAAAACTATCATTAAATCAGGTGAAGTTTTTGATGAGGAAAAAGCTGATATGATTGTAAATAATAATCTCAATACTGTAAAAATTAAGTCAATTCTTACTTGCGAATCTAGAAGAGGTGTTTGTGCAAAGTGTTATGGTTGGGACTTAACAAGAAGAAAGCTTGTTACAACTGGTACAGCAGTAGGTATTATTGCAGCTCAGAGCATTGGAGAGCCTGGTACACAGTTGACACTTAGAACTTTCCATATTGGAGGAACAGCGACTAGAATTGTTGAAGAATCTGATATGAAATCAAGAAATGGTGGTATAGCAAAATTTAACGATGAATACCAGAGTGCTAATACTATTGATGAAGACGGTCTAAAAGTAGTGAGATGTTTGACTAGAAATTCTAAATTGCACATTACAAACTCAAAGGGTGATTTGCTTGAAGAGTACACTGTTCCTTATGGTGCTAACGTACATATTCAGGATGGTGAAAAAATCAAAAAGAACCAAATTCTATTCTCATGGGATCCATATACAGACCTTATATTAGCTAGACAATCTGGTGTTATTAAAATGAAAGATTTCATTGAAGGGGATACTTATCAAGAAGAGGCAGTAGATGGCGGTAAGAAGCAAAAAGTAGTTACTGAATCAAAAGATAGAAGATTAAGTCCTCAAATTGAGATTTACAGTAAGCAGGGAGACATTCTTTCTGGTGGAACTATCTTACCCGTAAAAGCAACCTTGGTAGTAAATGATGGTCAAGCAGTGACTCAAGGTCAAACATTAGTGAAGATTCAAAAAGAGGTTGGTAAGAGTCGAGATATTACTGGCGGTCTTCCAAGAGTAGCAGAACTATTTGAAGCAAGAAAACCTGCTAATCCTGCTGTTGTCAGTGAGATTAACGGTACAGTAGAGTTTGGTGAGATTAAAAGAGGAGTAAGAAAGGTTTCGGTAATACCTTCCACTGGTAAAGCTGTTGTTTATAAGATTCCATACGGTAAGCATGTCGTTGTTCATGAAGGCGATTTTATAACTGCTGGAACCGCATTATGCGAAGGTGCAATTTCTCCTTCTGATATTTTAACTATTCTTGGTCCAAATGCTGTTAGAGAGTACTTGGTTAATGAAATTCAAGAGGTATACAGATTGCAGGGAGTAGGTATTAATGATAAACATATCGAAGTTATTGTTAACCAAATGATGAAAAAAGTTATTATTAATGATCCAGGAGATACTTCATATCTTCCAGGTGAAAGATTAGATAAGACAACTTTATTTAATGACAATGATTATATGAAAGGTATGGTTGTGATAGATGAATCTGGAGATTCAAACTTAGAAGTTGGTATAATGATTTCTCAGAATGAGGTAAAAGAACTTAATAAAGAGTTTAAGTCTGACGGTAAAAATTTGGTAAAATTTCACAAGGCGAAATCTGCTACGTTTGAACCAATTTTAATGGGAATTACACAGTCTTCTCTTAATACTACTAGTTTCATTTCTGCAGCTTCTTTCCAAGAAACAACAAGAGTATTAACAGATGCAGCAACTGCGTCAAAGACAGATCATTTGTTAGGATTAAAAGAGAATGTTGCTTTAGGACGATTAATTCCTGCTGGAACAGGGTTTCCTAATTTACAATCTATTCAAATTGAGCAAGAAAATCAGGAAGAAGAAGAGTAAATTCTCTTCCTGATATTTTTCTAAATATTTGCTAAAAAACACATGCTTTCTACGCGTTCGAGAAAACGTTTGTTTTTTCCTTCTTATAACAATATATTTCGCGGTGCTTTTAAATTTATTAAAGGAAAAATAATTTATGCCAACAGTAAACCAGTTGATTAGAAAGAGCAGAAAAAAAATTATTAAAAAGTCTGCTAGTAGAGCGCTTGAGAATAGTCCTCAGAAGAGAGGTGTGTGTACTCGAGTATATACAACTACGCCTAAAAAACCTAATTCTGCGTTAAGAAAAGTAGCTAGAGTTAGATTGACAAATGGTATTGAGGCAAATGCATATATTCCTGGAGAAGGTCACAACTTACAAGAACACTCAATTGTTTTAATAGAGGGCGGTAGAGTAAAAGACCTTCCTGGTGTTCGTTATCATATTGTACGTGGTTCATTAGATACTGCGGGCGTTAACGATAGAAAAACAAGTAGATCACGCTATGGAGCAAAAAAACCTAAAAGTTAAACATGAGAAGAAGAAGACCAGAAAAAAGATCGATTAACCCAGATCCAAAATTTAACGATTTACAAGTATCAAAATTTATGAACTATCTACTTGTTGGCGGAAAAAAAGGTATTGCTGAAAAAATTCTTTATGATGCTTTTGATATTGTAAAAGAGAAAAGTAGCAAAGATCCAGTCGATGTCTTTAAAAAAGCATTAAATAATGCTGCACCGCATGTTGAGGTGAAATCAAAGAGAATTGGTGGAGCTACTTATCAGGTGCCTATTGAAGTGCCTAATAGAAGACAATTTTACTTAGCAGCTCATTGGATTATTGATAGTGCAAAGAAAAGATCAGGTAGTCCTATGTCAAGTCGTTTAGCCGGAGAGCTAATTTCAGCTTCAAACAATGAGGGAAGTGCTATTAAAAAGAAAGAAGACACACATCGTATGGCAGAAGCAAATAAAGCTTTCGCTCACTTTGGGAGAGGAAGATAATCATGTCTACTGATTTAAATATTGTCAGAAATATTGGTATTATGGCTCACGTAGATGCTGGTAAAACTACTCTAACTGAGAGAATGTTATATTATGCTGGTAAAACTCACAAAATTGGTGAGGTACATGATGGAGCTGCTACGATGGATTGGATGGAGCAGGAACAAGAAAGAGGGATTACAATTACTTCAGCTGCCACAACTTTTTATTGGGATAAGAATCGTGTTAATTTAATTGATACACCAGGCCACGTTGATTTTACTATGGAAGTAGAAAGATCATTAAGAGTTCTTGATGGAGCTGTTGCAGTATTCTGCGCTGTTGCTGGAGTAGAACCTCAAAGCGAAACAGTTTGGAGACAAGCAACAAAATATAATGTACCTAGAATTGCCTTTATTAACAAAATGGATAGAACAGGTGCAGATTTTTATAATGCTATTGACACGATGAAGAAGCGCTTAGGAACTAAACCACTACCTATTGCACTACCTATTGGTGCAGGAGAGACTTTCAGAGGTATTATAGACTTAACTAATATGAAAGCTATAGAATACAACGAAAGTAGTCAAGGGGCTGAATTTGAATATATTGACATACCGGAAGAATCATTAGCAGATGCAGAAAAATGGAGAAATTTTTTAATTGAAGAAGTTGCTAGTTTTGATGATGCTTTAATGGAAAAATATTTAAACGAAGAAGAAATATCTTCTGAAGAGATTAAAGAAGCTCTAAAGAAAGGTTGTTTAGAGAATGCTTTTGTTCCAACTTTATGCGGATCAGCTTTTAAAAATAAAGGAGTGCAAAGAGTTTTAGACGCTGTTATTGATTTTTTACCATCTCCTATAGACGTAGAAAGTATTGAAGGTTCTTCGGTTGATGATCCAGAAAACAAAGTTACTATTAAAAATTCTACAGAAGGTCCATTTACTGCTCTTGCATTTAAAATTGCTACAGATCCTTTCGTTGGTAAACTGACTTACATTAGAGTGTATTCTGGAACACTTAAAAAAGGATCTTTCTGTATCAATTCAAACACCGGAGATAAACAAAGAATTTCAAGAATTTTGCAGATGCATGCGAACAAGAGAGAAGAATTAGAAGAAGCAAAAGCGGGTGAGATTGTCGCAGTTATTGGGTTAAAAGATGTTAGAACTGGACATACGTTATCAGAAAAAGGTGATGTAACATTAGAGTCAATGGAGTTTCCAGATCCTGTTGTAGCAGTTTCAATTGAACCTGTATCAAAGAGCGATCAAGACCAACTAGCTAAAGGTATGAATAAATTGAGCGAGGAAGACCCTACTTTCCAAGTAAAAGTTGATAGCGAAACTGGTCAAACAGTAATATCAGGTATGGGAGAAGTTCATTTAGAAATCATTATCGATAGACTAAAGAGAGAATTTAATGTCAATGCTAATGTTGGAAAGCCTCAAGTTTCATTTAGAGAAGCAATTCAAAAGTCAGTTGATAAAATTGATGAAAAGTTTGTTCGTCAATCTGGAGGTCGCGGTCAATATGGTCATGTTGTAATCAATGTTAAGCCAACAGAACAAGGCACTGGATATAAATTTATAAATAAGATTGTTGGTGGAGTTATTCCAAGAGAATACATTCCTGCAGTAGATGCTGGTATACAAGAGCAATTAAAGAATGGAGTATTACATGGATACCCTATTCCAGACGTTGAGGTAGAGCTTGTATATGGTTCTTATCATGACGTAGACTCTTCAGAGATTGCTTTTAAAGTAGCTGGTTCACGAGCAATTAGAACTGCTTGTAAGCAGGCAAATCCTATCTTAATGGAGCCAATTATGGCTGTAGAAGCAACTACTCCAGATGATTATCTTGGAGATGTAATTGGAGATATTAATTCCAGAAGAGGTAAGGTTGAAAAGATGGAACAGCAAGGCGCTAATCAGAGTATTAAAGCAGCTGTGCCATTGAGTGAAATGTTTGGCTATGCAACAGATCTAAGATCTCTCTCTCAAGGTAGAGCAAATTTCCATATGGATTTCCAGCAGTATGCTAAAGTACCTGCTTCAGTTGAAGAAAAATTAATGAAATCACAATCACAAGGCGGAGAATAATAGTAATGGCAAAAGATTTAATTAGAATATCATTAAAAGCTTATGACCATAGACTTTTAGACAAATCTGCTGAAAAAATTATTAGAACAGCTAAGTCTACAGGTGCAATTATTTCTGGACCAATTCCTATGCCAACTAAGAGAACAGTTTATACAGTACTGAGATCACCGTTCATTGATAAGAAATCGCGTGAACAATTTCAGACAAAAGTACATAAGAGAGTTGTAGATATTGTGAATTCAACTCCTAAAACTGTTGAATCTTTAATGAAGCTAGATTTACCATCCGGCGTAGATATCGAGATTAAAGGATAAAAATGTACGGATTAATAGGTAAAAAAGTTAAAATGTCACAAATCTTTAATGAAGAAGGTCATGTCGTTCCAGTTACTTTAGTTCAAGCTGGTCCATGTGTTGTATCTCAGATTAAGACAAACGATACAGATGGATACAATTCTATTCAATTGGCTTTTGGTGAAAAATCAAAGAGAAATACTAATAAGCCTACCGCAGGACATCTTAAAAAAGCAGACGTTGAAAGTGCTAAAGTTTTAGCTGAATTCCAGTCAATTGATACCTTTGAATATAAATTAGGTCAAAAATTTGATGCTTCAATTTTTAATATTGGAGAGATTGTTGATGTAAAATCGAAATCTAAAGGTAAAGGGTTTGCTGGCGTTATTAAAAGACATAATTTTGCAACACAAGACGCTACTCACGGTAATAAGCACACCGAAAGAGCCCCTGGTTCTATTGGACAGGCATCTTGGCCTTCAAGGGTATTCAAAGGTATGAAAATGGCAGGTAGAAAAGGTTCTGGGAATGTTACCGTAAAAAACCTTGAAATTGTTGATATCGATAAAGAAAATAATTTATTATACGTTAAAGGAGCTATTCCTGGCGCAAACAATGCACCAGTGTTTATTCTAAAAAAATGAAAATTAAATCAATAAACAGCAGTAAAGATTATAGCTTAAATGATTCAGTATTTAAGGTTCCTATGAATGATCAAGCTGTATATCAGTGCGTCATAGCAGAATTAACTAATGCAAGACAAGGAACTCGATCTACGAAAAATAGATCTTTGGTTTCTGGTGGTGGTAGAAAACCATTTAAGCAAAAAGGTACTGGTAATGCTAGGCAAGGTACAAGCAGATCTCCTCTAAATAGAGGTGGTGGTGTAATTTTTGGTCCTAGTCCAGCATATTACTTCAAGAAAGTAAACGCCAAAACAAAAAAATTAGCCTTCAAATGCGTTTTATCAGAAAAGGTAAAAAATGATGCTTTAAAAGTGATTGATTCAATAGAGCTAGAAACAAACAAAACAAAAGATTTTGTTTCATTCTTAGGATCTAACAGTTTAGGTGGCAATAAAATGACAATTGTAGTATCTCAAGTAGATCAAAACCTAGAGTTAGCATCAAGAAATGTTGAAAATATAAATGTTGTGAAAGCATCATCATGCTCTGTTGCAGATTTACTTAACAACGATACCTTACTATTAGATGCAAACGCGCTTACTTTAATATCAGAGAGATTTGGAGATAAGAAATAAATATGAATCATTTTTCACAGATTTTAATTCGTCCAGTAGTGACTGAAAAAATGACATCTCTTCAAGAGACTGAAAATAAGTACGCATTTGAAGTACCTGTTGATGTAAACAAGATTGAAATTAAAAAAGCAGTGGAAGAAAAATTTAAAGTTAAAGTGCTTAAAGTTGCTGTGAGCAATAGAAAAGGAAAAGCTAAACAGATGACCGTAAAAAGCAATGGAAGAACAATTAGAACAAATGGATATACAAAGCTAAAGAAAAGAGCTATTGTAACTCTTGTAGAGGGATACAATATAGACTTATTTAGCGTATAAATATAGATTATGGCAATAAGACAATTAAAACCAGTTACTCCAGCATCAAGATTTACTTCTAGACCAGATTTTTCTGAAATTACTACTAGTAAACCTGAAAAATCATTGGTTAGAAAGCTAAATAAGACAGGCGGTAGAAACAATAGAGGTCGCATTACTTCTCGCAGAAGAGGTGGTGGACATAAGCGTAGTTATAGGGTTATTGATTTTAAAAGAAATAAGTTTAATATCGAGGGTAAGGTTGCAACTATTGAATATGATCCAAATAGAAGCGCATTTATTGCTTTAATCCACTACTCAGATGGAGAAAAAAGATATATTATACAGCCAGACGGATTGAAAGTTGGAGATATAGTGATTTCTGCCGAAAAAGCAGCATTGAAAAATGGAAATACTATGCAATTAAAAAATATTCCATCAGGTCAATTTGTGCACAATATAGAATTAACTCCTGGTAAGGGAGCACAAATGGCTAGAAGCGCAGGAGCATATGTACAAGTTATGGCTCATGATAATGCATATGTAACCTTAAAAATGCCATCTGGAGAAGTAAGAATGGTTCCAGAAAAATGTTTAGCTACAATCGGTGTAGTTGGTAACAAGCAGCATGAATTAGTGCGCTCAGGTAAAGCAGGTCGATCAAGGTGGCTTGGAAAACGTCCTAAAGTCAGAGGTGTAGCAATGAACCCTGTTGATCACCCTCATGGTGGTGGAGAAGGTAAGAGTTCAGGTGGAAGACACCCAGTCTCTCCTTGGGGTCAACCTACTAAAGGTTTTAAAACTAGAAAGAAAAAGAAAAAGTCAAATGCTCTAATAGTAAAAAGGAGAAATGATTAAATGTCTAGATCTATCAGAAAAGGACCTCATATTGATATCAAGCTATTAAAAAAAGTTGATAAAATGAATGAGTCAACAAAGAAAACTGTTATTAAGACATGGGCAAGAAATTCTGTAATTGTACCAGATTTTGTTGGACATACTTTTGCTGTACATAATGGAACTAAATTTATACCTGTATTCGTTACAGAGAATATGGTTGGTCATAAATTAGGAGAGTTTTCTCCTACAAGAACATTTAGAATGCATTCAGGGGACAGAAAGAACAAATAATTATGGATATTACTTCAAGATCTAACAACGTAAAGCATTCGCCGAAGAAGCTAAGAAAAGTAGCTAATTGTGTTCGCGGTCTCAATGTAAACAAAGCTTTATCATCCTTAAGGCATATGGATGAAAAAGGTGCACAGATTGTTGAGAAAACACTATCGTCTGCTATTGCTAATGCTGGAAATACAGAAAACTTTGATAAAGATATGAATCAAGTTAAGGTGAAGGTTATTACAGTAGATGAAGGTCCAGCTCAAAAAAGATTTAGAGCAAGAGCTCAAGGAAGAGCAAATAGAATTAAAAAAAGAACAAGTCATTTAAAGATAATTATAGGATAATTAATGGGACAAAAGACACATCCAAAAGGTTTAAGGTTAGAGGTCAATAAGAACTGGAGTTCTAATTGGTTTCCAAAGAAAAATGCTTATGCAGCAGATCTTGCGCAAGATATTAAGCTAAGAAAATATCTAAGAAAGAGATTACAGGATGCTTCAGTTGCATCTATTAATATTGAAAGAACGTCACAGGCAATTACTGTGACTATCCACACTGCTAGACCTGGTATTGTTATTGGTAGAGGCGGAGAAGAAGTTTCAAGGCTTAAAAAAGAAGTTTCAAAGTTATGTAACACCAATGATATTCATTTAAATATCAATGAAGTAAAAAGGCCTGAATTAAATGCTGAATTAGTAGGCCAGAATATTGCTAGTCAATTAGTAAAGAAGATGGCCTATAGACGAGTTTTAAACAAAACTATGCAATCTACAATGAGAATGGGAGCAGAAGGTATTAGAATTAATGTTGCTGGAAGATTAGGCGGAGTAGAAATTGCTAGATCTGAACGTTTTATGGAAGGAAGAGTTCCACTACATACTCTTAGAGCAGATATTGACTATGCATTAGTAGAGGCCCATACAACTTATGGTATCATAGGAATTAAGGTGTGGATTTGTAATGGATTCACAAAGGCTAAAAAATAATGTTAGAACCTAAAAAAATTAAATATAGAAAAGTTCACCGAGGACACCGAAAGGGTATGGCTAAAGGCGGTACTGAAGTAAATTTTGGTAGTTATGGAATGAAAGCAATGGAGCCTGGATGGGTTACAGCTAGACAAATTGAAGCAACTAGAATTTCAATATCTAGAAGAGTGAGAAAATTGGGTAGAATGTGGATTAGAATTTTTCCAGATAAACCAATTACAAAAAAACCATTGGAAACAAGAATGGGTAAAGGAAAAGGTTCTCCAGAATACTGGGTAGCAAATGTAAGACCTGGAAGAATTTTATTTGAAGTAGAAGGTATTCCTAGAGAAGTTGCTCAAGAAGCTTTTAGAATTGCTGGAAATAAGCTAGCAATTAAAACAAAATTAGTTGCAAAAAGAGGATTAGATGAAAATTAACGATTTAAGAAAGTTGTCTGATAAAGATTTATTGTCACGCTTAGTCGACAATAAGGAAAGTTTGCAGAAATATCGTTTTCAGAAATCAATTCAACAACTAGAGGATTATAAGGTATTATCTGATCTAAGGAGAGAGAATGCTAGAATTAATACAATATTAAAAGAAAAAACTTTAGATAAGGAAAATATTGATGGATAGAAATACTCAAAAACTAGTAGGTATTGTCGTATCTGACGCTATGGATAAGACTGTAGTGGTAAGCGTAGATAGACTTGTAAAGCATAAGCTTTATAAAAAATATATGAAAAGATCAAAAAAATATTATGCACACGATGAAAATAACACATCAAAAAAAGGTGATACAGTAGAAATTTTAGCTAATAAGCCTTTAAGTAAGTTAAAAAGATGGCGTATATCAAAATTAGTAAGTAACGGAAGTAAGTAGATGGTACAACAAGAAACAAGACTAAAGGTGGCTGATAATTCTGGAGCAAAAATAGTACAATGCTTCAAAGTTTTAGGTGGGTCTAAAAAAAGATATGCTAGCATTGGTGATGTAGTTGTTGTTTCTGTGAAATCAGCTACTCCTGGAGGTATGGTAAAAAAGGGAGAAGTTGCAAGAGCTGTGGTAGTTAGAGTGAAAAAAGAGCTCAGAAGAAGAGATGGATCTTACATTAGATTTGATGATAATGCTGCAGTTATTTTAAATGCTCAAAATGAGCCAAAGGGCACCAGAATTTTTGGTCCCGTAGCAAGAGAATTAAGAGAAGGTGGTTATATGAAGATTATTTCAATGGCACCGGAGGTTTTATAATGAAAATTAAGAAAAACATGATAGTAAAAGTAGTAGCTGGGAACTTTAAAGGGCTATCAGGAAAAGTGCTTAAAGTAATTCCTGAAACTCAGAGAGCTATTGTTGAAGGCGTTGCTTTAACAAAGAGAACTCTCAGACCTTCTCAAGAAAATCCAAAAGGTGGTTTTACAGAGAGAGAAAGATCTTTGCATGTTTCAAATCTAATGGTTTTAGAGGGTGATAAGGCTTCTAGAGTTGGATTTAAAATATTAGAAGATAAGTCAAAAGTAAGAGTGTCAAAAAGATCAGGCAAGGAATTAGGTTAAAATTGATGTTAGTACCAAATTATAAGAAAAAATATTTAGACGAAGTTAGACCTCATTTAATGAAGGCTTTTAGCTTAAGCACGGTAATGCAAGTACCAAAAATTGAGAAAATTACATTAAATATTGGATTAGGTAATGCAAAAGAAAATAAAAAAGCTTTACAGGCAGCTCTTGATGAGTTGATGTTAATCACTGGCCAGAAACCAGTTATTACTAAAGCAAAGAAAGATGTATCTAATTTTAAAATTAGAAAAGGCTTTCCTGTTGGATGTAAAGTGACATTACGTAAAGATTATATGTATGAATTTTTAGAAAGATTATGTGCAGTAGCTCTTCCAAGAACAAGAGATTTCAGAGGATTGTCTAATAAGTCATTTGATGGACAAGGTAATTATAGTTTTGGAATTAAAGAGCAAGTTGTATTTGCAGAGATTGATTATGATAAGGTTGATTCTGTTACAGGTATGGATGTTATTATTACTACATCAGCTGATAACGATGAGATATCTTATGAATTACTAAGAGCAATGGGATTGCCAATTAAAGAGAAAAAAGCATTAACAGATAATGATCTAGACAAGGAAGAAAATGGCTAAAAAATCTAAAGTTGTAAGAGAAAGACACTTAATGAAAAAAGTGGAAAAATATTATACTCTAAGAAAAGAGTTAAGAGGGTTGATTAAAAATCCTAATACTCCAGAAGAAGAAAAAATGAAAGCTATAGAAAAGCTTCAGAAGCTTCCTAGAAGTTCTAATAGTATTCGCTTGACGAATAGATGTGCTGTATCTGGAAGACCAAAAGGGTATATGAGAAAATTTGGTTTATCAAGAATAACTTTTAGAGAATTAGCGTTAAAAGGTGAATTACCTGGCGTAACTAAGGCAAGTTGGTAAGGGAGAATATTTTATGTCAATGACAGATCCAGTAGCAGATTTTTGTACACGAATAAGAAATGGTTATTCATCTAACAAGAGATGGATAGACATACCTTCTTCATTGTTAAAGAAGAGAATATCTGTTGTTTTAAAAGAGGAAGGATATATTGATAATATTGCTTTTGTAAACAAAGATGATAATAAAGAAGATATTAGAATATTCTTAAGATATCATAATGAATCACCAGCGATTACAAAGATCGAGAAGATTAGTAAGCCTGGAAAGAGAGTTTATGTGTCTTCAGATGACATTCCTAGAGTGTTGAATGGATTAGGAATTAGCGTTATTTCATCTTCAAAAGGTGTAATAAGCAATAAAGTAGCAAGAGAATTAAAAGTTGGAGGAGAGTTGCTCTGCAACGTTTGGTAAGATGTCAAGAGTAGGAAATAGCATAATTACAATACCGGAAGGTGTGAAAATAGAAAATAATACTCAGCATTTATTGGTGACTGGACCTAATGGTAAGTTATCTGTTGATATTTGTGAAGAAGTAAATATAAAAATTGAAGATAATAATTTATCTGTATCAAGAAATGCAGAAGATAAGGTTTCAAGAGCTATGCATGGTACTACTAGACAATTAATTTCTAATGCAGTTGAAGGAGTTACAAATGGTTTTTCTAAACATTTAGAGATTATAGGTGTGGGTTATAATGCTAAATCTCAAAATAATAGAGTGATTCTACAATTAGGGTTCTCTCATGATATTATTTTTGATTTACCTGAAGGTATTGAAGCTGTTGCCCAAAAAGGTGAATTAGAGATTAAAGGTATGGATAAGCAACTTGTAGGTCAAGTAGCTGCCAAAATAAGATCTCTGAGAAAGCCTGAGCCTTACAAAGGAAAAGGTATTAGATATAAAGATGAATATGTTCGTTCAAAACAAGGTAAGACTGTTGGAGGGGCTGAGTAGATAGATGAATAATTTAAAGCTAAAGAAAGAGCAATACTTAAGAAGAAGAAACAGGTCAAAGAAGCCTTTTCCAGTAGAAGGTGAATATAGACTCTGTGTTTATAAGAGCGCTAGACATATAGAAGCACAAATTATTGATGATTTTAATCAAACAACACTAGTTGCTGCATCTTCAAAAGAAAAGGCATATAAAAAGAAAAAAATTAATAAGACTGAATTAGCATCTCTTGTTGGAAAATCGCTTTCCGATAGAGCAAAAGCAAAAAAAGTTAAGCAGGTGCATTTTGATAGAAATGGCTTTAGATATCATGGAAGAATAAAATCTTTTGCAGAAGCTTCTAGAGAAGGTGGACTAAAATTTTAACATTGGAGAATAAATAAATGAGCATGATTAATTATTCAGAACTTGATTTAAAAGAAGAATCCGTTATAAGAATTAATAGGGTTGCTAAGGTTAATTCTCGTGGAAAAAGATTTAGTTTTTCAACTTTAGTTGTTATTGGTGATGGTAGAACTCATGTTGGTATTGGTTCAGGAAAAGCTAATGAGGTTATTGTGTCTATCACTAAAGCTAAAGACGATGCAAAACAAAATTTGGTCAAGGTTCCTGTATATAATTATACTATTCCGCATGAAATTATAGGTAAGCATGGGGCAAGCAGAGTATTGTTGAAACCAGCTCCTTTCGGAACAGGTATTATAGCTGGATCTGCAGTAAGATTGATTATGGAGCAGGTAGGTATTAATAATATCTATTCTAAGGTATTAGGATCAAATAATCCTATGAATGTTGCTAAAGCTGTAATGAATGCCTTAACAAGTTTGCAGGATGTTAGAGTTGTTGCTAAGAAGAGAGGAAAAACACCAAAAACATTATTTGAGATTTAAAAGATGGCTAAAAAACAAATTAAAATTACACAAATAAAAAGTAGAATTGGTTATTCAAGAAAAGCTAAAGCTACTCTTGATGCATTAGGTCTTAGAAAGATGAATAAATCTGTTGTTCTTGATTTAAATGATGCAATTGCTGGCATGATAAAGAAAATAGATTATCTAGTTAAGGTTGAGGAAGTAAAATGAAATTAGTAAAACCTACTAAAGCTACAAAAAATTCTAAAAGAGTTGGTAGAGGACCTGGTTCTGGTTTAGGTGGAACTGCTGGAAGAGGTCACAAAGGAGCAGGCCAAAGAAGTGGTTTCAAGCACAGATATTGGTTTGAAGGCGGTCAAGTACCCCTACATAGAAGGGTTCCAACTAGAGGATTCAATAACTTTAATTTTGCAAAGTCATATGAGATTGTAAATCTTTCTCAGATTGCTAAGATTAAATCAAAAAATATTGATTCTGAAGTGTTGTTAGCAAAAGGATTAATCTCTTCTGCTTTTGTTGCTGTTAAGATTTTAGGTAATGGTGATATTGATAAAGCTTATAACATTACTGCATCATCATTTAGCGCATCTGCAGTTAGAAAAATTGAAGAAGCGGGTGGAAAGGTTGTTGTTCAGTGATTGAAAAAATAAGAAATATTTTTGCTATTCCTGAACTGAGACGAAAGATATTGTTTACTTTGGGAATCTTGATAATTGTTAGGCTTGGTGCTCAAGTACCTATCCCTGGTATTAATCCTGAAGCTCTACGTCAAACTATGGAATCTCTAAATGATACATTTTTTGGATTATTTAATATGTTTACAGGTGGAGCATTTGGTCAAGCTGCAGTATTCGGACTAGGTATTATGCCATATATTTCAGTATCGATTGTTATCCAAATTTTACAAACTACTCTTCCATATTTTCAGCGTTTAGCGCAAGAAGGAGAGAGTGGAAGAGCTAAGATCGCTCAAATTACTAGATATGGTACAGTAGTTTTAGCTTTTATTCAATCTATTGGTATTGCATTTCTATTAGAGAGTTATGGTATTGTATTAAACCCTGGGTTTGCTTTTAGATTTACTGCAATTGTTTCTATTACAACAGGTACAATGTTATTGTTATGGCTTGGTGAAAAAATTACAGAGCATGGTATAGGTAATGGTATATCTCTTATTATTATGGTTGGAATTTTAGCAGCGTTTCCGAATGTTGTGTTATCTGAGATATCATATTTTCAACAAGGAGTAAGAGGTATCCTCTCAGAGCTTTCTCTTGCAATCTTATTCTTTTTCTTAGTAATGCTAATTATACTAATACAGCAAGGCTTAAGAAAAGTCCCTGTTCAATATGCTAGAAGAATTGTGGGAAGAAAAGTATATGGTGGTCAGTCTACATATTTACCTTTAAAAATTAATACAGCAGGAGTAATACCTATTATTTTTGCACAATCTATATTATTAATTCCTGGTACTATTGCTACATTTATGGGTCAAGATGCTACCCAATCCAACTTTATGTCGTGGTTTGCAATGGATCATTGGTTTTCAAATGTATGTTTTGCTTTATTAATTGTATTCTTTACCTATTTCTATACAGCATTACAGTTTGATCCAAATCAAGTAGCTTCAACATTGAAGCAGCAAGGAGGATTTATTCCAGGAGTAAAACCAGGAAAAAAGACAGCAGAATTTATTGAAAATATTCTTACTAGAGTAACGCTCCCCGGAGCATGTTTCCTAGGATTTATTGCTTTAATGCCGTATTTCTTGCAACAGTTTGGTTTAGACTATGCTTATGCTTCATTTTTTGGAGGAACTAGTTTATTAATTATTGTTGGTGTTGGTTTAGATACTTTAAGTCAAGTAGAGACTCATTTGCTATCTAGACACTACGACGGTTTCTTGTCAAAAGGTAAGGTTAGGGCTAGAGGAAGAAGATAATGGTTGATATAAACAATACAAATCAAGTGTCTTATATGACAGAGAGTTGTCAGATATTATCTGATACGCTTAACATGATTGAGAGTCATGTGAAACCAGGTCAATCTGTGATAGAGTTAGATAAGTTAGCAGAACAGTATATTTTATCTAGAGATGCTGAACCTGCATTTAAGGGATACAACAATTTTCCTTCTACAATCACTGTATCTATTGATGACGAAGTGGTTCATGGTATACCAAAAGATGTTGTATTAAAAGAAGGTCAGATTGTTGGTATAGATTGTGGTGTATTAAAGAACGGATACTATAGCGACTCAGCAAGAACTCTCGCTGTTGGAAAAATTTCAAAAGAAAAGCAATTATTATTAGATATTACAAAAGAAGCATTAGAGATAGGTATTAGCAAAGCAGTAGTAGGCAATCGTGTTTTTGATATCAGTGATGCGATACAAAAACATGTTGAATCAAAAGGCTATTCAATTGTAAGAGAATTAGTAGGGCATGGCATCGGTACGAAGCTACATCTTGAGCCACAGGTTCCAAATTTTTCTACTCCTATTAGTGCTGATCATAACGTCGAATTGAAAGAAGGAATGTGTTTAGCAATTGAACCAATGGTTAATTTAGGATCAAGACATATTAAAACTGACTTAGATGGATGGACAATTAGAACGCAAGATGGGCAACCAAGTGCGCACTTTGAACATTCAATTCTTATTACTAAGTTGCAACCCAGAATTTTAACATAATGGCAAAACAAGAATCAATAGAAGTAGAAGGTGTAATTAAAGAGGCTTTACCTGGCGCTAGGTTTAGAGTAACGATTAATCTAGGCGGTAAGGAACACGAAGTGCTTGCTCATGTAAGTGGAAAGATGCGTATGCACTTTATTAAAATGCTACCAGGAGATAAGGTTGATTTACAATTATCTCCCTATGATTTGAGCAGAGGAAGAATTACTTTTAGGCAATAATTATGAAAGTTAAAGCATCAGTAAAGAAAAGAACACGTGACTGCATTATTGTTCGCAGAAAAGGACGTATTTATGTTATTAATAAGAAGAACCCTAGATTTAAACAGAGGCAAGGATAATGGCTAGAATAGCAGGTGTTGATATACCAAAAGAGAAAAAAGTAGCATACTCATTGCGTTATGTTCATGGTATCGGATTGCATACTGCAGTAAAAGTATGTGAATTAGCAAAAGTTGATCCGAATGTAAGAGTTACAGATTTAAGCTCTAAAGAAGAAGATGCAATTAGAAAAGTTATTGTAGACTTAAAATTATTGATTGAGGGTGAATTAAGAAGTGAAAATCTTAAAAATGTTAAAAGACTACAAGATATTGGTAGTTATAGAGGAGTAAGACATAGAAAGTCTCTTCCAGTAAGAGGACAGAGAACTAAGACAAACTCTAGAACAAAAAGAAGTGGAAGAAAACAAACAATATCACTTGGTAAGAAAGCAGCAGTATAATATATGGCAACGCAAACTAGATCAAAAAAGAATAAAAGAAAAATAAATCCAAACGGAATTGTCCATATTAAGGCAACATTCAATAATACGAATATCACCGTAACTGATGAAGGTGGAAATGTGATTGCTTGGGCAACTGCAGGTAAAGCAGGATTTAAAGGTTCTAGAAAAAATACAGCATATGCAGCTACAATAGCATCAGAAAAAGTAGCTAGTGAAGTAGTAAGTATGGGTTTAGCTAGCGTAGCAGTTAAAGTCAAAGGTCCTGGAGCTGGTAGAGAATCAGCTATTAGAGCATTATCTAGTGCTGGATTACAAGTAACATCAATATCCGACGTGACTCCATTACCTCACAACGGATGTAGACCTAAAAAACAGAGAAGAGTTTAAGAAAGTATGGCAAAATTAAATACACCTAAAGGTAAATTAGTTAGAAAGATTGGCGTTAACATTTTTGGTAATCCTAAATTTGATAGATTATTGTCAAAAAAAGGGTATAGACCTGGTCAACACGGACAAACCGGTAAACGTTTTTCAACCTATTCTACACAATTAAAAGAGAAACAAAAGATTAAATTCACATATGGTATGCTTGAAAAACAATTTAGAACTTATTTTAAGAAAGCTACTCAAATGAAAGGCGAAACAGGTCTTAACTTATTAGTCTTATTGGAGTCTAGATTGGATAATGTAGTTTATAAGCTTGGATTTGCTCCCACTAGATCATCTGCAAGACAACTTGTAAGTCATGCACATTTTATGGTAAATGGTGTTAAGGTCAATATTGCATCTTATCGCTTGAAACCTGGTGATGTGGTCCAAATAAGAGAAAAAAGTAAAAAATTAGATATTATATTAAATGCGATTAAAATGGTTAAGGGAGATTTAAGTGTATCCTGGCTTTCTGTTGATAAAGCCAAAATGGAAGGAACATTTGTTAATTATCCCGAGAGAGATGAGATTGACTTAACTATGAATGAACAATTAGTTGTTGAATACTATTCAAGATAAAGGAAGAAACATGAGTAATGATTTAAAATTTAAAATTTCACATAAAGTAATTGAAGATAATTCAAGTAATTTTGTTATTAAACCACTTGAGAGAGGGTATGGAATAACAGTTGGTAATTCTTTAAGAAGAGCTTTGTTGACTGCAGTGCCTGGAGCAGCTATCACAAATGTTAAAATTGAAGGTGCTTTACATGAATTTTCAACACTGGATGGAGTTAAAGAAGATATTGCAGATGTTATTATGAATCTAAAAGGTGTGAGATTTCATTTATTTGAAAGTTCAGTAGAGCCTATTTTTATAAAAATTAAAGGAAAAAAAACATTTACTGCAGCTGATATTCAAGCAGTAAGCGATGATTTTACTATTCTAAATCCTGACCATTATATTACAGATATTTCTAAAGGAACTACTTTGGAATTAGAGTTAAGGCTAGGAATTGGTAAGGGCTACAAATCTAGCGAGGAGAATAAATTAAATAATTCGCCGGTTGGAATGATACCAATTGATAGTATTTTTAATCCTGTGACTCAAGTAGCATTTAACGTTTCTCCATTGCCTGGAGCAAAAGAAGATTTAGAGATGTTATCTTTAAATGTTAAAACAGATGGATCTATCAGCCCAATTGATGCTGTTAGTTACTGTTCTTCTGTTCTTGCTGAACATTATAATATTATTAATTCTATTAGCAATCCTTCTGTATTAGAGATTGATAAACCTGTAAGTGAAGAAATATTACAAATTCGTAAGCTTCTTGGTTCTTCAATTGATGAGATGGAGCTATCAGTTAGAAGTCATAACTGTCTAGAAGCTGCTGGAATTACTCTAATTGGTGAATTGGTAGACAAAGACGAAGCAGAAATGCTTGAGTATAAGAACTTTGGTCGTAAATCATTAAATGAGTTAATTGAAAAACTTGAAACGATGGGTCTAAAATTCGGTATGGACACTAGTCCTTACGTAGAAGACGAAGTATAAATGAAAAAGAGAATTACATCTAGAAAGTTTGGTAAATCTACTGCTCATAGAAAAGCGATGATGTCCAATATGGCAAGCTCATTAATTGAGCATAAGCGTATTAAAACGACACATCAAAAAGCTTTAGAGTTAAGAAAGTTTATTGAGCCAATGATTACCAAAGCAAAAAATCAAAGTCTTCACAATAGAAGAGAAGTGATGAAAAAGATTCACAACTCAGATGCTGTAAAAACTTTATTTGATGTTATTGCTCCAGTTTATTCTGATAGGCCTGGCGGATATACTCGTATTATTAAACTCGGTACAAGAACGAATGATGCTGCTAAAATTTCTTTGATTGAGTTTGTTGATAAAGCTCAATTTAAGGTTGATGAAGTTGCAGATTCTGATGTAGAAGAAGTAGCGACAGAAGAAGATAGCTAAAGTTCTTTTAGTATCTTTTGTAAATATTTTTTATCTATTTGATCAAAATCATTTAACTCTTTTGAATCAATATCTAAAACATACTCTATGTTATTTTTAGTAAAAGGTATAGCAATTTCAGATTTGCTATTAGAATCACATACGATATGATTTTCAAAGCTATTAACGTCATTCACAATGATAGTATCTTGATTAGCTATAGATTGCCCACAAACACCATTCATATGAATCGGACTGCAAGGTATATTATCAGAATGATATGTTGAAATTTCTAACTGATTTTCTTTTTTACGATAGAATCCACAAAAAATCCAATTTTCAAATTCATTATATAGATATTTAAGAGCATAATCAATTTTATGTTCTTCATTCAAAGATTTAATGAATTGAATTGATTTTTGATATTTCTTTTCTTTTACATTAGATTGAGCAATAAGCATGTTTAAAAATAATAAATATTCTAAGAATCCAATAATAGTTTCTGGTATACCTAGAACAGCTACAACCACAGTTGGTAAGCTTATATCCAATAAAGCTCCTTATAGCGTCATTTATGAGCCATTTAACAGCTCTCAGGGTTTAAAATCAGTCGATATAAACTACCTTATCCCAGGATCTAATATTATGGAGAATGATTTTGATAGAATATTAGGAAATTTATTGAGTTTAAATACAAGTTTTAAGCTCGGAATAAAGAAGAGTGATTCTTTCTTTAAAAAAACAATAAAATATGTTATTGGAAATGAATCATCCATTTCTTTTAAAAAAGCAAAATGTTTCAATAGAACAAATGGATTAATTGTTAAAGATCCATTTTTAGTATTTGCATCCCAACACCTATCTAAAAATTATAAGGTTATAATGTGTGAAAGACCATTACTCCCATTGGCAGGAAGTTTTAAAAGGATGTCTTGGACATTTAGTGAATATACCAGACTATTAAAAGATCTGAAGCGTGCTGGTGTCAATATTCAAAATCCTAGCCAATTTGACAATGATGATATTTCACCTTTTGTAGTAGGAGCAGTACAATTTTTCTATCTTTATAGATTGTTTAAGAAAAAAATAGTGAATAATGATAATATCTATTTCTTTAATCAAAACGATCTTTCTGTTAATCCTAGCAATGCAATTATATCATTATTTGATTGGCTTAATATAGATTATTCAGAAAGTGATATTGACCATATAGTTTCTTCTATCTCAGGGTCAAAAAAGAATCAGTCTCCTGAAGAAGGAGTGCAGCATGATGCCCTCTATGACAAGAATTATGCTAATGAATATTTTAAATCTATACTGACAGAATCTGAGATTGAGTATGTGAAAAAAAGTGAATTAATAGCTTGTAGCGGAGGAGAGATTTGAACTCCCGACCTTCGGATTATGATTCCGCTGCTCTAACCAACTGAGCTACTCCGCCATTAATGGCTTAAAGTTATATTAGTTCTCTTTAAATGTCTAAATTATTTTTTACGATTTTTTGAAAAAAAATGAAAAAAAAATAATAGTTTTCTTTTTTATCTTATTGTGTAATTTTAAGCCTATTGATAAAAGATAAAGGACTAATTAGCTTATGAAATATAAGACAAAAGAAGAGTTTTTAAACTCAGTAGTAGATAATTATAAAGATCAAAAAGAATTTCACCAAGCTGTAGAAGAAGTTGTCCATTCTATATGGGATACAGCAAACGAAAATCCAGAATATGGAAAATTCAATATTCTTGATAGAATTGTTGTTCCAGATAGAACAATTATTTTTAGAGTTCCATGGATGGATGATAAAAACGAAGTTCATGTAAATTTAGGTTATAGAATTCAGTTTAATTCTGCTATCGGTCCTTATAAAGGCGGACTGAGATTTCACCCTAGTGTTGATCTAGGAATTTTAAAATTTCTCGCTTTTGAACAGGTGTTTAAAAACAGTCTTACAGGACTAAATCTTGGAGGAGGTAAAGGAGGATCAAACTTCGATCCAAAGGGAAAATCTGATAAAGAGATTATGAATTTTTGCTATGCTTTCATGAATGAGCTTTATAGACATATAGGTAGACGTACTGACGTACCAGCTGGCGACATTGGTGTCGGAGCAAGAGAGATTGGGTATATGTTCGGTCAATACAAGAAAATAAGAAATGCATTTACAGGCGTGTTAACTGGAAAGGGAACCAACTGGGGTGGAAGTGTAATCCGTCCTGAAGCTACAGGTTACGGATTAGTTTATTTTGTTGTTCAAATGCTTAAAACAAGAGACAAATCTTTAGATGGAAAAATTGTCACTGTTTCTGGCTCTGGAAATGTCGCGCAATTTGCTTGTGAAAAATTAATTGAATTAGGAGCAAAACCAGTTACTCTATCTGATTCTGGTGGATTTATTTATGATCCAGATGGTATTACTCAAGAAAAATTAGAGTATGTCAAAGAGCTTAAAGGTGAAAGATCAGCTAGAATATCTGATTATGCTAAAAAGTACAATGTTGAATATTTCGAAGGAAAACGTCCATGGTCAATAAAATGCGATATTGCACTTCCATGTGCAACTCAAAATGAATTAAATGCTGGTGACGCTAAGCAGTTGACAAAAAATGGATGTTTTGTAGTAGCTGAAGGCGCAAATATGCCGTCCACTACAAACGCAGTGCATCATTTTATCAGTGAAAAAATCTTATATGGTCCTGGTAAAGCAGCTAATGCTGGTGGAGTAGCTATCTCTGGTATTGAAATGAGCCAAAATAGTACAAGGATTCCACTTAAGAGAGACAAGGTTGATGGATTGTTAAAAGAGATTATGGAGCGTATTCATACCACATGTGTTAAGTATGGTTCTAAGGGCGATTTTGTTAACTATGTAGATGGTGCTAATATCGGAGGATTTGTAAGAGTTGCAGATTCTATGATTGACCAAGGTATTGTTTAAGTTCTTTAGAATTATTTAAACAAAAGTCATGTTACGTAAAATTACATCGATTGATTTTCAATCCAATAACAATACTAGCAACTGCATTCTCATTAGGGTCGATTTTAATGTTCCCGTTGAAAATGATTTAGTCGTAGACGATTACAGAATACTGAAGTCATTACCAACAATTAAATACTGCCTTGATCAAGGCGCTAAAATTGTTTTAATGTCTCATAGAGGAAGACCCAAAGGAAAGATTGATTCTAATTTATCATTAATGCCTGCAGGAGAGAAGCTTGCACAATTGCTTGAAATGCCTATAAAGTTCTCTCATGATTGCATATCAGATGATGCAATTGAAGTATCAAGAAATTTAAAAAGTGGAGAAATCCATTTGTTAGAAAATTTACGATTTTATGATGAAGAAACGAGCAACGACTCATCATTTGCATCCAAACTATCTCAGCATGGCTCTATTTATTTAAATGATGCATTTGGTACTGCTCATCGTAAGCATGCATCAAATGCAGGAATTACAAATTATTTTACAACAAAAGGTATGGGACTGTTGATGGAGAAAGAAATGGAATTCCTATCTGAAGGTGTTGCAAACGCAAAAGGTCCGGTAGCGTTAATTATTGGAGGAGCAAAAATTGATACAAAGATTAATGTAATTAATCATTTTTTTGATATTGCAGATAATATTATTATTGGAGGTGCTATGGCTAACACTTTCTTAACTGCAAATAAGTTTGATATGGGAAAATCTTTAGTAGATGAAGATGAAATAGGTACGGCTAAAGAGCTTATGGTAAGAGCATCTAGCAGTAAAGCTAACATTGTTCTTCCTATTGATTTTAATGGAGAGTTAAATAAGTTAGGAAGTGGTAAATTACACTATGCAAAGAGCGATAGTATTAAAAAAACAATGATTTGTGAAGATATAGGCGAATTAAGTATTAACTTATTTACAGACATCATTAGAGAGTCAGAAACAGTATTTTGGAATGGAACAGTAGGTGTAGCAGAAAATAAACATTTTGCTATAGGGACCAACAAGATAATTGACACAATAGTAGAACATAATTGTATTTCTATAGTCGGAGGAGGAGATACTATTGCAGCTATTAGAAATTACAAGAAAGGGATAGTCGATGAATTTTCTCACGCTTCTACTGGAGGCGGATCTTGTTTAGAATTATTATCTGGAAATAAACTTCCAGCCATAGAAATGTTAAAAAAATAATGAGAAAAATAACCATAGCAGCAAATTGGAAGATGTATTTAGATGAAAGCGGATCAATAGATTTTATTGATAAACTTAATTCTGAAAGTGATTTATTTTCTAATAAAGATATTATATTATTTCCATCACATGCTTGTATACGTTCAGTAAAAAATCATTTAAAATGTGATATAAAGATTGGTATGCAGGATTGTGATATACATGAAAATGGAGCTTATACTGGCTCTACATCAATTAATGCTATTGATGTAACGTCATGTATTGTTGGTCATTCTGAAAGAAGAGCTATCTATAAAGAGAATAATGATATTATATCAGAGAAGTTGGAAAGAACTTTATCTAGCGATGCTGATCCTATTCTGTGTGTAGGTGAGACATTAAATGAAAAAAATAGCCAATTAACAGAAAGTGTTCTTGATAGTCAACTATCAGTACTGCCTAATGAATTGAATGGCAAAAAATTAACCATTGCATATGAACCAGTATGGGCAATCGGATCAGGAGATGTGCCTTCAAATGAATATATAAATGAAATGCTTTCTTATATAAAAAGTAGATTAAAAAGTTTATATTCAGGAGCAGATTTAGATAACATTAAATTATTTTATGGTGGGTCTGTTGATGCAAGTAATATCAATGAACTTCTCGATGTAGAGTTGATTGATGGTTTTCTCATTGGAAGCGCTAGCGCTAACTTTGAAAAGTTTAGAGATATTGTTAAACAAATAAAATTATAAGAGGTATTATGGTTCAATTTTTAATAGTAATACATACATTAGTCAGTTTATTGCTTATTGGAGTAATATTGATGCAATCAGGTCAAGGAGGACTGAATTCTATGATGGGCGGTAGTGCTGCTACATCTATGTTAGGATCTTCCGGAGCAAATGATTTTATCACTAAATTAACTACATGGCTTGGAATAACCTTTATTGGTCTTGCACTAGTAATTGGTTTTCTTAGTGGCGAGTCTACGTCTTCTACAGAATCTATTATTCAAAAAGATGCTGAATCGAGAGAAGTAGATTTAGTTGTCCCTGAGTATTCTCTGCCTTCTGAAGATCTTCTACCAGAAGACGCTACAAATTAAGAAATAGCCGAAGTGGTGGAATTGGTAGACACGCTAGCTTGAGGGGCTAGTGGAGGAAACTCTGTGTGGGTTCAAGTCCCGCCTTCGGCACTAAAAAATAACAGTTAGTATTTTTTTAAAAGATTTATAGATTACGTGATAAATAAAAAATGAATACTTTAAAGGCGGTATAATGAAAAATATTATTTTTATCTTATTGTTTTCAACAACTATTTTTGCTCAATCAGCTTTATCTCTTTATGAAGAATCTCAGAAAGCATTATCATCTGGCAATCTAGAGCTTGCTGGAGAAAAAATTAAGGCAGCAATTGATTTAGATAAATCGAACGATAGTTTCAGAAAAGAATTTGACCGATTAAACGGATTAAGAAATAAAATGATTAATTCTAATCGAGCAGTACAAGATGGTAGGTTTGATGATGCTATAACCGGATTTTCTGAAGTGATCGCTAGCGTGCCAAATTCTGTTGAAGCATATTATGGAACAGCAAAAGCTTATGAGGGGAAAAAAGATTTTACTTCAGCTGTAAAATATTATAAGCAATCACTTACTCTTGATCCAAATTATAAAAAATCTAAAACATCTATATCCAACGTTGCAAAGAAGTTATATAATAGTGCAAACAAAGATTACAAGAATGGAAACCTTGAGTCTGCTTTATCAAAGTATAAGCAAGTATTAGGTATTAATAGTCGACTATATCAAGCATACTTTCAAATAGGAGTTCTCCAAAAGAAAATGGGTAACCTATCTCTTGCAATTGAAAATTATCAAAGTGCTTTACGCATTAAGAAGACGTTTGATAAAGGTTGGTATAATTTAGGCTTAGCTTATAAGGAAAATGGAGATATAGATAACGCTAAAGAGTCTTTTGAAGAAACTGTAAGACTTAATAAGAAATATTATAAAGCGCATAAAAGTTTAGGTGAAATTTTCATTGATTTAGAGAAATATGAAGATGCAATTTTGAGCTTTAAGACAGCAATAGATATTAAGCCGAAGTATGGTGCAGCATACCATGCGATGGGTATTACATATGCTAAATTAGAAGATTACGGTAGATCTGCAGAGTCCTTAACTAAGGCTGTAGATTTGCAACCTAAAGAATACCTATCTTGGTTTCATTTAGCTGAAGCTCACAATAAATTAAATGACTGTGAAGCTGCTAAAGCAGCTGCATTAGAAGCAATCGATTTAAAAAAGAATTTTGGTGGCGGTTGGTTTGAGCTTGGTATAGCTGAATATTGTGGAGGCAAAGGAAACAAGAATACATCCATAAATCATTTTGAAAAAGCAAGAAATGATAGAAATTGGAGAAAAATGGCTGAGTATGAAATTGACCGCGTTAGAAATCCTGAGAAGTATGAGGGATGATTAAGGCAGTTATTTTTGATTTAGATAACACGCTTCTTGATTTTATGACAATGAAGAAGGAAGCAGTCATGAGTGCTATTTCTTCTATGAAAGAAGCTGGTTTAGATATAGATGTTGACACGTCATATAAAGAAATAATGGACATATATGAAGTCGACGGATGGGAAAATCAACTTGTTTTCGATAAATTCTTAAAAAATAAACTTGGATATATAAACAATAAATATTTGGCAGCTGGAATTGTTGCCTATAGAAGAGCAAAAGAAGCCAACCTAAAAGCTTATCCCAATGTTCAGAGAACATTAAATCACTTATTAGAGAATGATATCAAATTAGCTATTGTTTCAGATGCGCCTAGTCGTGAAGCTTGGATGAGAATTTATTATCTAGGTCTTCACCATTTTTTTGAAACTGTTATTACTTTTGATGATTCAGGCGAGAGAAAACCTTCGCCAGCTCCATTTGAATTAGCTCTCGGGAGACTAAATTTATCAAACGATGAAGTATTGATGGTTGGAGACTGGCCTGAGAGAGATATGGTAGGAGCAAGCAGCGTAGGCATAAAAACAATTTTTGCAAAATATGGAGATGCTTTTGGCGTAGAAAAGTCTGGTGCAAATTGGGATATTGAAGACATATATGAGGTGGTTAATATTATAGATGAGATTAATCATGCTTAATGTCGGCGTAGACATCGTTGCAATTAATCGCATTGATTCCATTTTGAATTCTAAAAGACAAGCCAGATTTTTAGATAAAATATTTTCTGATAAAGAAATAGCAGAGTCAAAAGAAAAGACTAATAAATCTCAATATTTTTCTGGAAGATTTGCAGCAAAAGAAGCAATTAAGAAAGCACTATCATCATATGATAAAACTACTGATAGCTCTTTCAAATCGATAGAAGTTCTAAATAGTACCAGTGGAAAGCCTTATGTCATAAGTAGATCCAGTCATGATATTAATATCTCTATATCTCATGATGGAAACTATGCAGTTGCTTTTTGCGTAATAGATAAATAGAGATGGATTATTTTGAAATAGAAGGAAAAAATAAGCTCTATGGAGAAATTCAGGTTAGTGGAGCAAAAAATGCAGTACTGCCTTTAATGGCAGCATCAATTCTAAATGATAGAGCTTTAACTATTACCAATGTACCAAAATTATCTGACTCAATTACCATGGGAAAATTAATAGAAGGAATGGGAGGGGAAGTTTCGTTTGATGCCAATAGCATTACTATTAACCCAAAGAATTTAAATACTCCATATGCACCATATGATCTTGTAAAAACAATGAGAGCATCTTTCTATGTGCTTGGTCCATTAATTGCAAAGTTTGGGGAAGCAAAAGTGTCATTGCCTGGAGGTTGTGCTTGGGGACCTAGACCTGTCGATTTTCATATTGAAGGCATGAAAAAATTAGGGATAGATATAAGCTTAGAAGCAGGGTATGTTGTTGCAAAATCAGAAAAAATGATTGGAAATAAGATTGTATTTCCAAAAGTTTCTGTTGGTGCAACTGGCAATGTATTAATGGCTGCAGTGTTAGCTGAAGGTTTAACAGAGATTCATAACGCAGCAGCAGAGCCTGAAATTCAACAATTATGTCTATTATTAAATGAGATGGGGGCTAAAATATCAGGAATTGGAACCAATACTTTAAAAATTGAAGGTGTTGACAACCTAGGTGGAGTAGATAGCATTGATGTAATTCCTGATCGTATTGAAGCAGGAACTTTTTTGATAGCTATTGCTGCAACTGGCGGAGAAGTAATGCTAAAGAATGTAGAGCCCAATCATATGGGAAGCGTAATTAGTTTGTTAGAAAAAGCTGATATTGACATCAAAATAGATAAGAATTCTATAATTATAAATTCAGATGGACTGAATATTAAGGCTTGTAATATGGAAACTAATGAATATCCAGGATTTCCAACTGACCTGCAGGCACAATGGATGATTTTGATGAGTTTAGCGTCTGGAGATTCCACAATAACAGAGAATATTTATTTTGATCGTTTTACTCATATCTTAGAATTGAATAGGCTTGGATGCGATGTTCATCTGGAAGAGCATTGTGCAACTATTAAAGGCAGTAGAAATCTAATTGGTGCTGATGTCATGTCTACAGATATTAGAGCGTCTGCAGCTTTAATTATTGCAGCATTATGCGCAGAAGGTTCTACTAGAATAAGTAGAGTGTATCATATTGATCGAGGATATGATAAAATTGAGGAGAAATTAACCAATATTGGAGCAAAAATAATACGTAGAAAATAACCGAATTTGGGTTGTTTTTCTGCGAATTCTTTATAGATTACCAATCAAGTAATGAGAATTGTAATTATCGGTGCTGGTGAAGTTGGTTTTCACGTCGCTAAGTCTCTTAGTGAACTTGACTATGATATTGCTGTCGTAGATATCAATCACAAGAAATGTCAAAGAGCAAATGAGCATTTAGATGTTATTGTCATAAAAGGTAATGGTTCCGATGAAAGAGTCTTAGAAAAAGCTAATGTAGCAGATTCTGATTATGTTTTTACGCTTACCGATTCAGATGAAACAAATCTTATTTCTTCTATGCAGTGTCATAATCTAGGCGCAAAAAAGATTATAGCTCGCCTTCGTGATTTTGATTATAGTAAGAATGGTCATTCAATGATTCCTGAAAAATTCGGAATTGATATGGTTATTCATCCAGAAGCTGCAGTAGCTCAAGAAATTATTCGACTAGTTAAACATCCTTATGCAGATAAATTTTATGAATTTGAAAATGGAAAAGCAGTATTATTCTCAAAGAAGATTAATCATCGTTCTAAGTTGGTTGGTAAGACAATAGAGGATTTTCACAAGAATAACACTGATTTTAAATGCTTAGTTGTCGCTGTTGTAAGAGATGAAAAAATGACAATTCCTACATCTTCATTTAAATTTGAGCCAGATGATTATGTGTTCTTTTTTACAAAATCAAAAAATTTAGATATGCTTTTAAATAGCTTAGGTATTTCTTCTTCTAATTCTAAGCGTGTTATGATAGCCGGTGCAAGTAAAATTGGTCGTTTAATCGCAAGTCAATTAGAGGGAGATATGTCAGTTAGATTAATTGATAAAACAAAAGATAAAGCGGTTGCCGTAGCCAATGAATTAAATGAATCCATTGTGCTTCATTCTGATGCAACAGATGTTGAATTTTTAAAAGGAGAAAATATAAATGAAGTTGATTCATTTATTGCTGTCACAGAGGATCAGCAGCTCAATTTATTAGCAGGTATTCTTGCGAAACAATTAAAAGTTAAACAGTCTATTATCCATGTTACGAATCCAGATTATGTGAAAAATATGTCAGATTTGGGAATGGGATCAATCGTAAGTAAAAATACAGTAAGTGTTAATTCTATAGTAAAAGCAATTAGAATTGATCATAAAGACAATGTTATTCAGATGTTTAGTACTTTAAATATGGAAGCAATAGAAGTTGAAGCTGAAAAAAATTCGAAGGCAACACGTCTTCCAATATCTAATTTAAACTTACCTCACGGCAGTATTGTAGCGCTTGTTAATCATAATGGACATCTCACAATACCAGATGGAGAACATCAAATATTACCTAATGACACAGTACTAATTTTCTGTATTCACTCAAAAGTGAATGAAGTAAATAAGATATTTCAGTCAGAATAATGAGTTTAAGACCTACATTTAGATTTTTATCAATGTTGACAATTTTTTTGTCAATTTTTCTGCTTTTTCCTGCATTAATTGATTTTTTAGATGCTGGAAGAATGTATTTATTCAAGATAGCAGGAATAAGTTTTGGAGTGTCTTTACCTATATGGTATATCTGTAGAAAGGCTACAAAATTTTCTAATAAAGATGTTTTCTTAGTAATTGTATTAAGTTGGATTATGGCATCTATCTTTGGTTCGATTCCTTTCTATTATTCAGGATTTTTTGATAGTTATACCAATGCATTATTTGAGGCAGTATCTGGCGTAACAACAACGGGAGCTACAATATTAGAAGATGTTGAGAGCCTACCAAAAAGTATTTTGTTTTGGAGAGCATTTCTCCAGTGGATTGGTGGATTAGGTATCGTTGTATTTACAATTGCGCTATTACCTTTATTGGGTGTAGCTGGAGAGAAATTGTTTAATGTAGAGTATCCAGGGCCTTCATCAGAAAAGATTACGCCTAGAATAAAAGAAACAGCAAGATTATTGTTGAAGTTTTATATAGGATTCACATTCTTAGAATTCACATTATTATCCTACTCAATGCCTTTTTTTGATGCTATTTGTCATGCATTAACTACTATGCCAACAGGTGGATTTTCAACATTTAATGATAGTCTTAATAGTCAGTCAGCTTATGTTAAATCAGTAATTTTATTATTTATGATTATTGGTGGAACAAATTTTGCACTACACTTTAGAGCAGCAAGATTTGGACCAAAAGCATATACAAGAGATAGAGAGTTTCTGTATTATATCGGAATTGTTGTCCTTGCATCCGCATCAATATTGTTTGCGAGTTATTTGTATAACAATGGGTCAAATACCTTAGATACTGCTTTCCAGGTAGTCGCTATTTTAACTACAACAGGATATACGGCAACAGATTATAGTGCTTGGACTCCTTTTATTAAGCAGTTTATGTTGTTTGGTTTAATGTTTTTTGGTGCTATGGGAGGATCCACTAGTGGTGGTATGAAACTCATCAGAATTGTTGCTGTTTTTAAATATGCAAGAATGGAATTAAAGAGAGCATTACACTCAAAAGCAATTATTCCTATTCGTATAGGTCAGAAGATAATTCCAGACGAAGTAATTAGAAAAACAATAGCGTTCTTCTTGTTTTATATAGGATTCTTTTGGATTGCATCGTTTGCCTTTGTTTTGATGGGAATTGATTTGCAATCTTCATTAGGCGCTGCTGCTTCTGGAATGGGTAATATTGGCCCATCTTGGGGAGCATATGGTGCTATGAATAGTTATCTAGCAATGCCAGCGTTAGGAAAATATATTATGATGTTTTGTATGTTGCTGGGAAGATTAGAGATTTTTGCTGTATTAGTCTTATTTACCAAGACATTCTGGAGATCATAACATAGACTTACAGTCTAAAATTGCCGGTTTACCTGCATTGCCTGGTATTTATCAATTCAAAGATAAGGCAGATAAAATTATATATATCGGCAAGGCAAAAGACCTTAAGAAGCGCGTTAAATCCTATTTTCAAAAAAAAGCGTATCGCACACCAAAAGACCAATCCTTAATTAGCAGAATTGCTAATCTTGAATGGATTGTATGTGAGGATGAAGCCGATGCATTTATTACTGAAGCTACTCTCATTAAAAAGTTTAAGCCAAAGTATAATGTTCGTTTAAAAGACGATAAGTCTTTTCCGTATTTAAAGATTACAAATGAACAATTTCCTCAGATTGACATTACACGCACCATCAAGAATGATAAGTCGCGTTATTTTGGTCCCTATACGGATGTGAAATCAATGCGTAGGTTGTTGGATGTTTTATATAGAGCGTTCCCTATACGCAATTGCTATATCAAACTAAATGATGATACAATTATTAAAAAAGGGTTAGGGATTCAGACCATATCAGAATCAGACTATCATGAGATGATCGATGATATGATTCTGTTTCTAAAAGGTGAGACTAAGGCACTAGAGAAAAAACTAGCCAAACAGATGAAATATTTTTCATCAAAACTCATGTATGAAGATTCTGCTAGAGTTCGAGATCAAATTAAAGCTATCAAATCATTTAAAAGAGGGCAGAGAAAGTTAGAAGCAGACTTCACCAATAGAGATATTATTGGGGTTCAAAGCAAAGATAATCATCATGTAGTGGTTATTTTACGTATTAGAGAAGGAAGAATACTCAGTAGAGAGAAAATCTCTGTGGATACGAATGATGCTATTGCTGAAATATTTCGTTCTGTTGTTATCAATTTTTATATGAATGCAGCCTATATCCCAAACAATATTTATTTATCAGAATTACCTATAGAAGCAGAAGAGTTACAAGAATGGTTATCGGAGAAGAATAATCGAAAAGTAGCATTCAATATTCCAAAAAGAGGGGTAAAACTAAAAGAATTAAGATTAGCAAATCGAAACGCAAAACTTCTTTTAAATGAGTGGATGTTAAATCTTGCAAAACGAAAAGATTATATTCCAAAACTGCTTAGTGAACTTCAAGATATTCTAAGTTTATCGAAGCCACCTCGCCTGATTGAAGCATTTGATATTTCTCACTTAGG
>JBJKZN010000003.1:0-15208 GCA_045560315.1 Fidelibacterota bacterium | reverse complement strand
TGCCTTTACTACCGTATCTCCTAAATGATATATTTTTGAGATACGCTGTATTGCTATGATCTCTTTTTTTGACTTAGTCACGATTACGACTAGATCTAGAATTATTTTTAGATTTTTCTCTTATCGTAACTGGTGCACCATCATAAAGTTCTCTACTAATTGCAACAAATCCTCCTGTAACAACTTTCTCTCCTTCTTCAAGGCCTGAGGTAACTTCATAATCTCTCTCTCCAACGATACCAGTTTCAACGAAGCGCTGCTCTGCCACACCATCATTGATAACGAAAACTACTGTTCTCCCTGTTTTTCCGCTCATGCTTTTAGAACGATTACCCCATTCTTTCTCACCAGCGTCAACATTAACAGAAAAAGATGCTTTCTTTTCTGAATTTTTAGGTTTTCGAGGAGTAGTAAGAGACTGAATTGGAATAGCTAACACTTGATTCCTTTCTTCGGTAATAATTTCAACCGTTGCACTCATACCAGGACGCATCCCATCTACTACTTCTAACATTTGTATTTTTACTTCAAAGTTAGTTACTTGCTGTTGTGATCCGCCGCTTGATGTTGTTGCTGCATATGCAACTTCTTTTACAACCCCTTTAAATTTTTGGTCTTGATAGGCATCAACTTCAATGATTGCAGTATCATTAATTGAAATATCTGCAATATCATTTTCATTTACGTTCACATAGACTTCCATTTTTGAAAGGTCTGACAATTTTAGTAGTACGCTTGGATTAAACATTCCTCCTTGGGCTAAATCTCCTACTTCACCATCAATAAAAGTAATGGTTCCATCTTGAGGAGCAATTAATCTTAGCTTAGAAAGAGCATCTTCATCTTGAATATATCTTGCTTCAGCGTTATTAAATGAGCTTAATGCAGACGCATAAGAAGAATTGGTATTTTCCATCTCTTGATCAGATATTAATCCCTTTTTGTATAATTCTTCTTGGCGATTTTTCTTAATCTCTGCATTATTGAGGTTTACTTTTGTCGCTTCTACGCTTGCTTTAGATGCTGCAGTAGCAGCTTTTTGCTGTCTATCATCTAGCGACATTAAAAAATCACCTTTGCTTACAAAATCACCTTCTTTTACAGCAATATCTGTAATATAGGTTGTATTATTTGAACTTAATTTGACTTCTGTTTCTGGTTTCAATACTCCATCAGCTACTACTTGGCTTGTTAAATCTTTTCTTCCAAGCTCCATTACAGAAACTTCAAGAGTCCCATCGCCATCTGATGAAGACATAAAATAGGCACCTAATAACAATACCAATATCCCTAAACCAGCTTTTATTTTATTATTCACATTAATCTCCTTATTCATATTTTTTATCTAGTGTTCCAAGCAAGTCATCCAAATTTGCTACTTGAATTGCTGCGTCATACTTTGTTCTCACTAGTGTAGAACTAGCCTGAATTAACGCCAACTGTGCATCTAGGAGCTCCAAGATGCTTGCTGATCCTAATTCATATTTTTGTTGTGCTAGCTTTAAATCTTCTTCTGCAGAAATCAAGACTTCTTCTTGAATAGGAATAATTTCTTTATAATTATTCAATGAATTAATCAGTGCATATAGACTTACTTTGGCACTATTTGTCCCGCCTGTAAAACGTGTCTCTGCTTGATTTAACTGTAATTTTGATATTTGAATTGAATTCTTATTTCTAAAACCAGAAAAAATTGGAATACTTAGTGTAATATTGGCGCTTTTAATATAATTATCATCAAAATAAGATCTAGTAAGCTGATCGCTTGAAGATGCATTCATACCTACACTCATATTTATGCTAGGCAAGCTAGAGCTCCATGCTTTTTTGACATTAATCTGCGCTCCTCGAATTTGATTGTCTAATATATTTAAATCAGGACTATTTACTAACATTAAACTATACGCTTCATCAAAAGAAGGAATTTCTAATGTAAAGTTCACTTTCTTTTCTATATTAATTTGAATATCAGAATTGAGAAGGCCCATACTATGACGTAAAGATTTTTCTGAATTTTTTTTACTTAATTCTCTTGATAAAAAATTAGACTTTGCTGTTCCATATCGAACAGAGGCTTTTAAATAATCCGTTTTACTTACAGCTCCTAAGTTATACTGATTTTCTACTAAATCTAATTGCTTCTTTGATAGTTCAAGATCTTTTCCAGCAATATCAAATAACTCAGAATTTTTCAGGTATTGATAATAGTAGGTATATACATCTAGTATAACACGTGACTTTGCTTGTCGCTTCTGTTGCTTGGCTGTATTATAAGTATTATCACTTTGTTTGAGAGTATTAATCTTGCTACCAAAGTTAAATAAGCTTTGAGATAAACTTAATCCTCCACTATATCTCTCAGTAGATTCTGAAGAACTGTTGCCATAGGTTGTCTCACTGAAAGAATTGTTTGCATTCACTGATGGCAGCATCAATGCCCCAGTTGATGCACGGTTCAACCTTGCAATTGTAACGTCTTGCTCTGCTCTTTTGAGCGAAGGTTTATTTTCAAGTGCAATTCTTACACATTCATCTACATTTAAAGATTGTCCTACAGACACTGAACAAAACAATAAAATTGTTGCTATATATTTTTTCATAATCTTCTACGCTTATTTTAGACCTGTAAGGTACTAAAAAGAAATATAACTTACAGGTATATATAAGACCATTGTAAAATAAATAAGTAAAAAGAATAATTAATTAAAATTTCTTTGATTTTTTTAAGCTTTTTAGCATTGATAAAGCGTCTGAATGTGTATTCTGAATTTTTCCATCTAATATTGCTGATTCAATCAGAGATTTTATTTCTCCTACTTTCTTACCTGCAGGCAAATCAAAAATTTCCATTATTTCATGTCCTCTTACAGGAGATTGAAAAGCGCGTAATTCATCTGATTCAATAACATCTTGCATACGTTGTTCTACGCGATCAAAATTAGATAAATATTTTTTAACATTATTTGGATTTTTTGTAGTGATATCAGCACGACAAAGCAACATTAAGTCTTGAGCATCTTCTCCTGCATCTACAATCAGTCTTCGAATCGCAGAATCAGTTACTTCTTTCTTTGCTAGACTGATAGGTCGCAAGTGGAGTGCTGTTAATTTTGTAATATAATCTCTTGTTTTATTAGAAAATTTCATACGTTCTGATATTCCTTTTAGCATACGGGCACCATAATCGTCATGCCCATAGAAAGTATATCCTTTCTTCTTATCTATTCTTCTAGTTTTAGGTTTTGCAATATCATGCACCAAAGCTGCTAAACGTAAATCTAATTTAGAAGAAAGTCTTGTTACATTGTCTACAACCTCTAAAGTGTGAAAGAAAATATCTTTGTGATGATATTCGCTTGTTTGTTCTAACCCATACATTACCGCAATTTCTGGGAATATATACTCAAGCAATCCAACTTCTTGAAGTAAAATAAATCCAATAGACGGTTTATCGGTGCTTAAGATTTTGAATAATTCATTTGTTATTCTTTCTTGAGATACTATTGATATTCTTTCAGCATTATTCTCAATTGATTGTAAGCAGTCTTTATCAATCTCCATATCTAGCTTTGCAGAGAAATATGCTGCTCTTATCATGCGCAGTGGATCATCAGAAAATGTAACATCAGCATCACTCATAGGAGTTCTTAATACTTTTGCATTTAAATCTTTAAAACCATCAAAAGGGTCAATAAGAGTCCCCATATTATCTTTTTGCAAAGAAATAGCCATAGCATTGACGGTAAAATCCCTACGCTGTAAATCTTCATTGATATCGGTCATAATAATATCTTTAGGATTACGCGATTTGGGATCATAGGATTCTAATCGAGCAGATGCTACTTCAATTTCGCATTCTTTATATGGTATGCGCGCAGTAGCAAACTTTGGAAATGGCACTACAGTGGATACTTTAAGTTTCTTGCCTAATGCATTGGCAAACTCAATACCATCTCCTTCAACCATAATATCAATATCTACTGAATTTTTTTCAGGTTCTAGCAATAAATCTCTCACACATCCACCAACTAGAAAAGCTGGGACTTCTATCTCTTGAGATAAGTCACTAATAATCTTAGATATACGATATAATCGTTTATTTTCCTTAAGTATGTCTTTAATTACTGTCATTTTGTAAATTAAAAAATATATCTATCTATTATGCTAGAAAAACTAAATAAATATATTGTATTATTTTTCTTCTTTTCGCTGCTAAATGCTCAATTTAAAGAAGCTTCTGTTTCATTTGATGATCGTCTATTAAAAGCAGATGAAAAAACATCTTTATTTCAATTACAAAATAATATTAAAAAGTTTTATGAATATACTGTATGGAATGAAGAATATCGTGACTTAGAAATCAATATTAATATCCAACTTCTTTTTGAAGGAAATGCCAATATAGGTAGCACTCAATCTTATGGTATTCAATCATTGTTTAGCAATAATACAGATTTACATTTCTTTGATAAGGGTTCAAATTTTATTTTAAGTCAAAATAATGCTCTTTATTATGATAGCGTATACTTTGATCCTCTTTCAAGTTTATTAGGTTTTTACGGCAACATTATCTTAGGAGCAGAGCTGGATACTTGGTCTAATCTAGGTGGAAGTAGTCATTATGAAAAAGCAAGATCAATTGCTGTTCGTGCAAATGCTTCTAATTTTTCAAGAGGTTGGGATCAACGCATTGTTCTTATCAATCTTTTAACAGAAAATGTTGGGTTAAGAAAGCTTCGATTTTCAACATATCTTGCATATGAACTGTTTGAAAATGGAGAGATAGATGCATGTGGAGAAGCATTAAATACTGTAGTAGAAAATCTAACTGAAGTGGTAGATAATTATAATCAAGAAAACTATACAAACACCTTTTTGAAATTCCATGGGAAAAAGATTGGTGAAATAATGCAAAAACTTGGTCAAAAAGAGCTTTTAAGAGAGATGATTTATTTAGACTCGCAAAGAGATAATATTTATAAAGATTTACTATCTTCAATTTGAGAAAAATATTTTTTTCTCTTAAAAAAATAATCTATTGCTATACTCTTATTGTAGATATTATCTAAACGAACAATATGATTGCTCTTTCTAGTATTGATTATTTTTATCGCAAACAATAACAACCATAGCTCTGCTAAGATTATTGCAATAAATCTTCTTATATCTAATGTCAGAACTGAATAAACCAAAGCCATCCAATCTAATAGCAAACGTTTAACAATTAGTGTACCATAATCAAAGGTATAAGAGTTTTTAAAAAATAGAATCCAAGAGTTTCGATGGTTTAGGTAATGAGACTTAATAGTATTTTCTTTAATTGTTTGCTTTCCATGATGATAAATTAATGAATCAGGAACCGAAAAAACCTTATATCCTAATGCCTGTGCTCTCCAGCATAAATCTATCTCTTCCATGTATGCAAAGTATATTTCATCAAACCCACCTAACTGATTAAAAATATCAGCTTTAACAATCATAGCACACCCTGATGACCAAAATATCTTTGATTCTTTGTTATATTGACCAGTATCTTTTTCTAAGGTGTTAAAAAGACGTCCCTTTACATAAGGAAAACCAAAACGATCAATAAATCCTCCAGCGCCACCAGCATAATCAAAATATTCCTTATTGTTAATATTTAATATCTTAGGTTGAACAGCAAAAACGTTAGAATTCTTATCTAAAAAATTCACCAATTTCTCTATCCACTGATTAGAATGCTCAGTATCATTATTTAAAAATAGTAGATATTTTCCCTTTGCATTTTTTGCTCCAATATTGCATCCCCCACTATATCCAGCGTTCTCTTTATTGCTAACAATCACTACATCAGGAAATAACGTTTGTATATTTTGAACAGAATTATCAGTAGAAGCATTATCTACTACAATAATTTCAAAATTATCTATGCTAATATTATTATAAATAGAATCAATGCAACTATGTAAAAGATCTTTACCGTTATAATTTGGGATAATAATTGAGACAATTTTCATTATTCTTTTAGTTGTTGAATTTCATCAATCAGTCTAGCTGCATCCGTATCGTCTGGGCTACGTATCATCCAATCTTCAATTAAGATAGTTGCTTCATCATACTCTTCTAACTCTCGATGACACAGATATAATAAAAATACTAATTCAGGTAAAGTCTCTTGCCAAGATTGCCACTCTTGTAAAGTAATTTTTGTAGCAGTGAATCCTTGTTTTTTTATTGCTCTTTCAATAATTAAGAAATTGTCATATATAGTTTTAAAAATTATCTTTGCTTCTTGGTAGTCATCTAAATTTTTAATGAAAGACTTACCATATAATAAATAATCATCCATTTTCAAATCATCTCTTTGGGTTAATTCTTTTAGATGATATCTAACTCTTTCTTTGTTTCCGGTTCCATTATAAATCTGTGAAATTTGATATTGAAGATCTTTTGATGGTATATTAATGACGCTACTAGGCATTGTATTTTCCATCTCTAACAACACCATTTCTGCTTTCTGAAGATTATTATCCAGATAATGAGAGATTGCTAATCTTGTAAATCCTGTACGATAGTTTTGAATAAGTCTTCCAACCTGCCTATCCACATGAACAGCTTCATTAGCAAGATTTCTGTAGATGTATCCTGGCTGATAATCTTTGGATATAGCAAGTTCGCCAATCGAACCTTTACTTGCATCGTAATCTGTAAACCAATCTTCATTTCCAACTACTGATAATAAATTTTTGGTCATCTTATCTTGATCAATTGGATATAATTTATTATTTACTAGACGATATGCTAAACCTTCCATAGTTAAGTAGTCTTCAAGATTAAGCATACTCACTGGGGATACTGTAACAGCAAAATATACTGGTCTATTCCAATTATTATCTTTAATAATTCTTAATACCATTAGATCTTGAATACGCAATGCTACATCCATATAGGTTGGCTTTAATTCCCATTCAATAATGCCATTAGGATTTAACTCATCTATAGGCGCATTAACAGAAATAGTATTTGATGACCATTTTTTAAAATCTAAATTGTTAATTTCATTGTCGCTCATAGATATAAATGAATTTTCTTTATCTCGTAGTTGAGTAACATACCATGGGGTATTTAATAAACTTAAATTTACTACCCTTACATCAGTTCTAATTTTTTCTACTTCCTGTAAATACCATAAAGGAAAAGTATCATTATCACCATTAGTGAATAAAATGGCATCTGGTTCACAGGTTTGCAACATATTATAGGCCATATCCCAAGCAATATAATTTCCTGTTCTATCATGCTCATTATAATTGGCAATCAACATTCTTAATGGAATAAAAACAATAAATAATGTTATCATAAAATAAGATGCTTTGAGCTTAATAGATTTTTCTAATAAGGTATCACTTATATAATTAATCGTACTAAAGATTCCTATCGATATCCATATAGAAAATGCCATAAAACTTGCAACATAAGAATAATCTCTTTCTCTTGCCTGTGGATTATCTTGATTCAAATAGAAAATAATTGCAATTCCTGTCATGATAAATAATGTCAGCAATGAAAATGCATCATATTTATTTTTTCTAAAATGAAAATATAGTCCAATGAATCCCATAATTAGCGCTAATGGTAAACCAAATTGTCTCCAATCTACACCATCTTGTTTAGGAGATGCCCCAAAATCTGAAACAAAAGAGTCTGTGCTTGGACCCTTTCCAGCAAATTGCCATAAAAAATACCTTGTATACATTTTATTGATCTGATAACTCCATAGAAAACTAATCTGTTCAGGAATATTGTGAGTTATGTAGCTATAATTTTGTTTTCTAGAAAATTGAAAATCTGGATATTCAGGACTACCTACTATAGAAATTTTTGATGGTAAATTGTCAAATTTTCTAGGCAGTAATGACATTGCACCATATTGATCTCGATTTAAATAGGAAGTCGCCTCTACTATTGTCTCCGGATTATTTTCATCAATATTAGGATTCTGACCTGATCGAATAAAAATTGCAAAATAGGTTGAATAGCCAACAATAATTAATAATAAAGATGTGCAAACAAGTGATACAAGCGTCTTTTTATTGATAATGCTACTGTATAAGAAATAGAGTATCACTGCTAATAACAATAAAAGTCCTAGAAAACCTATTTGTGATACTATAGTAGGGAATCCTTTAATAATACCATTCTGTATTACAATAAATGTTAACAATGATAAGCCTAGAGTAATTAGTAAACCTTTAATAGAAAATTTTGATGTTGAAAAATATATAATCAATCCTATAAAAGGTATAGTAAGCAGATTTAATAAATGTACTCCTGTTGCTAAACCAATGACATATACAATTCCCATTAAATATATAGCGCCGTGTGGTTCATCTTTATATTTTGACCAAATCAAGATTAAATACACTACCAATGCTGTCATAAAACCGCTAAGGGCATAGACTTCAGTCTCTACAGCATTAAACCAATGACTATGTGTAAAAGCAAAGGTTAATGATGCTGTTAATGAAGACCACATTTTAAAGTGCTTTGCATTATCTCTACTATCCAACCTATCTATAAATTCATTGCAAATAAAAAATAGCAAACTAATAGTAGCAGCACTAATGAGTGGAGAAAATATATTCATACGAAAAGCGATATCCGCACTAATTGGAATCAATGTGAATAATTTACCAATCAATAGAAATAGTGGACTACCTGGTGGATGAGGAATACCCAGTATATGAGATGTGGCAATAAACTCTCCAGTATCCCAAAAAGAAACAGTAGGTGCCATTGTTGAAAAATAAATAGCAAAAGTAAGCAGAAATAGAATTCCAGCTATTAGATTTTCTAATTTTTTACTATACGTTGTAAAAAAACTCAATTTACTTTTCAGACTCTTCTTTGGTCTCTTCTTTTGAATCAGTAGAAGCTTCTTCTGCAGGTTTTGCATCTTCAGTCTTTTCAACTTCTATGTAATTCATTTTTAATTCTGATAATACTTTATCTAAGTACTCTTTTTCTTCATCAGTAAGGCTTGCATGCATTCTATTATTGATCATATCTAGCATATCAATCTGAATAGATGCCTGCGTTAAGTCTATTGATGTCTCATTAGTCATAGGATTTTGTATCTTTCCTAAAGCAATCCAGACACCATATACTGATTGAGAAATCAGTGAGTCAAAAAGTTGTTTCTCAGTATAAGGTTTTGTTGTCATTTTTTTCCTCTAATTAACAGTTGTTTTTAAAAATAGTTTTAAATACTCATTATCAAATCTCTCTTTAATCAAAGCATTGATTGGAGACTCTAAATTTGCATCATTATCAATAATATCAAAAGCTTTCATTCTAGCATCTCTAATAATTGGTCCATCAGTTGTTAGGTCAGCAATTCTAAATTTAATAAAGCCACTTTGTCTTTGGCCAAAGAATTCTCCTGGACCTCTTAACTTTAAGTCTTCATCGGCTATCTCAAAACCATTTCTACTTTTAGTCAATATGTTTAGTCGTTGTTTCGTATTAGGAGACTCGCTATCACTACATAGTATACAATAACTTGTTAATTCTCCTCTACCTACTCTTCCTCGTAATTGATGTAATTGACTGAGACCAAAACGCTCACAATTATTAATTAATATAACAGATGCATTTGGATTATCAATACCAACTTCTACAACTGTAGTAGAAACTAGAATATCAATTTCATGACTCATGAATTGTTGCATTACTTCATTTTTCTTATCAGCATCTAATTTTCCATGCATTAATGCAACATTTAAGTCAGGAAAAATGTTTTGCTTCAATATTTCATAAGATTCAGATGCTGCATCAAGATCTTGCTTTTCAGTTTCTTCAATTAGAGGATATACAACGATTGCTTGCCCTCCTATTCCTATTTTTTCACGAATAAAATTATAAGCAGTATCTAAATTATTTTTTTCAATATAAGAAGTGAAAATATCGGGTCTATTTTTTGGTAATTCATCGATAAGAGATAAATCCATATCTCCGTTGTATGTTATTGCCAGCGTTCTTGGAATAGGGGTTGCAGTCATTGCCATTAAATTAGGTACGCTAGATTTTTTTAAGAGCAGTTGTCTTTGATTAACTCCAAATCTATGTTGTTCATCTATAATTGATAATCCCAAATTCTTAAAGATAACATCTTTCTGGAACAATGCATGTGTACCAACAACAATTTTTGATTTACCTTTTTTAATTGATTCTAAAATTTCTTTTTTTTGTTTGCTTCTCAAGCTACCAACCAATAATGAACATTCAATTCCAATTTTTTCATACTCTGTTTTAAAGTTTCTGTATAATTGTTTTGCTAATAAATCAGTAGGTGCCATTATTGCAACCTGATAACCATTTTCGACCACAACGGAAGATGCTAGAATTGAAACAATTGTTTTTCCACAACCAACATCTCCTTGTATCATGCGATTCATAGGATTTTCTGATAAAAAGTCATCAATAATTTCTCTAAGAACTTGTTTCTGACTATTGGTTAGTTCAAAACTTAAGTTTTTTAATATCTGATTATAATTTTTTGTTTTGAAACTGATAGGTTCCGAACGATTCTCTTTTATTTTATTTTTTCGTAATGCCAAAAGAATTTGCAAGAAAAAATGTTCATCAAACTTAAGTCTATGAATTGATTCGTTGAGCTTATCAACTTTCTTTGTAAAATGAATATTTCTCAATGCAGAGTCTAAAGAACAAATTTTAAAATCATCTTGCTGTTCTTTTGTAAAATGATCCTCAATGCTATTAACAGAGTCTAGTGCAAGACGTATAATCTTTCTTAGGTTTCGATTATCAAGACCAGATTTCTTTAAATCTTCTGTCAAAGGATAAACTGGAATAACAAATCCAGTACTAAGGGATATCTCATTTGCATTTAATTTATCATATTCAGGATGTACAATCTGTAAATTTCCTTTATAATCAGCAACCTTGCCATGCACAGCTAGTAAATCTCCCTCTTTTAAAGATTGGTATATATAGTCTGATCCATTGAACCACATTAATCGAATAGACCCAGTATGATCTGCAAGCGTAGCAGTTAAAAAATTGCCACGTTTCATTTTCCTTAAGTTGACTGACTTAACTCTTCCTATGATATTCACTTCATTATCTATTTTAATATCACCGATGACCTGAAGTGATGTTCTGTCTAAATACTTTCTTGGGAAGTAATATAATAAATCTTTTATTGTAAGAATATCAAGCGACTCTAAAACTTTAGCTCTTCTTGGGCCAACACCCTTAATATATTGAATAGGAGTTTCTAATAAATTAGAAGGATTATTGAATTCCATAAATGGACATTACTTCCATTCTTTTCTATAGGTATAGGTAATAAGTTCTGAGCTATCAGGCTGAATTTCTAGCGGGAAATAAATAGTAGATGCATCTTCTTTTATATACATACTTGAAGATTCTTTAATAACCCAATCTCCAAAAATCTTCTCAACTGCTTTAACTTTTATAGATGCATTAGAAGTATTAACTATTTGAATTGATATGGTTGATTCTTCGCTATTATTTTGACGATCAAAATTTAGAATTCGACGTTTACCTATAATATCAAATGCTTTTCCTGCGTCTAATATAGCGCTGCCGCCTTTATACAATGCGGATAAATTGTTCTTACCAATAAAAGATAAAGCACCGTCAATATCTTTTTCATAAAGATATATAACACCAGAAGGCAATGGTAGTTCTAGATTATTTTCTTTCGAATTTTCAAATGAAATTTCAATACTTAATGGTTCATCTTTTTGATCTTGCTCAGAATTTTCAAATATATATTTCTTCTCATAATCTATTAATAATTCATCTAGTAAAGGAAACTGGATAGTCTCTAAAGCTTTTAAATTCAAGTTGCTACCCAAATTAAAAATATAAAAATCTCCTAATGTATCTGTTTTGTCGGACATGCCTCCTCGAGAAGCAACCATGCCCATATTTTGAGATCTTTTATTATTGCCTATAGGAACTAAACCTTCTACAACTTTTATATCAACTCCTAAGAGGTTCATATTGGAATTATTTACTACTTCAGCATTAATACTTAAGGCTGCACTAGCATCAGAGTTACTTAGTTGTAATTTATAGATAGGTTTCCAACTAAATCCTGAAGTTAAATAGGTCAATTCTGCTGTAATATTTTCTAGTCCTTCAGAAAAAATTTCCCATGAAATCTGTGGAGTAAATTTATTTTGAACTTGTGATGACTTGAGCGCAATATATTCAACCCTAGATCGTTGAAAAATAAGAAGTCCTTTATTTGTATTAATAGAAACAGAAGAAGAGTTAATATCCAATAAAGCTCCTTGAACTGCTGAATCATTTATTGGCTTAACCTCTACTAATGATCCGACATTTTTTTTCAGATAAGCATCCGTAGAATAAAAGTTTTTATTTAGTGTTTGCGATTTTACTTCTACGCCTTCAATATTTAAAAAAGGTGAATCAAGGATAATATTTGGAGAAAGATTGTTAAAAGATGTAATATTTTTTCCATCATTCAAGTTCCACAAAATTGGTTCTTTTATGATAGCAAAACTATCTTTATATATAGTTAAAGTCCTATTATTCTCGACTGATTCTACTTCTTGAGAAAAAAGAATATTTATTGCAAATAATGCTATTAATAATTTTTTCATTTTAACATCTCAATATTGGCAATTATTTTTTCTCTTTCAATAATAAAATCATCTAATTTACTTTTTTCATAATTTACAATTTTTTCAGGTGCTTTATCTGTAAATGCTTTATTGTTTAATTTTGTTTCAATTCCTTTTATAAAACCATCTATCTCTTGTAATCTTTTGTTCAGTTTCAAGATTTCTTCTTCTGGATTGACTAGATCTCCTAATGGAACATATACAACACAACTTTTACATATACCAACTGCAGATTGGTCAGGTTTATCTAGATTCATTTCAATATTAAGGCTTTCTAGATTTGTTAAAGACATAATCATGCTCTTTAAGTCATCAAACAATGATTTATCCGAAGAATTTTTAATGGATATCAATGCATCAATCTTCTTTGTAGGAGCAACATTCAGTTCTGATCTAATCGTACGAATAGCAACAACAATTTCTTTTAGAGATGTAACTCTCTCTTCGTTATATGGAAAACCCTCTGCTCCCATTTTTGGCCAAGAGGACACGATGATGTCTTTGTCATCTTCATTTTTTAAGTAACTCCAAATTTCTTCAGTAATAAATGGGGAAATAGGATGCAGTATTAATAAAATTTTCTTTAGTATATCTCTTGCAACAAGGAACGCATTATTTTTTTCTAATTGATTTGAGCTATTAAATTTAATTTTAGCAATCTCAATATACCAATTACAGAATTCATTCCATGTAAAATCATAAATTACCTTTATTGCTTCATTAAATTGGTAATTGCTATAATGCATATTCACTTTCTCAAGGGTGGTATCTAATTTTGATAGTATCCATTTATCATAATTATCTAATGAATCTTGATCTATTGTTTCGTTAAAATCATCATCATGATTAATCATAATAAATCTGCTAGCGTTCCAAATCTTATTCATAAAATTTCTACCTATTTCTAAGCTATTTTCAGAGAAATAGACATCTGACCCTTGAGGAGACATTAACATAATTGAAAATCTAGTAGCATCAGTTCCATATTTTTCAAATAATTCTATAGGATCTGGTGAATTCCCAAGTGATTTGCTCAATTTTCTTCCCGTACTGTCTCGTAAAATGCTCGTAAAATAAACATCTTTAAATGGAATCTCATCTAAGAATTCTATCCCAGAAATAATCATTCGTGCTACCCAAAAGAATATGATATCTGGACCAGTAACTAATATATCTGTTGGATAATATTGTTTTACCAATTTTTCATTATCAGGCCAACCATGAACTCCAAATGGCCATAACCATGAACTAAACCAAGTATCTAAAACATCCTCGTCTTGCTCCCAGTTTTCAATATCTTCTGGTGGAGATATGGATACATACCAATTTTCTTGTTTACTATGGTCAGATCCTTTTTTATACCATACTGGAATACGATGCCCCCAATATAGTTGACGACTAATACACCAATCTTGAATATTATCCATCCAATGATCATATGTTTTTACCCAATGATTTGGATAAAATTTTATTTCACCTGACTTAACAACTTCTGTGGCAGGTTTTGCCAATTCTTTCATCTTCAAAAACCACTGATTTGATAGGTAATATTCTATTGGAACATCACCTCGTTCAGAATAGCCGACTTTATGAAGATAATCTTCTTCTTTTAATAATGAACCCTCTTTCTCTAAATCCTTTATAATATGCTTTCTAGCTTTTTCGCGAGTAAGGCTAACATACTTATCAGGAGCATTAGAATTGATTGATCCATCTGGGTTCATGATATTTAACATATCAAGAGAATGGGACATACCAACATTATAATCATTTGGATCATGTGCTGGTGTTATCTTAACGCAACCAGTACCAAATTCAGGATCAACCATCTCATCAGCAATAATTGGAATAGTCTTATTGACAAGAGGTAGTACTGCATTCTTACCAATTAAGTCTTTAAATCGTTTATCTGAAGGATTCACTGCTATAGCAGCATCACCAAGCATTGTTTCTGGTCTAGTAGTAGCAATCTCAACAAATGAATCAGAATCCTCAATTGGATACTTTATATACCATAATTTTCCTTGAACTTCTTTGAATATAACTTCTTCATCACTTAAAGCAGTTTGAGACTTTGGACACCAGTTTACTAGTCTTGTTCCTTTGTGAATGAGTCCTTTATCATACAATTTTACAAATGATTCTAATACTGCATTAGAATATTCTTCATCCATAGTAAAGGCTAGCTTATCCCAATCACATGAAAGACCTAATTTTTGTTGTTGCTCAAGAATAATTCCGCCATATTTTTCTTTCCATTCCCATGCATGTTTTAAAAAATCTTCTCTTGAGATATCTTTTTTATCAATGCCTTTTTCTTGAAGCATTTTTGCTACTTTTGATTCAGTTGCAATAGACGCATGATCGGTACCAGGTACCCAACAAGCATTCTTCCCTTCCATTCTTGCTTTTCGTATTAAGATATCTTGTATTGTGTTATTTAATACATGCCCCATTGTTAATTTTCCAGTCACATTGGGTGGAGGAATAACAATAGTGTAATTATTATCAGAAGGTTGACTAGA
>JBJKZN010000002.1:0-15387 GCA_045560315.1 Fidelibacterota bacterium | reverse complement strand
GCGTTACTATTCCTGTTACCTGCCTTGTAGCATCTGTATTTACTTATGGTATGATGGTACAAAAAAAAGAATGGTTGGTTTTTAAATCCTCTGGATTAAGTCTTTATAGGTTATCAATTCCGGTATTATTTCTGGGATTATTATTAAGTATCGGATCTTTCTTTTTTGATAATACTGTCGTTATAAAAAATAATAAAATACAAAATGAAATAAAGAAAAATTATCTACAGAAAAACAAAAGTAAGCGTCAGGATAAGTCTGTTTATGATAATGTTTTTTTTCAGAAAAATGGAAGTCAATTGATTGCAATTGATAAATATAATAGCATGAATCAAGTCATAGTAAATCTAAATCTGATGGAAATGAATGATGGAAAAATGCAGAAAAGAATTGATGCCAAAAAAGGTATCTGGAATATAGAAAAATCACAATGGAATTTAAGAAATTTTTCTATCAGAGAATTTGATGAAATGGGGTATGAAACTATCCTTGCAAGATCTAATGAAGATTCTCTATTGAGCTTAGATTTTTCTCCTCAAGATATCACTCAAACAAGTGGCTCATCAGAAGAGCGTTCTTACAATGAACTTAAAGACCAAATTGCAACCTTAAAGAGTAATGGTGTTAATACGTTAAAATGGGAAGTAGATTTGCATTACAAGCTTGCATACTCATTCATTAGTCTTATTGTAATTTTTTGTGGAATTCCTTTATCAGTTTTTAGATCTAATACAACATTAGCATTTGGAGGAGGATTAAGCCTAGCAACCATATTTGCTTATGTCATTATTTTAAAATTTGGTCAATCTCTTGGTTATGCTGGTGTATTATCGCCTTTTTTAGGCGCATGGCTCTCAAATATAATATTTGTAAGCATTGGTCTATATTTAATGCTTAATGCAAGAAAATAATCTGATGAATAAAGCTAATAATCCCTATGCTAATGCACTTGATGGATTAAAACTGAATGACCCTGTATCCGCTTTCTTTGATTTTTGTCGTGAACGAGAAAAAATTAGACTAGCAAGAGAAAGTGGTGATGCATATCCATGGACAGATGATATTATTTTCCAGAAAGGTCGATTCTTAAATGTATTCCGAGAAGATGATCGTGGTAGTAAAGCCATTATAGCTTTTGCTAAAGATTCGGAAAAAGATTTACCGATGTTGATTCATGCATTATTCTTTGCTCGTTGGTGCAATAAACAAAAAACATTGGATAAACTGTATTCAGATATATTATTAAAACCAAGAGATTTACTGGTCACATTAAAATCCTTTGATTCCTGGTGTAATCTTACCGCTTACCCTGTTGAACCTATACATTGGGAGGGAAAAGAGTATTCTCGATTAGATGCAGCAGTACAATTATTTCCAAAAATTAAAGAATCACTAGCTGAAATTATTATAGAATCAAAAGGAAATGTAATCAAAGCTACTAATTCTATTAATGCTCTTTTTAAAATGGAAAATGATTTTCCTATTTTTATGGCTATTATTGATTTGGCTTGGTTTAGACCGGATATCATTAATCCAGCAAGCCATGTTCCAACTGGGATTGGTGCAATTGCCTATTTAGATCGATTACAGAAACATCTTGGATTAAAAAATCATCAAGAAACATGTGAAAAAATGATTGAACTACAAAAAAGATACTGGCCAGAATCGAAACGGCCATTTTATCCTATTGATATTGAATATCTATCATGTGAATGCAGAAAATACTATAGCTATATTAATGGTACAAAATTATTTGAAGGAAAAAATGTCTTTAGCCCCATCGGGTTATGAGCTCGAAGAAGCAGAAATCTTTTCAATTGATTTAATTATAAACTTTATATCTTCACCTTGAATCTCAAGTGTAAAATCTTCATCAATTTTTTTTCCAACTATAGCTTGAAAAAAAGGTGACTTATAACTAACAGTCAATGGATATAAATCTAATTCAGATTCGATAGGACCTAATAGATAATAATCTTCAGCTTTATCTTTTCCTTCTTCAAGAACTGCAACCTTATTTCCGAATCCTACCTCTTCAACTCCAATATCACTATCTCCAATAAGTCGGAATGGTGCATAAGACTGCATCAATTGTATTTTATATACTATTAAACTCTGCTTTTCTCTAGCAGCATGATATTCCGCATTTTCTTTAAGATCTCCATGGTCAGCTGCCTCTCTAATCTTTATTGCAGTCTCTCTCTTTGATTTCTCAAGAGATTTCATTTCCTCTTCTAATGCATTGTGCGTATCTCGTAAAATTAAAGTTGCCATATTTATACTCCTCCTGATTGATTTTTTGGACCAGCATTCAGAAGATCTTTATCTGATATATCAAATTTACTAAAGTTTTTATTAAACAAATCAGTTAGCATATTACCAGTTTTGTAATATTCATCTATATTCTTCCATCCCTTATGAGGCACTAAGAAATCATTATCTAAACCTTCTAGATCTAAAGGAATATCGAGATTAAAGAACTTATCTTTTATTGAATTGCTAAAATCTAACTTACTATCTGTAATTAAATCTATAATATGCTTTGTAAGTTTAAGATCAATTCTTTTTGAATCTGAAGTTGCACTTGATCCAGACCAGCCCGTATTAACTATATATATTGGAGCTTGATATTTTGCTAATTTTTCTTGTAATAATTTTGCATATACTAATGGATGCAAAGTTAGAAATGGACCACCATAACATGGTGAAAATGCTGCTACAGGATCTACTATGCCTGTCTCAGTTCCTGCCATTTTAGCTGTATACCCACTTATAAAGTGATACATTGCTTGATGTGCGTCAAGCCTAGCTACTGGCGGCATAATGCCATAAGCATCACAAGTTAAAAATATCACTGCGTTAGGATGGGGTCCTGCACTAGGTAAACCTTTTGAGCCCAAAGAATTCTCTACAAAATGAATTGGATAACATATTCGCGAGTTTTCACTCTTTGCATTGTCATCGAAATCTATTTCTTTTGTTTCCAAGTCATAGACAACGTTCTCTAAAAGAGTTCCATGTTGGATAGCATTATAGATTTCAGGCTCTTTATCTTTATCTAGGTTGATTGCTTTAGCATAACAGCCACCTTCAAAATTAAAAATGCCATTATCAGACCAACCATGCTCATCGTCTCCGATTAATGGTCTGTTTGCATTAGTACTCAAAGTAGTCTTTCCAGTACCAGACAGTCCAAAAAATAATGCTGACTCACTTAAATCTTTTGAAACATTTGCAGAACAATGCATTGATAGTACATTCTTCAGAGGTAAATAGTAGTGCATTACAGAAAAAATCCCTTTCTTCATTTCGCCAGCATATTCTGTTCCACCAATAATTGCTATTTTCTTCTTTAAGTTGAATACAATAAAGTTTTCTGAATTGAGTCCGTAATCTTTCCATTCTTTTTCTTTAACATCATAGGCATTAATGATAGTAAAATCGGGAGAGAAATTATCTAATTCTTGTTTTTTTGGTCTGATAAACATGTTATTTACGAATAAAGATTGCCATGCTTTTTTAGTCACCATTCTTACATTAAGATTATTATCTTTGTCATCGCCAGCAAACCCATCAAAAATATAAAAATCATTATCAAGATCATTATATGTTTTGGTAACTTTTTCTAAAAGATAGTCAAAATTCTCTTCTGAAATCTTTTGATTAACCTCTCCCCACCAAATATTATCAGATGAACCTGGTTCATCAACAATAAACTTGTCGTTTGGAATACGTCCGGAAAATTCTCCAGTATCTACCATTAATGCGCCATTTAATCCAATAACTCCTTCTTTTAAGTCTACTGAATCTTTAATGAGTTGATCAGCACCGGGATTGCGTTTCCAGTTATTATTGTTGATATTTAAATAATCTAAATTCATTTCTCTCCTCTTGGATGAGATTTTTTAATCGTCTCTTGAAGCTTTTGTACGCTTACATGTGTATATATTTGAGTAGACGCTAAATTTTCATGACCCAGCAAAGATTTAATAGCGCTAAGCTCTACTCCGCTATTTAAAAGATGTGTAGCAAAAGAGTGTCTCAATGCATGGGGGCCATATGAATTCAAGGTTAAAGTTTTTAAGTTCTGCATAACTAAATATTGAATATTGTATCGTGATAAATTTTTATTCTTTTCATTGACGAACAAATTATTATTGAAGTTTGTCTTTATCAAAGGATATTTTTGCAAACTTTTTAGATATTTAATCATTAAATCTTTTGTCTTCATGTCAAAATTAGCTAGGCGCTCCTTATTTCCTTTTCCTACGACTTTAATTGTCTTATTTGTAAAATCTATATCTTTTAACTTAATAGACTGTAACTCCTCTAGTCGTAAACCAGACGTAAAAAATAGCATAATTAAAGATTGGTTTCTTAGCTTAATGGTGTCAGAGAGTTTCTTGTTACTATCAATATTATCGATGACTTCAAGAATTTGTTCCATTGATAAGAAGCTAGGAATAGATTTCTTGTATTGTGGAGAAGGATAAGATTTTACATCATTTAAAACAACATCAGTAACAACACCTTCCGTGTGTAAAAACTTATAAAACGTCCTCATAGTAGATAGCATCCTAGAAAAAGATCTTGGGCCTAAAGAATTGGTTAAACTTGCCTGAAAATCAAAGATTATGTCTTTGTTGACCTTGCAATAATTAATTCTATTCTTACTGATGAATATACGGTACTGATTTAAATCTCTGTTATAAACTTCAATAGTTCGATCTGAATAACCTCTTTCAAGCTCCAAAAACAACAAAAATTCTTTTTGATAATCTTTAAATTTCATCGTTTAGAATTGATTGGTATATCGAATTAAAATTATTATCGGGCTCTACAGAAAACTTTACTTTCTTTCCTGTTGATGGATGTTCAAATTCAATAGAAGTAGCATGAAGACAATGTCCTTGAACTGATAAAAAATAATCTTCTAATTCCTTTCTTATATCTTTCATGAACTCTTTAGATTTCTTAATTCCACCACCATACAGCTCATCTCCAAAAATAGAAAATCCAAATTCTTTGCAATGCACTCTAATCTGATGGGTTCTACCTGTTTTTGGAAAAAATCGAACCGCAGATAAATATTTCCCTGACTTAATCAATTCAAAATGTGATAAAGCCTTTTTTCCGCTATCAGATGATTGGAATTGGATTGGATTTCTCTTACTACGATTTAAGATATTATCTATAATTCCAGATTCTTCATTCCATTGACCCCATGTCAACGCTATATATTCTTTTTGAATAGTTCTATCTTTGAATTGGTCAGCAATCTTCCAATGTGCATGATCATTTAAAGGAATAATCATTATACCTGTGGTATCTTTATCCAATCTATGAACAATTCCTGGTCTTGATGGGTCTATTGCATTGTTTAATTCTTTTTCAAACTTATGCAAAAGAATATTTACTAGAGTTCTATCGTAGTTTCCTGGAGCTGGATGAACTATAACCCCTCTAGGTTTGTTAATAATAGCAAAATCTTTGTCCTGATATAATATCTCTAATGGATAATCCCATTTATCTAATAAAAACTTCTTTTGATCTGCCTTATTTGACAAATCAATTTCTATCTGATCGCTATAGGTTAATCTAAAATTTTTCTTTACTTCTTTCTTATTTACTAAAATTGATCCATTAGAAATCATTTTTTGGATATTCGTTCTAGAAAATTGAACTAATCTTTGAGATAAAAAACTATCGAGCCTTTTTAGCTCATCTGATGAAGAGACAGATATTTTCATAATATATTTACTTCTTAATAAGTATAGAGCTATACAACAAGAATAACAATCCTATTGTTACAGATGAATCTGCAATATTAAATATGTACCAATGAGCTCCATTAATATGAAAATCAATGAAATCAATCACATATCCACGAAATATCCTATCCAATATATTTCCAATAGCCCCTCCAATAATGAGAAACAATGCAATCTGTGATGCATTATCTTGAAATTCTTCGTTTTTAAGAAGAGATATCATATATAGAGTGATTAATATTGGAAATACAATAAAGAATATCTTACCGCCTGGAAAATTAATTCCAAATGCAATTCCTTCATTTCTTATGTAGGTAAAATCTAATAAAAAAGGGATTACATTGAATGAATCATATAGATTCATTTTAGCATGCACTAGTATTTTTGATAATTGATCAATTAAAACAATAAAAAAAGGTAAGAAAAAATTCATACTAAATTTAATTTTTTCTTCTGCTTACAGAAAACGCCCTTTGTTGCATTTGGAACTTCTAATAGTCTTTCTTTATCAATTAACGGACCACTAGGGCATTCACATTTTTTAGGATCATCTTGGTAGACTTGACATAAACCATATGTACCATCTTCAATTCTTTGTAGTGCCTTCTGTAGATTAACGATATAATCAGACTCTCTCGACATTAATAGGAAGCTCTTTTCCACTTCATGAGCTTCAGTACCTTCATTGTAATCTTCTGTATTGTTTTCTTTGAATACAGAACTATTACTAGATGTTGTAGATCTAACAGCTTCTATGTTTTCATTCATATCATACATTTTGTTATGTATGTTTTTCTTAAATTTCTCTAAATCTGTTTTTGAATATTTTGTCTTAGCCAACTAAATACCTCTTATACTTTTTTCTTAATCAATATATCAAACTTTTCTGTTTTATGTTTGAAGACAGAATTATAGTCACAATTTTCCAAACTATCCACTATATCTGTACATAAAATTTCATTCATAAAATACTCTTTGTGTTTGTCTATAGCGCTCGCTACCTCATTAGAAAAGTCTCCAGATAATATAATTCTATCATCTACATTAAAATCTGCTTCTTTTCTCATTACTTGTACATGTCTTATTAATTCTCGAATGAGACCCTCAGCTGCTAAAATCTCATCAATTTCAGTACTTATAGATACGATTACATCATTAGAGAAAAATGCTTCTTCTTTTTCATGTCCTTGAATCTGAATAATAATATCTTCTTTGATAATATCAAATTCTTCTGAAGCTATCTTTTCATTACTTAGATATTTATCCATTACATGATACTGGTCAAGGGTGGCAATATATTTAACTACTGTTTGCATATCTTCATCAAATTTAGAAGATAAGATTTTGAAATTTGGCTTTATAGAGAAAGAACCCATATCCTTCAATTCTTTAACAATTGATATTGTCTTAATATTTAATTCATCTAAGATAATTTGCTGCTGCTCTAGAATAAAAGAGGTAATTGATGAGTCATTCTCATATATCTTTAAATTTGACAATGGCTGCCTAACTTTAATATTAGCTTTCTTTCTTGCTGCCCTACCAGACTCAATAATCTTTTTAAGCGTTTCTACTTTCTTAATCAAATCCATGTCAATCTTATCATCGTCATATTCTGGATAAGAAGATAAATGCACGCTGTTATGGTTCTCTTTTGAATCATCCTGGGAGATATTAAGATACATACGCTCTGTAATAAATGGTAAAATTGGAGATAAAAGCTTAATAAGCAATAGCAGAACATCATACAGTGTTTGGTATGCTACAAATTTGTCAGAATCGTTCTCACTCTTCCAAAATCTTCGTCTATTTCTTCTGATATACCAGTTAGACAAATCATCAATAAATAATTCAACTTTCTTTAGCAATTTATCTGCTTCAAATCGATTATAATGATCCGTAGAATCTTTTATTAATAAATTTGCTTTTGCAACAATCCATTTATCTAATAATGTTAAATCTTTATCGCTCATTTCATGAGAATGTGGTTTAAAATTATCTAGACTTGCATAAGTGCAGAAGAAAGAATATATGTTCCAAAAACTAATTAATCGCTTTCTAACCTCATCAGCTTTTTCATAACCAAATAATAGATTATTCTCAACGTTTTGCCTTGTATACATCCATCTCATTACATCAACACCCATTTTTTCAGCAGCATCATCAAACCAAATAGCATTTCCTGCTGATTTGTGCATCTCCTTACCATCTTCAGCTTTGACTAGAGCATGACCAAGTAAGGTTTTAAATGGGGCTTTATCTTCAAGAAAAGATGACATAGCTAATAAAGAATAAAACCAGTTTCTAAACTGACCAGGAAAACACTCTGTAATAAAATCAGCTGGAAACCATTCATTCCAATATTTCTTATCTTCAAAATAATTCAATGTAGAAAAAGGAACAATCCCTGCATCAAGCCAAGGATTCCCAACATCTGGGATTCTTGTTCCAATTAAACCTGTATCAGGATGTTTAATCTTTACATGATCAATCCAAGGTCTATGGGGACTATTTCCATCAAATTCTTTCCAACCTTCAACAGAAAGATCTTTTAATTCTTCTCTAGATCCAACTACATAGAAACTTCCATCTTCAAATGTCCAGATTGGTAAAGCTAATCCCCAAAAACGTTTTTTTGAAATCATCCAATCGCCCATATTATCTAGCCAATTGTGTTCTCTATCTTCTCCCCATTCTGGAATCCAGTTAATATCGCTTACAACGCTTTTAATTCTATTTCTCCAATCCATATTAATATACCACTCATCAACTTGCTTAAATACAAGCTCATCTCCTGATCGCCAACAATGAGGATATATATGAGGATAATCTTCTGCGTATAGCAGAAGATTTCTATCTTTTAAATCTTGTATAATCTTTTGAGCAGTATCTGGATCTGTGACATTTAGTCCTGACATAAAGTCAAATCCATCAACAAATTTTGCTTGATTATCGATAGGTGATATTTCTACAAAACCTTCTTTTTTGCAAATTTTGTTGTCTACAGCTCCACAACCACCAGCCATATGTACAATGCCGGTTCCTTCCCCCTCTACCACCATATCATTTCCTTCAGAATCTTTTCCTCCATCTACTATAACATGGCATTGTACAGCAGTCAGGGCATCATCTTTGGTATCTTGGGTATTTGGATATCCTCCAGGAGTTTTCTGTGGTTCTAAATGATCATATGGTCCTTCATAATTCCAACCAATCATATCTTCGCCTTTAATTATTTCAATGATCTCATATCCGCCTCTCTCTTTAAATATCTGATCTAAGGTTTTTAATTTTGGCACTCCATCAATCCAATTCTTTTTCTCTGAAAACTCTTTACTTAAACGCTGAAATTTTAAATTATTCTCAGCAACATAATAAATAGATTCATCTGCTAATTGAATTTTTGCATAATTAATCTTTTTATTTACAGCAACCGCAATATTTGAAGAAAGAGTCCAAGGAGTTGTTGTCCAAATTAATATATTCTCATTCTTTCTATCTTTTAACGGAAGCTTGACAAAGACTCCTTTATGAACAGTTAGCTTACGTCCTTCAATAATTTCCATCTGTGAGTATGACGTACCAGATCTTCCAGACCAAGGAACTACATCTGTTCCTCTATAAATTTTTTCTTCATTAAATAGCTTTTTTAGGAAAGCCCATATAGCATAATTATTTTCATCAGACATTGTATAATATGAATTTTCCCAATCCATCCAATAACCCAATCGTTTTGATTGGTCAGTTTGAACATCTGAATATTTTTTAACACGCTCTTTACAAAGATTGACAAACTTTTCAATTCCAAGCTCTTCAACTTCTTTTTTTGATTTGATACCAAGTTCCTTCTCTACTTCAATCTCAACCCAAAGTCCTTGACAATCAAAACCGTTTTGATATCGTAGTTGATACCCATTCATAGATTTATATCTCTGATAAAGATCTTTTAATGTTCTTCCCCAAGCATGATGGACTCCCATTGGATTATTGGCTGTAATAGGACCATCGAGAAAACTCCATTTCTCGCCTTTAGAATTTTGATTAACTAGTTTTTGAAAGATTTTCTCTTTTTCCCAGAAATCAAGGATATCATGCTCATTGGATACAAAATCTATTTTTGGATTTTCTTTTTTTATGCTCATAGTGAATTAACTATGAACTTATAAGAAATGTTGAATTATTGCAATTTGATTAGAATTTATCTTCTAAGCGTTAAAAACCTAGAGGCATTACCACGTTTAACTAAAAAGAGAATCTTTTCATCTTTATCATATTTAGAAATTTCATTTTCAAACATATTAATATTAGATATTTTTTGTCTGCCTACTCGAGTAATTAAATCCCCTTCTTGCATACCTGAATTTTCTGCAATACTGTTTTCTTCAATATCAGTAACGACAACCCCTTGAACATCAGAGTTCATAGGTCTTTGAATATTATACTTATCAATTAACTCATCTGTAACATCAAGAACGGATAATCCAAATTCATTATAAACACTATTAGCGCTTGTCATCTCAGTGCCCGATCTTTCTTCAAGTACAACGTTGACATCTTTTGCCTTACCATCTCGCAAAATTGTTAAGGTTATTTCTGATCCTGGACTAGCGCTAGATACTAAGTTTTTTAGTTCAGCACCATTTGTGATCTCTTTTCCTTGAAAATTAGTAATCACGTCTCCTGATTCTAACCCAGACTTATCAGCAGGGCTGCCCTCAACAATATCACTGACTATAGTTCCTTTTCTAGATTTTAACTCCATCGTATCATAAAAATCTTCGTTAATGTCTTGCATATAGATACCTAAAAAAGAACGTACAACGTAACCTTTGGAAATAAGGTCCTTCATTACCTTTGTAACTATACTAGATGGGATAGCAAATCCTATGCCCGCATTTGATCTTCCACTACCTGAAGCAATTGCTGCATTAATCCCAATAAGTTCTCCGCTCATGTTTAGTAAAGCTCCTCCACTATTACCTGGATTAATTGCTGCATCTGTTTGAATAAAGTTCTGATAGGTATCACTGCCTCTCATTACATTATTTCTGCCTATCGCGCTAATAATTCCTGCTGTAACAGTATGGCTAAGAGACTCTGAGAAAGGACTTCCTATTGCCAGAACCCATTCTCCAACTCTCATACGTTCAGAATCGCCAATTGGGACCGCTTTAATATTATCTGCATCAATCTGTAGTATCGCCAAATCAGTGCCTCTGTCTAAACCTACAACAGTCGCTTCAAATACGCGTTTGTCCATCAATTCTACCATAATTTGATCTACAGGCTTTTCATTTCTTTCATCAAAAATAACATGATGATTTGTCACAATATAAGCATTGTCTTCATCGACAATAACTCCTGAGCCTAACGATTTGCTTTCAAATTCTTCAGGAAGTGATCTTCCCCAGTATCTATAGAAGTTTTGTACATCTTCATCCATTGTTACTGTGTTAGTAGTAGTAATGGTCACTACTGATTCATTTACATTCTCAGCAATATCAGCAAACGAATTGCTAAACTGTTTAAACATCGCTCCTTGAGAAAACAAAGATGATGATGCAATTAGTATTATAAATAGTCTTTTCATATTTCTCTTAATTTAAATGGAAACACCTGTAATAAGTTCCATATTTAGTTTAATCCATTTTCCAAGAAGGCCTTAAACTGCTCTATATCTCTAGTCATCCCAGGGAATTCATCAATAACTAGGTCATTTTTATCTAATATAACATAATAAGGTAACGCCGCTGTCTTAAATCGACTAATCTGATAATCTCTTTTCTCAAGATAATTATCTCCTGCATCGGTATATAAACTAACTAAAATAAATTGTGACATTATATCTTCTACAGATTGTTCTGCAAAAACATTTGTTTCCATCCAACGACAATTAGTGCACGTAACCCCAGTAAAATCAATAAATATTTTTTTATTCTCTTCATTTGCTATAATAAAAGCATCATCAAGAGAATGAATCCAGTTTAAATTTGATTTCACTTTTTTAGGTGGAAGATAAGATTCAATAGTGCCGTTAATATTATATCCAAAGTTTCCTGATAATAAATAGAATGATAACGATAAGAATAAAATTGACAGCAAACTTCTCTGATAGGAAAATGCTACTTTAGAATCATTTTTAAATCGAATATATCCTAAAATATAGACAGCACATAAGGCCATAATAATTGCCCAACAGGTAAGCACTACCTCATAAGTAAATATATCCCACTGCCATACTAAGTCTGTATTGCTAATGAATTTAAACGCTGCTGCTATTTCTAAGAATCCCATAGTCACTTTTACAGAGTTTAACCAACCGCCTGACTGAGGCATCTTTGTTAAGTAGTGTGGAAAAAGAGCCAAAAAGAAAAAAGGAGATGCAAAGGCTAGACTAAATATTAACATACCAATAATAGGCCAAAACCATTGTCCTTGTGATGCTGCAACTAATATTAGACCCATAAATGCCACTGTACATGTGAAAGAAGTAAGAGTAAAAGTTAAAGCCATAAACAATATGCCTGCATATCCTTCAGAATTCTCTCGTTGCAATGAAAAACGTTTTAATGATTGAGGAAGCTCAATTTCATAAAAACCAAAAAGCGAGAAAGCAAAATAGATGAACAGAAAAGCAATAAATAGATTTACATAAGGATTAGAAGCGAGTTGCGTTGCTCCTGAAGCCCCAAGAAAGATAGCTAACAACATTCCAAGTAACGTAAATGTCATGACGATCCCAAGCATATAAACAAGAGCACCTTTAACTGGTGAAGTATTTTTATCCTCACCTCTCTTTAAGAAAAAAGAAATTGTAATAGGTATCATAGGAAAAACACAAGGAGTTAAGAGAGCTAAAAATCCCATACTTAGCGCCAGCAAAAGAAAGGATCCAATTTTATTGTCAGTAATATCTAATATAGAATCTTTAGAAAAATCAAATTTATCTGTCTTAAAATCTTCTCTTATAGTTCCACTTTGAAGAGTAAATGAAATATTATCGATGTATTCATTAGGTGGATAACATAAGTTACCTGTACATACTTGATATTCTACTGTTACATCAAATGAATACACTCCATTAGACAAATTCTTATCTATAATAATAGGAACCCTAAATATAGGATTTCCTTCATGATACTTTGTAATATTATCAAACCCTTCATCATATGTAACAATAGGATCTGGTTCGATAATTCTACCTATCTTAACAATCTGATCTGATTCAATTCGAATAACTGTCGGCTTAGGCCCTTCAGGCACATCATAAATTGCATAAATATGCCACTCATCTTCAATATTTGCTTCAACTTCTAATACAACTACTTCACCCTGATTTGTATTGTCTATACTGAATTTAAATTCTACAGGATCGCTAAATTGCTGACCAAGCAAGATAGAAAAATATGCTAATATTGGAATTATTTTTTTCATCAAAGAATTTAGAAAGGTAATCTTTTCCTTAATTTGGTCCAAAAACTTTCTTTAACAGGTTCTGTCTCATTGTCTATCATAGAGTCTAATTTGCTTAATAATTTCTCCATTTCAGATTCTGCTGCATTATATCCATTATCAATAAACTCTTCAGTACGATCAAAAGCAGACCAATGCACATTCTCATGCTTAGGACTAATAACAAAATCAGATTGATTGAGTAAATAAGAATTGAGATGCAGTGTAGATATATCTCGAGATCGATTAATAATCTCAAAAATGTTGTTAGGATCATCATCTGTTTTAAATGCTTTGCTAATATTGATTGCAATAATGAAATCACACTCACCGACTAAAGGAGGAACAGGTGTTGGGAAAACAATCCCACCATCAAGAAGCATTCTATCATCTATATATGTTGGTTCTACAAAACCAGGTATGGATGAACTTTTAACAACGGCATCAACCACACTACCAGATTTATAGAGCATAGGTCTTCCTGAAATCAAGTCAGTAGCAGAAACTATTAAAGGTATTTTTAAGTCTTTGAACTGATTATGTGAAAATAGATTAATTGCAGCTTTTGACAATCTTTCAGTTTTAACAAGTGATTTTCTATTAGAGCTTACCATCAATATATATTGATTCTTGATCTGTTTAAATATTTGAGAAAAAACTGAATCATCTTTCTCGTTATTAGGGATATATCTAAAACCTAAATCTTTAAAGTCTTCGCCATTGACATGTTCAGTGTATTTTTTTTCTACAACATTAGCATCGGCATGAGAAGCATACATAGCTCCAATCATTGACCCTGCACTCGTTCCAGATATAATGTCTGGTATTATTCCATTACGTTCTAAAGATTTTAATATGCCTATATGACAAGCGCCTCTTGCACCGCCGCCGCCAAGGGCTAAACCAATTTTTAGATTTTTATACATTAGAAATTACTCAACCGTATCCGACGCAACGATATTACTTCCAGGTTTAATTGCTGGCATATCTTTAAGATGTTCTGGAATATCATCTTTATCAAAAATCTTAGCAGTTTGCTTTGTAATTGCAAAAAAGTTATCATGCAGATGAACAGGTATAATACTTCTATCAACAATAATTCCGATACCGACAATTACACCTTCGTGTTCATTAATTAGCTCTGAAACTTCTCTTATTGAACCTCCAGTGCTAAGCACATCTTCAATGATAAGAATTTTTTCTCCAGGATTTATTTCGAAACCTCTTCTTAGCTGCATTTTACCATCCACTCGCTCTGAAAAGATTGTTCTTTTATTTAATTGTCTTCCCACTTCTGTTCCCAGAACAATACCTCCAATTGCTGGCGATATTACCTTATCAATAGATAGATCTGAAAAATGGGATGATAAAATATCTGAAAATAAAGACAAATATTTAGGATACTGCAATACTTTTGCACACTGAAAATAAGCATCGCTATGCATTCCAGACGATAATACAAAATGACCATACATCAGCGCTTCAGTTTCTTCAAAAATCTTTATATAGTCTTTATCGTTCAAAATGTAGCCTCATTTGATTACAGAGATCTTCTGCAGCATTATGAATGCTATCAGAATCATGATCTCCAGCAAAAATAATGGATCTAGAAACATTAATTAAGGTTGATTCTGCATGATTATTATTAATCTCAATGACATCTTTCAAACTACCTCCCTGTGCTCCGATACCTGGAATAAGAAATGGGAGATTATTTGTTTTTCTTACTTCGTTCATTTTTTCAGTATCTGTAGCTCCAACAACTAAGCCAATATTCTCATATTTATTCATACTCTCTGACAAACTCACAACTTTATCAAAAATAGTATCTTGAATATAGCTAGCAGATGTATTCGACGTTCTACATAAAACATAAACACCTTTATTTTGATCAGAACAGAATGGCTCAATAGCTTCTTGTCCCATATATGGATTGACAGTAATAGCATCACAATTTAAATACTTAAAAAAAGCGTTAGCATAGTGCTTTGCTGTGTTACCAATATCACCTCTTTTAGCATCGGCAATAATAATATGACTATCTCCAATCTCTTTGACCAATTCTTCGAGCCATAAAAAACCTTTTGATCCCCATTCTTCAAAAAAAGCAAGATTTGGTTTATATGCCGCTGCAACATCTCTTGTGGATGCTACGACTTTAAAT
>JBJKZN010000001.1:0-15412 GCA_045560315.1 Fidelibacterota bacterium | reverse complement strand
TAAGAACAGGTAAAGAACAATAAAGAATAAGGGAACATTAATAAAAACCGATAAATCTAATAGAAAAGGAAAGCGATATTTGGGTACGGATAGATCATTTCCAAAAAAGATCTCTCCAATAGTGATGAGTGCAACAATAGATGAAGCAATGACTAAGCCTGGCACACCATCAATATAGACTGCAATACCTAGCGCCACAAGAAAGATAGGTGACAAATAGAATTTTAAATATGCAAACAATGAACTCATAACCTATAATGTAGACTCTATATCACAATCAAGCAGTGTCTTTCTAAGCACGTCTCTATCTTCATCGTCTTTAGTTGTCCATTCAGCAAGCGTAGTATCACTACATAGCGCTAAATGTGCATCATCGAATGTTTCAATTCTAGAAAGTTCTTCCCATTGATCATTAGTTGCAAAACTCTTCTTGTACTCCACTATATCACATTTACAGTCAAGAAGTAGGTCTGCGACACTATCTTCGCATGTCCATAAGAATAGAATACTAAAGAATAAAATGCTTTTTCTCATACTACATCAACTTACAAAAAAAAGGGCTACCGAAGTAGTCCTCTCTATTTACGCTAATACATTGTCTAAATCCACATTGCTTATTATTAACTTTCCAATATGGAAAGTTACAACTTGATAATATGGAAAGTTAATTGTATTATATGCCTTTAAATATAGATTATAAAGGATAGAAACTATGAATAATGAAAAAGAAACTATAAACAAAGAAGAGGCAGCAGCGACATTAAAATCAGTAGCTTCATTTAAGCGTGATGCTACTAAATCATTTCGAATGCCACTATTACTAATAATGCTAATAAGCTTAAGTTATTCCTTCGCCGTTTTTAGCTGGGGGATGACAGAGCATGAAAACATGTGGGCTTTAGGTATGTTCATAGGTGCAGCTAGCTTTGGTATTTTTGTAGCTCTCTATATATACACCTTTCGTCTTTTGGGGATAAAGGTAAGTGTTTTAGTTAGGACAAAAGAGAGGTTAAAAAGTGAGCTTGTATTAGCTGTTATATTAATGGTAATTCTTTTTGCAGGTAGAGAATTTCGATTGTTAGGGTTCGAATTCGCACCTCACGTAGCCGCATTGATTTCAGGTGGTTATATGGCTTATCTGTTATATAAATACCCTACTGGTGAATACATGGTAATGGAGAAAAAAAATGACTAAGACGACATTCAACACCATGATCCATGCACCTAATCGCTTACAAATATGTGCATTATTGGAAAGTACAAAAGAGTTAGAGTTTCATATTATTAAAGAACAACTCGATGTAAGTGATTCAGTACTATCCAAACATTTAAAGGTATTGGAAGATGCAGATTACATTCGAATAATTAAAAAGACAGAATTTACTCGTCAACGCACTTGGCTATCATTGACATCTTTAGGAAGAAAAGCTTTCAAAAGTCATTTAGAAGAACTCAAAAGAATTGTTGGAAAAATATAAAAAAGGACTACCAAAGTAGTCCTCTTTGTTTTTCTTCCTATAAAGATTGCCGCGAAAGAAAAGTGGGCGATGAGAGATTCGAACTCCCGACGTCCTGCGTGTAAAGAACGCAGTCTGTCGTCGATAACCTCTACAAATCCTCCATTAGTTGCCACATAGTTGCCCTAATTTATGCAATTACTTTGATAGAATCCACCTGCTTTGACCACTTTAATTGGTTGTCATTTAGGTAGTTCTGAGTAGTTTGCTAATGGGTGTGATAATTTTCACCATCATGACTATGACCAGTAGGTTCTGGGCTTGAGCCATCTCGATCATCTGAATTATGATTTTGATGTACTGCACCATCATCGTGAACATGAGTATCTTGTGACTCCATAGATTCAGTATGAATTTCCTGATGCTCATCTACATGATTTTTATCTTCGATATATCCTGTAATTTGAAAGATAAATAATCCTATCCCACATAAGACTAAGCCAAGATTAGTTACTTTAGAAAATAAATTATTTTTTGACTTTTGAATGATTCGTATAAAAGGAAATGCAATGAGCAAGGCTAATACTTGTCCAAGTTCAACACCCACATTAAAGGAGATAATTGAGGCTAACAAGCTTTCATCTTTTAGCGGTAGTTGCTGCAAGCGAGTTGAAAGGCCAAACCCATGAATTAATCCAAAAAATAATACCATCATAATAAGGTTTGGAGCATTTCTATTAAAGACTTGCTTAAATCCATCTAAATTTTCAAACCCTTTATAAATGACACTTAATGCAATGACTGCATCGATTAAATAATAATTAGCTGTCACCTTATAAAATGTTGCAAATATTAAGGTGATACTGTGCCCAATAGTAAATGCAGTTACAAATTTGACAATATCAGAGAGTTTTGTTAAAAAAAAGATTACCCCAATTAAAAACAAAATATGGTCATATCCAGTGACCATGTGCTTCGCTCCTAAATACATATAATCTAATAAACCGCCATCGACCATTTCAGCTTGGTCGGCTTTGGTTAACTCATGAGCAAAAATATTTGAAATAAATAAGAATAGAGTAATTTTTTTCATATATAAATATACAATAAATTATTTGAGAATGTGTGTGTGAAATATACTACCTACCCCCCTCGATTTCTTGTTTAGGTTGAGAATTTTAGGTTGAAAATTTCGATTTAACAGCAGATCAGTTAGATATTATAATAGTTGCCTGTATAGTTGCCCTATTTTTTGTCCTCGTATGTCATTATTAATACATATTTGATACAAAGAAGGGCTACCAAAAGATAGCCCTCGTTTGTCGTCGAACATATAGTATGTCCTTACAAGTGGGCGATGAGAGATTCGAACTCCCGACGTCCTGCGTGTAAAGCAGGCGCTCTGACCAGCTGAGCTAATCGCCCCAAAAGTGAATGAAATTAAATTCTTAGATTAAATAATCCAACAAATTACTTTTTAAGATCTGGGATAGCCACATCAATGACATCCATCAATTCTTTTGCAAAATGGAAAGTAAGATCTTTCTTGATATGTTCTGGAATTTCTTCCAAATCACGTTTATTGGCAAAAGGAAGTACTATAGTTTTGATTCCTGCACGATGAGCAGCTGTAACTTTTTCTTTCACACCGCCAATTGCAAGTACATTACCTCGTAAAGTAATCTCTCCTGTCATAGAAAGTTTACTCTTTACTGGTTTATTAGTTAATAAAGATACCAGCGAAGTAAACATTCCTACTCCTGCTGAAGGACCATCTTTCGGAATAGCTCCAGCGGGACAATGAACATGGATATCCATCTTTTCTGCAAAATCTTCTTTTAATCCTAAAATATCTGTGTGGGATTTCACATAAGTAAACGCTGCTGCTGCAGATTCTTTCATAACATCTCCCAATTGACCGGTCAAGGTAAGTACTCCCTTTCCTTTCATCTTGCTTGACTCTACAAATAGAATATCTCCACCTGCGGCAGTCCATGCCATTCCCGTTACTACGCCTGGCTTAGTTGTACGTTCTGCTAAGTCAGATTGGAATTTTGGAATCCCTAAATAATCATTAACAACTTTCTTAGATACTGTTACTGTTTTTACTTTTTTGTTTATTACATCTACTGCAATTTTTCTAAGGACATTTGAAATTTCTCTCTCTAAACTTCTTACTCCAGATTCTCGTGTATAAGAACGGATAACTTCCTTAATTCCAGATTCATTAAACTTCACTTGCTTAGGTGTTAATCCATTTTCTTTAATCTGTTTTGGAATAAGATGCTTTTGCGCAATCTTGACTTTTTCATCATCAATATATCCTCTAAAGTCTAACATTTCCATGCGGTCATATAATGCATGAGGAATATTATCAGGATAATTTGCTGTTGAAATAAACATCACTTTACTTAAATCAAAATCAACTTCTAGATAATGATCGCTAAAAGCATGATTCTGTTCTGGATCTAATACTTCAAGCATTGCTGAAGAAGGATCGCCTCTAAAATCAGAACCTAACTTATCAATCTCATCCAACATAAAAACTGGATTATTTGTTTTAGCTTTCTTTAGTGATTGAATAATTCTTCCAGGTAATGCGCCAATATATGTACGTCTGTGTCCTCTAATTTCAGCCTCATCTCTTACACCACCTAATGAGATACGAACAAATTCTCTACCCATTGATTTAGCAATTGATTTTCCTAAAGAAGTTTTACCAACTCCTGGAGGGCCTGTAAAACAAAGAATAGGTCCTCGAACCGTATCATTTTTTGTTACTTTTTTCTTGAGTGATCGGACTGCTAAGTATTCCAGCACACGTTCTTTTACTTTTTCAAGACCATAGTGATCTTCATTAAGTGTTTTCCCTGCTTTTTTAATATTTAAATTATCTTTACTGGATTTACTCCATGGTAAGTCTGTTAACCATTCTAAATATGTTCTGGCAACAGAATATTCAGGGGATTGTGGTGAAATGCGTGATAAACGATCTAATTCTTTGTGCGCTACTTTTGTAGCCTCTTTACTCATACCAACTTCATCAATCTTCTTTGTTAGCTCGTCTAATTCTACTGTTTGACTATCTTCTCCAAGCTCTTTCTGAATAGTTTTCATTTGCTCTCTTAGATAGTACTCTCTTTGAGTCTTAGAAATCTCATCTTGGACTTCTGTCTGAATTTCTTCTCCTAGCTTAATGCGCTGTATTTCCTTCTGTAATAAATTAATAGCATTCTCAACACGTTTTTTAATATCTAATTCTTCTAGCACTTCTTGCTTTTCTGAATTAGATACTGATAAAAGAGATGTTGCTCTATCTGCTAATCGAGAAGGACGATCAATGTTAGATAACATTCCTGCATGCTCTTCATTTAGATTTGGAGAAATCTTAATTAGTTCAGTAAATGAATTTTTTAAACTTTTAGCTAATGCCTCAACTTGTACATCTGGACTAGTAATGGATTCTGGAATTCTTTCCACATCAGCAATAAAATAAGGTCCATCTTTTTGATATTTTAAAATTTTGACTCTATCTACACCTTGTACAATAGCAGATTTGCTATTATCTGGCATATCAAATGTTTTTAACACTAACGCTAGTGTACCATAAGAATATAAATCTTCTTCTTTTGGATCTTCTACTGATCCATCTTGTTGTGCAACAACTACCAGATATTTATTATCTGGATCTAGGTCTTCAATCAGTTGCAATGATTTCTTTCTTCCTACATAAATAGGAATAACCTGCTGAGGGAATAATACCGTATTTTTTAACGGCATTACTGGATATTGTTTTTCTATTTTTTCCATATTTGTTCCTACCAGTATTGATGCAAAAACTGTGCCTTATGTTAAATATAGCCTAAAACTATAAAAATTCATCAAAAATATGCCAAAATGGCAATAAAGTCTGCTAATTTAGTTCAATTGAGTATAAAAACTCATCAAAAGAGGCAGAGTTTTCTTTTATTAACTCATCATTTCCGACTGCTTTAATAAAATATAAGCTGTTAGGAAATTCTACTACACCTCCTAAGAGGCCATAATTTGGTTTAACCTCAACTGGTAATGTATTGTTCCCCATTCTAGGAACCTCATATGTCCCATACATCTCAATTGATGTAACATATTTGCTGTCCAAACTATCTCTTTTCACTACAATATTTTCTTTATCAAATGAATCATCTTTTTTGAATTGACCCATCCAACGATTTAGATTTTGATCTGCTGTTCCTTGAATATTATTAAATACTACTACAGAAAAATCTTCATTGGTGTCTAAGCTTACTTCTAATAAACGAAATTGCTTGTCTGAAGTAGATGCGTTCCAACCCTCTGGTAATTTATAAGAAATATTTTTTACTACATCTTTTCCTATAATTTCATTTGTACCATTGACAGCAATATGTGATATGAAAAAACAGGTTCCAATAATCACTGTATATAATATAATTCTATTCATTATTACTAAAGATTGTACGCGCTTGCTCATCTGCATGATAAGAACTACGCACTAATGGTCCAGACTCCACTATTTTAAATCCAATAGACTCTCCAAAAACTTTATATTCATCAAATTTTTCTTTCGAAACATACTGTTCTACTTTTAGATGTTTTTTTGTTGGTTGCAAATATTGTCCAATGGTAAAAATTTGTACACCTAGTGCAACAATTTGCTCCATTGTATCCTTTACTTCTTTTTCAGTCTCTCCTAATCCAACCATCATACCTGTTTTGGTACGCAATCCATAAGCTATTGATTCTTTTAATACATCTAATGAACGCTGCCAATTTGCTTGCGCTCTTACTCCCTTGCTAATTCTTTCTACACATTCAACATTATGGCTAAATATATCTGGCTGTGATTCAAATACGGTGTTTAATGCATTCTTGTCTCCTTTAAAATCAGGAGTGAGTACTTCTATCGTACATTTTGGATTTAATTTACGTGTAGCATTAATAGTTTGTGCCCATATCGTCGAACCATAATCTCCTTTTAAATCATCGCGATCTACAGATGTAATAACCACATGGCGTAGTTTCATTTTCTGAACTGCTTGTGCCACACGATAAGGTTCAAGAGGATCATTCCAAGTAGGTTTTCCTGTCTTTATAGAACAAAATCCACATCCTCTAGTACATGTATCACCTAATATCATTAGAGTAGCTGTTTTACGATTCCAACATTCATAGATATTTGGACATCTTGCTTCAGCGCAAACAGTATTAAGGTAGCTTTCTTGCACCATTTTTTTTACTGACTTGTAATTTTCATCAGTAGTAATATTAATTTTTGGTTTATGTATGCCTGATTGAATCATTGTATGTTGAATAATCGGTTAAAATGCAATATAATCGACTGTTTAATATCATCTATAAACAATTCTGTTCCAAGTTCTTTCTCCATTGATGTCATTAAAACATCATCAATTCCACAAGAAATGATATTAGAAAAATAATTCATATCTGTGTTTACATTGAGAGAAAATCCATGAGTAGTTACTCCATGAGACACGCGAATCCCAATACTCCCTATCTTCCTATCATCGATCCAAACACCAGGTTTACCTTTTTTTGTATGTGCATCTATATTATAGTCATAAAGAACAGCAATTAATAAAGACTCGATATGATTAACATAGGATTTCACGCTTAATCCTATTCTCTTTAGATTTATTATAGGATATCCTACTAATTGTCCAGGACCATGATAGGTAACATCTCCTCCACGATCTGTTTGAATAATTTCACAATCATTATTGAGAATATTATCACGATTAGCATTCTTACCAAGAGTATAAATATGATTATGCTCTAACAATATCAGAGTATCTATTCCTGTTTTTTTGATGAGTTTTTCTCTCGTGAACTCTTGCTTAGATAAGGCTATGTTATAATTACATATTCCTAAATCTTTAACAGATATATCCATTTATTTTAGCTGCAATAATGTTTCAAAGATTGCTTCAGAAAAAGTAGGATGTGGATGGACAGAATTAAATATATTTTCGATAGTCAAATTATTTGTTTTGATAATGCTAAGCTCTGAAATCATTTCTGTTGCGTTAGATCCAACAATATGAGCGCCCAAAATATCACCTTTTGTACCAACTAGTATTTTTATAAAACCATCCGTAGATCCAACAGCAACTGCTTTCCCATTAGATATAAAAAATGATTTAGCAACTTTAAACTCTATATTGCTATCCACTAGTGTTTGCTCTGTAGCACCAATCGATGCCACTTCGGGTTTTGAATAAGTACAAGCAGGAATACTGTTATAGTCAATCTGCTTTGGATTTAATCCACAAAGATGTTCAGCAACATAGAGACCTTCTGCTGCAGAAACATGAGCAAGCCATGGAGCACCAATTACATCTCCCACTGCATAAATATTATCAATATTTGTTTTTCCATGTTCATTTACTGCAATATGATTATTCTCAGAAAATTCTAATCCTAAGCCTTTTAATCCCATTCCTGTTGAATTGCCTTCTACTCCAATGGAAATCAACACCTTTTCGTCATCAATATTGTCTGCTAATGTGCCTGTTAAGACATTAATTTTTTTCTTTTTGAATACTTTCTCAACCCATTGTGAAACTTCTTTGTCTTCGTGTGGCAAAATAGTATCCTCTGCCTCAATTAATGTGACATCTGTTCCAAAACTATTAAAGAAATATGCAAACTCTACTCCAATTGCACCTGCACCAATAATTGTCATTGATTTAGGAATTGATTTCATCTGAAAAATATCTTTTGCATAAACAACTTCACTGTCATTTATATTTAGGCTAGGAAGTGTCTTTGGTTTAGATCCTGTTGCAATAATAAATGCTTCTGCAGTGATAGTAGTATCATTTACCGTTATTGTATTTTTATCAGTAAATGTTCCAAATCCTGCATGAAAATCGATATTATGTTTCTTGACTTGGTGATGGAGCCCTTTTGATAGACGTTGTCTCGCTTGAACACTTTTATTTACAATAGACTCAAAATCTACAGCAACATCTTTAACAGATATTCCATATGATTCCGATGCATTAATTAGATCCATTACTTCTGCATTCTTTAATAATGATTTTGTTGGAATACATCCCCAATTCAAACACGCGCCTCCAAGATTATTGTCATCAACAATCGCTACCTTCTTTCCTAGTTCAGCAGCACGAAATGCGGCATTGTATCCTCCCGGACCTCCACCTAGAATAATTAAGTCATAACTGTTCAATATTTTCCTCTTAGTCTTATACGTTATTTGTTTGTATTAAATTTAAGAATTCATTTCTTGTAGTATCTTTTTCTCGGAATAATCCTAACATCGCACTTGTAGTTGCAATACTATTTTGTTTTTGTACTCCACGCATTAACATACAAAAATGTTTCCCTTCCATAACGACTGCTACGCCTTTTGGTTGTAAAATATCTTGAAGGGTATTTGCAATCTGATTCGTAAGACGTTCTTGAACTTGTAATCTCTTAGAATAATGATCAATAATTCTCGGAATCTTTGATAAACCAATAATTTTACCATCTGGGATATAAGCAACATGTGCTTTGCCATGGAATGGGATAAGATGATGCTCACACAGACTATAAAATTCTATATTTTTTACAATAACCATATCTTTTGCAGATTCTTCAAAAATTGCATTATTGATTAATGTATCAAGATCTTCCTCATAACCCTTTGATAGAAATTCCCAAGATTTTGCTACTCTTTGTGGAGTTTTTAGTAATCCTTCTCGATTTGGATCTTCTCCAATAGACTCTAAGAGTGATTTTGTAATTTCCTCTAAGTGCTTTTTATCTTTATCGTTCATTAATTTTCCTCTAAATAGCTTGTAGGTTGAATCTTATCTCTTAATGCCCACAATGTAAAATAAATAATTGGCGTATCAACTAATGCAACTAACACTTTAAATAACCATCCCATCATCCATAGTCCATAAAAACGCTCCCAATCAATTACTCCAGCTGAACAAAGAATAATTAGAATAACGGACGTATCTACCAGCTGAGAAAACATAGTAGATGCATTATTTCTAAGCCATAAGTACTTCCCTTTAGTAAGACGCTTCCAAAAATGAAATATCCTAACATCTATTAATTGTGCAGTTAGGTATGCAACCATTGAAGCAAAAAATGCTGGACCTGTTAGTCCAAATACTCTCGTAAATGTCTCACTATCTATTGGTGACCATTCTGCTGCAGTCGCATTCATCGAAACTATCACTAAAAGTGTTGTAAAAATACTGGCAAAAAATCCAGATATAACCACTTGGTTTGCTCGTTTTTGTCCATAGAGCTCGGAAATTAAATCAGTTACCAAGAATGTTACAGGATATGCAATAATCCCTACAGAAAGTTCAAATGTCATTCCAAGAAAATTCCAAGTAAAGAACTTTTGGAAAATAAGATTACATGCTACAAGTGAAGCAATAAATATTCCTGTTAAAATTAAATAAAATCTTTCTTGAAACTCATTCATTGCTGTCTCCATAATAATCTGTATAGATTGTCGGCGTTTCTACCAAACGTATACGATGTAAAGAACACCCTTTTAAATGTTTGGTGATTACCTCCCAAATAAAAACTACTAGATTTTCTGTTGAAGGTTGTTTTCCTTCAAACCAAGGAATATCCTTCTCAAACTGAGAGTGATCTAACACTGAGATTACATGATCTTTCACAGTCGACTTTAGATGACCAAGATCAACCAAGAATCCTGTATCTGGGTCTACATCTCCCGTAACTGTCACATGGAGTTTATAATTATGTCCATGCACTTTTACATCCTTTCCAAATACTTCTAAATTCTTCTCATCAGACCATTTACTATTTCCATATTGATGGGCTGCAGCAAAAGTAAAAACTTTTGTGAGGTATATGTTATTATTCTTCGCCATTTGAATAGATAATTTATCTAAATAAAGATTTTCTTCCAACTACTGAAGTAATTGGACATATATTTGGATTAAAATTTTTAGCTGGGCAATAATCTCTCCCATAAAATATGATTTGAAGATGGAGCTTGCTCCATTTTTCCCTTGGAAATAAGCGCTTAGCATCTCTTTCTGTTTGTTTCACGCTCTTTCCAGAAGATAATCCCCATCTATACATTAAACGATGAACATGTGTATCTACTGCAAATGCAGGCACTCCAAATGCCTGAGACATCACAACAGAAGCTGTTTTATGCCCTACTCCAGGGAAAGATTCTAAATCTGCAAAATTATTTGGGACTTTTCCATTATGCTTATCAACAAGAATTTTTGATAAACCTAAGATTGCTTTTGATTTTGCTGGACCCAATCCACATGGCTTAATAATCTTATAAATTGTTTCATAGTCTAATGTTATCATCTTCTTTGGATTATCTGCTTTTGCAAAAAGAACTGGTGTGACTTTATTTACAGACTTATCAGTAGTATTTGCTGATAATAACACTGCAATAAGAAGCGTATAATGATTTGAATGAGTTAATGGTGGCGAAACTTCGGGATAAATTTCATCAAGCGTATTAATAATGAAATTAATTTTATCTTTTTTAAGCATAAATGCTTATAACTGATTCAAGGCTTCAAAAGTCAAAGATTTTGGTCGTGTTAATGGTAATCCCATTGCACGAGCTAAGACTAATTGAGATATAATGCCTAATGATCGAGACATACTAAATAATACCGTATAAAATTGAAATTCTTTTAATCCATAATGGTGAAGCAATGATCCAGAAGCCGCATCAACATTTGGCCATGGGTTCTTAGCCTTCCCATGTTCTTTTAATATATCTGGAATAATAGTAAATAGCTTCGTTACGACATCAAATACTTCGCTATCATTAATATTATCTTTACCAAAGTTCATAAATGCTGTGAATCTTGGATCAGGACATCTTAATACTGCATGACCATATCCAGGAATTACCTTTCCTGAATTTAATCTGCCCCAAGCAAAAGTTTTTAATTCTTCATCGCTTGGTACGCCCTTAAAATGATCTATAACATCTAGTACAAATTTTAAATTATTTTGATTTGCTAATCCATGTAATGGCCCAGCTAATCCATTCAGACCTGCAGATAAAGAATAATAAGGGTCAGATAAAGCTGAATTAACAGTTAACGAACTAAATGTACTTACATTTCCACCTTCATGGTCACAATGCAACATTAAATATAATTGCATCATCTTTAGCATATCTTCGGAATGGTCAAAACCCATCATTTGTAAAAAACTTTCAGACCAATCTAGAGAACCTGCATGCTCTAATCTATCTCCTTTATCAAATCGTAATCGATAAATTGCTGCTGCAATAGCAGGAAGTTTTGCAATGATATTTACACCATCTTCAAGAGTAGTTTCCCAATAATCGCTTTTTGAAACTACTAAATCATAAGCCTCTGCAAATTTACTTTCTTTTTGCATCGATAAAATCGCAGTATTAAACATTGCCATTGGATGCGAATCTTTTGGCATACTGTTGAGTACATCCCATACATATTGCGGGACTTCACTTTTAGAATGTAGACATCTTTGGACATCTTCAAGTTCATCCTTATTAGGCAATTCTCCTACAAGCAATAAATAAAAAACCTCTTCAGGTTTAATATGAACTAGATCAAGTATATGATGACCTCTAACATGCAATCCAGCATCTGCAGTTACAGATGATGTATCACAGATCATACCCTTTACACCACGCATTCCAGAAAAAGCTTTTTCTATTGTTACTGTGCTTGTAACATGATCGCCTTTCTCATCAAGAAGCTGTCGATAATTATATCTCCAGTCAGGTATCTTTTTTGCTAAGTTTTCTTTTAATTTCCCCATAATTATAATCAAATTTAAGTTTGAAATTGCATATTGTGTAACTCTTTATATACACCGTCCCTATTCATTAATTCTTCATGGCTTCCTTCATCAATAATCTTTCCATTATCAAGCACAAGAATCTTATCAGCATTGTGCACTGTAGATAATCTGTGCGCTATAACAATTACTGTACGATTGCGCATTAATTTTTCAATTGCTTCTTGAACGTTTTTTTCTGATTCAGTATCTAAAGAAGATGTTGCTTCATCTAAAATTAGAATTGGTGGATTTTTTACTATTGCACGCGCTATAGCAATACGTTGCCTTTGTCCACCTGATAAAGAAATGCCTCGCTCACCAATAACAGTGTCATAGCCATCAGGAAGTTTTTCGATAAAATCATGTGCATTTGCTGCAATTGCAGCATCTTTTATAACACTGTCTTCTATTGATTCTACTCCATAAGAAATATTAGCTCTTACAGTATCATTAAATAGAAATGTCTCTTGAGTAACAATACCCATCAATGATCTCAATGAATTAAGATTGATATCTTTAATGTTAGTATCATCCATTAGAATGGAGCCATCAATAGTATCATAAAACCTAGGAATTAAATCAACTAAGGTAGATTTTCCTGCACCACTAGGCCCAACAAGCGCAATGATTTGACCTGTATTAATAGAAAAATTAATATTATTTAATACTTTCTCTTCTTCATTTCCATAGTGGAAACTAACATCTTTAAATACAATGTTTTTATTTAGGCTATTAATTTTGACAGCATCTGGGACATTCACAATATCAGATTTGGTATCCAAAATAGAAAAAACTCTATCTGCTGATGCTAATCCATTTTGTAATTCATTAAAAACATTGCTAAGCTTCCTAATTGGCTGAAATAGACTAAATAACAATAAGATAAAGCGTATAAAATCTTCTGATGTAATAGATTGCACTTCTAATACTTCACGAGCTCCAACCCATAGCAATAATGCCGCAATCGATGCTCCAATAACTTCTGTTATAGGAGAAGAAAATAATCTTAATATATCTTTCTTGAGCATTAATTTATAATACTGCTGCGTTTCAATAGAAAATTTCTTTACCTCATAAGCTTTCATAGCAAATGCTTTAACAATTCTTATTGAGCTCAGTGTTTCAGATATGATGGATGTAATACCTGCTAATTGCGCTTGCGTTCTTGTTGCTTTTCTTCTAATACTTCTAGCAATACCAAAAATGACAATACCACTCAATGGAACAATGGTCAATGCAATAGCTGTCAACTTTGGACTAATAATAAAAAGTAATGTTAAAAATGTTAGAATATTAATTGGCTCTACAAATAATTTTTGAAAAGTGGTACCTAGTGAATTTTTCATATTATCAATATCGCTTACAAGAATAGCAGTTAATTCACCAGATTTGTTCTTGTTAAAATAGGAAAGAGATAAATAATGAAGATGTTTATATAGCGTGTTTCTTAAATCTCTAATAAGCTTAAACTGAATAATAGATAATGTAATATTCTTAATATATAATGCAATATTCTTACAGGTAAAGACCACTACTAGAGCAATACATACCGATGAAACCGTCTCAATAGCTGATTCTCTTAAAAGTAGCTTATTTGAAAATAACTTTAGTTGATCATTAGCAGACCAACTATCTAATGCTAGCAATCGTGCGTTTTCTGCAACCATATCATTAAAATCAATTAAAACATTATTAATCATTGTTGCAGTAATCCAGATAGATGCACTATTAAATAAGACAAACACTATTGCTGCTATACCAGATGCTACAAGTAAAGGCCAATATGTTAAAATCAGTTTAAATAGACGGATATATGAAGGTTGATTCATCTTTTATGCACTATCTTGATTGATTGGTATTTTCTTTTTTTCCACTTTTTCAAGTGTATCATTTTTGGTTACTTTATAAACTGCTTTTTGTTCACCATTAGGCCGATGACGCATTATTTTTTTAATATCTTCCACTTCAGAATGTATAGTGCAATTTTTAGAAATTGAGACTCGATTTTTTAGATAAAAAATCTCTTTGTAGTCATCATCACTATAATGATGTAATTCTAAATTAGTACTTACTATATGACCACCACTCACTAAAAGTGATAAGCTAAATAGTGAATTCATTATTGTTGTAACCATTTCCTATCTAAATACTGTTTTATAAACCATTTTTGCATGAACTATGTCAGCTTCGATAAATGTACTGCCAATAATTGTAAATCCTAAATCTTTATAAAATTTTATCACACTTTCTTGAGCATGTAAATATATCATATCTTCTGATGGAATTTGATCCAAAACGAACTTTACAATATCTCTACCAATTCCTTTTGTTCTAAATTCTTTCAATACAGCAAAACGCTCTAACTTATAACCTTCTGATGTTTTTCTCCATCGTCCTGTCCCTACTGGCATATTGCCAGAGAGAGCCAATACATGAAAAGATTCATCCTCATTCTCAATTTCTAAGCTTTCTGGAACATTTTGTTCCTCAATAAATACTGTTCTTCTAATTGTAAGAACTCGTTTATAATCTTCTTCTGTTTTTACTAATTGTATCTTAGTGTTCATTTTAGCAATTTCAATATTATACAATGAGAAATCAAAGACTAATTATTGTAATAATTTTATCGTTATTCTTTAGCATATCTACTGCTCAAGATAAATTTAATTCATATAGAGAATTAAAAAAAATTCCTAATGGAATGAATATCATCCATGATAATAATAAAACAAGAGCAATAGTAGGAATACATGGCTTTTATCCAGTCTACTGGCCTGATATTCACCATGAATGGGTCCAACCATTCAATTTCTTAGTAAAAGAAGACATAAAAACTTTCTTTTATAAATACGATTGGAACGAATGTCCTAGCACAGTTGCTAAAGAATTCTCTATTGAATTAGAAAATCTTATCAAAAAATATCCAGCAATAGATGATTGGCAGATTGTGGGTCATAGCATGGGAGGAAGTGTAGTTATGTTTACCAATCAATCTTTTATATATAATAATAAGATTACATTCAATACTGTAGCTACTCCTGTATATTATGAGCCAGAAAAGACTCCTTTTTTTATTAGAGTTTATGAGTCAATATTCAATAAAC